>JBKOUS010000250.1:0-7423 GCA_046723505.1 Actinomycetota bacterium
GCTGATCGCCTACCGTACGCAACATGAATGGTCCCGATCCCTTCTAGCCCAAGGGGTTGGGACCATTCTCCCTTGTCAGAGGCATATTCACCGCTCGACACGCCTCGACTTTTCAGGTCGAAGTAACTAGATAACTGAGCCGACCGACGTACCACATCCCATTCAGAGATTCGATGTGCCACGCGCCTCATCCACCGCCGATTCACTGACTGCTGGACCGTGCCAGCCCCACCACGTCATCGGAGAGATCGGAGCCTCGAGGCCAGCGCTCCAGTGGCAGAGAAGAAGCCACTCCATGGTCCCGTTCCGACGCTTTATCGCTCTACGAGCTGCTGTCCCCCGTCGATGTCGAAAGTTGCGCCGGTGATCGCCGTGTTCGTCATGAGATGGACTGCCAGTGCAGCAATGTCGATAGGTCCGACCAGGCGGCCGATCGGGAGCGTGTTGCGGAGCTGCTCGCGGCGCGCGTCCAGTTGGTTACCAAGGAGCCTCGCGGACAACGGTGTGTCGACGAATCCGGCGGCGATTAGGTTGACCCGGACTGGTGCGAGCTCGAGTGCGAGATTCTTGGTGAGGACCGGAAGCGCGGCTGTGAGCGCTGAGAGGAAATATAGGCCCGGAGCAGTGCGGCGGCCGCCGGTGCCACCCATGAAAAGCAGCGTCCCGCCCGGCCGAACCTTGCCTCCGGCGTTCTGAGCAACCACCACCGGCAGCAAGAGGTGAGCCTCGACGTCACGGCGTAACCCGTCAATGTCGACCTCAGCCAGCGGCGCATAGTACGGACCGGGACCCGTCACCAGCACATGATCAACGGGTGTAGGCAGCTCATTGAAGAACCTTTTGAGCCGGTCGAAGTCGGTGGCGTCGAAGGCCGCGATGCTGGCCCCAAGCTCGAGACCCACACGGTACAGACGGTCGGGGTTGCGTGCTGTGAGGATGACCTCTGCGCCGTTCGTACGGGCGAGCCGAGCGGTTTCGAGGCCGATACCGGCGCTGCCCCCGATGACGAGGAGGGTCTGTCCAAGCAGGTCCTGCTGCCGTTGCGCAGGTGAAAGGCTGGCCGAGGTCACGATCGCTCCTTTTGGGATCGAGCCGCTAACGAGACTCTTCGCTGACGACACCGCATTTCGCGCCCCACCTCCAGCGGCTGCTGAGCGGCTGCGATCTGCGCGCAGCGTCTTGAGCGCCTCGACGCAGATCCCTGAGAAATTGATCGTGTCGCGCAGAGCACTGTAATGGCCCGTTGGTCGCGCCGCCCGCGGGGCAGCCCGCGGATCGGTGAAGACGTCGCGCGGGACGGCGTCATAGTTTGCTTCTTGTGCGTCGCCGCGGATATTCGACGCGCCGACCTCGCCCTAGTAGTTGCCGACGGGGGTCAGCTGCCAGATGCCGGTGATGTCGCCAACTGCCCACAATGGGGTGGGCTGCCTCACCGTGCCTAAGCAGCGGCTTCGACGGAATACCCGGCTGGTGCGACCACCCGCCGCCGAGCAGCTTACGCTCGATGAGCGCGACACGCAGGCCACCTTCGGCGAGTGCTCCGGCACAATGCTTGCCCGGCGATGCTGCGCGGACGACGATTACGTCGTGGTCGGTCACGTCGGAAACTCCGTGCCGGCCTGCTCCGCAACCATGTATGCGGCGTACCAGTCGGGCCAGTCCTTGTCAGCCTCACCGATCCGCGTTTCGTGCCCACCGTGCGCGGCCGCCGCCCGGCGAAGCGCACTCGTTAAGTCGGCCGTGGATGCGAATGCCGTCTCAGTCGCGCCGATCCGGCCAGGCAGCCGGGTGGTGATTTCCTGCAGCAGCCAGCCGTTGCCGTCCGGGTCGGTGAAGGTGGCGAAGGAGTTGTAGCTGGCGTGGTCTGGCGCAGGGCCAGTGACGCGACCATTCGTGTCGTCAGGCAGGAATTGAGCGCCCGGCGTCACGGGGTGAAACACCTCGCTGACATCGACACCGCGGTCGGTGAGTTCGTCACGTGCCGCCTCGATGTCGGAGACGATCAGGTACCCCTCGGCCGAGCCGGGCGCTGCCGAGGTGATCTTGCTGCCGAATTGGACCGAGGAGCCCGAGCCAGGAGGCGTGAACTGGACGACTCGGAAGCCGTTATCGAAGGCGAAGTCGGCGTCGAGCCTCCACCCGAGCCTGGAATAAAACTTCTTCGCACGGTCGACGTCGGAGACGGGGATTACAACAACCTCCAGTTTCAAGTCCACGTTCTCCTCGATCGCGCCGCCGCGCACTTCCGCATCCTCGTAGCGCCCTCCCTGGGGTGCATCCGAGACCCACGCTGGCGCTTGGAAGACTCCATCGCGCCCGTAGGACGCCCTGGTCCGGGCCCTGGCCTGGCTGTCCGGCAAGCCGTACGATCGTGTTTGGTGCCGCCTTTCTTGGGGTCTTGCGGATAGGGCTGGCGCCTGGAGGCCGCCGATGAGCCAGGGTCGGGTGCAACGTTCGAGGCTCCTTGGACGTAACAGTGAGTGCGAGGCACTCGACCGACTCCTGACAGACGTGCTTGACGGCCGGAGTCGCGTCATCGTCCTGCGCGGCGAGGCGGGCGTCGGCAAGAGCGCGCTATTGCGCCATGTGTCTGACCAGGCAGCCGGCTGGCACGTTGCGACGGCCGTGGGCGTCGAGTCGGAGATGGAGCTGGCGTACAGCGGTCTGCATCAACTGTGCGGACCGATGCTTGATCAGCTGGACCGGCTGCCGGTTCCGCAGCGGGAAGCGCTAGCCGTGGTATTCGGTCAGAGTACCGGCCCCGCGCCGGACCGGTTCCTGGTCGGGCTTGCGACGCTGACGCTGCTCGCCGAGGTCGCCGAGCAGCAACCGCTCATCTGTGTTGTCGACGACGCGCAATGGCTGGACCGCGCCTCGGCGCAGATCCTCGGTTTCGTCGGCCGCCGCCTCCTCGCCGAGCCCATCGTTCTGGTGTGCGCAGCACGGACGGGCAGCGCTAAGGAGGTACTCGCCGGGCTTCCTGAGTTGTCGATCAACGGACTCGGCGACAGCGATGCGCGTGCACTGCTGCTAGGCAATCTGTACGGGCCGCTCGATGCCGCGGTCTGCGCCCAGATCATCACCGAGAGCCACGGCAATCCCCTTGCGCTACTTGAGTTCCCGCGCAGCTGGAACGTGGCAGACCTTGCCGGTGGATTCGGACTGCCCGACAGCCAACCAGTAGTCAGCAAGATCGAACAAAGCTACGCCCGGCGCCTCCGCCTACTCCCCTCCAAGACGCAACTGCTGGTGCTCGCCGCGGCCGCTGAACCACTCGGCGACCCTCTGCTGCTGCACCGCGCCGCCCAGACACTTAGCATCGATATGGCTGCGGCCGACGCTGTAGTGGATGCGGGTCTGCTGCAACTGGGTGGGCGCGTCGAGTTCGCCCACCCACTCGTCCGAACCGCCGCCTACCGCTCCGCGGGCACCGAGGACCGCCATCGCGTCCATCGCGCCTTAGCCGACGCAACCGATCCCGAGATCGACCCGGACCGCCGGGCGTGGCACCGGGCCCGCGCAACACCCGGGCCTGGCGAGGAAGTTGCCGCAGAGCTCGAGCGTTCGGCCGGCCGGGCTCAGGCCCGCGGCGGAGTCGCCGCAGCGGCGGCGTTCCTCCAGCGCGCTGTCGCGCTGACAGTCGAACCGGAGCGACGTGCGGAGCGCGCACTCGCTGCGGCAGAGGCAAGCCTCGAGGCCGGCGCGTTCGATGCAGCTCTCGGGCTCCTGGCCACGGCCGAAGCAGGATTTCTTGACGAGTTCCAGCGAGCACGTGTGGACCTCCTCCGAGGCCACATCGCCTGGGCCCCGGGTCTTGGCAGCGAGGCTCCGCCGCTCCTGCTCAGCGCGGGACGGCGGCTCGAGGCGCTTGACGCCGAACTTGCACGCCAGACGTACATGACCGCGTGGTTCGCTGCCGTCCAAGCCGGTCCCCCCTCAGAAGGTGAGATCCGGGAGGTCTGTCGTGCCATCCGGGCCCTTCCTCAGCCCGCCGGGACGCCGCGTCCTCATCACACGCTTCTCGATGGCCTCGCCATGTTGAGCACAGAGGGATTTGCCGCCGCCGCACCGACGTTGCAGCGAGCGGCAAAGGTGCTCCCCGATATGTCAGACAAGGAGGTCCTTCGGTGGGGTATAGCGGCCGTCGCCGCCACCGCCGCCACCTGGGACCAAGACGGCCTCCTGACGGTTTCGTCGAGGCTTGTCAAACTCGTCCGCGAGGCTGGTGCGCTTGCGGAGCTGCCGCTCCATCTCTACTCGCTCGGTGTCGCAACGACATGGATCGGCGACTTCGCCGGTGCCGCGGCGATCGCTGCGGAAACGGACAGTGTCGCGGCGGCGACCGGGAGCCGTTTCCCGCCGTTTACGTTGCTGAGGCTGCGGTCGCTGCAGGGTAGGGAAGCAGAGAGTTCTGCCTTGATCGCTGAAGTCATCCGCCAAACGGCGGCATCTGGGGAAACGACGTCAGCGATCCCCGCGCACTGGGCAGCGTCGGTCTCGTACAACGGCCTCAGCCGCTACGCGGAGGCTGCCGCGGCGGCCAAGCAAGCCACCATGAACCCCCTCGACCCGTGGATCACCACGTGGGTGCTGCCCGAGCTCGTCGAGGCGGCCGCACGCGACGGAGACGCCGAACTCGCACGCGATGCGCTCAAGCGTCTGGCGGACACCACCCAGCCCTGCCGCACCGACTTTGCGCTCGGCATTGAGGCACGCTGTCGGGCGCTGATAAGCGAGGGCGCGGCCACCGACGGCCTCTACTGCGAGGCGATCGATCGCCTCGGCCGAACCCGGATACGTCCGGAGCTGGCCCGCGCGCACCTGCTGTATGGCGAGTGGCTGCGCCGGGAGGGTCGACGCCTCGACGCGCGCAAGCAGTTGCGCACCGCTCACAACATGTTCGTCACGATCGGGATGGAGGCGTTCGCCGAACGAACCCGCCGAGAGCTGATTGCCACCGGCGACAAAGCGCGCAAGCGCCGCGACCAGTCGCGCGTCCAGCTCACGCCCCAGGAGGAGCAGATCGCCCGGCTCGCCCGAGACGGCATGTCGAACCCTGAGATCGGCACGCAACTTTTCCTCAGCGCACGGACGGTCGAATGGCATCTCAGCAAGGTGTTTACCAAGTTCGGCATCTCCTCCCGCCGGGAGCTTCGTGCAGCTCTCGCAGCCGACGGCCGACTCGTCGCCCACGCCTAGCGCAAACGCCGCGGACCTTCCGCGACCCGTTCGCGTGACAACGCTGCCACCAAATGAGCCCGGGGCCTGAGCCTCTTGCACCGTAACTGCTAGCTGCTCGCATTTCGACGGCGTCCAAGCCAAGGAACGCCGAGCTCCGCGGTTATCTGGTGCGGAGTCGACCCTGGGAGTCATAAGACCAGGGACTTCCACGGGCGCGACGGACCAGTCGAAGCGACACAGTGTCACTCGAACCCGCCCCAGCAGCAACGGAGGTCAGCATGAGTAGCAGCGTCGAAACCCCGACCGAGATTCGTCCTTTCAGCGTTGACGTTCCGGAGGAGGAGCTGGCTGAGCTGCGCCGCCGCATCGATGCGGCGCGCTGGCCAACTAAGGAGCTCGTCGAGGATTCCTCGCAGGGTGTGCAGCTGGCGACGCTGCAGGAGCTGGTGCGCTATTGGGCCACGGATCATGACTGGCGCAAGGTCGAGGCGAGGCTCAACGCGCTGCCGCAATTCATGACCGAGGTCGACGGAGTGGATGTCCACTTCATCCACGTGCGCTCGAAGCATGAGGGTGCGCTGCCGCTGATCATGACGCATGGCTGGCCGGGCTCGGTCCTGGAGCTGCTCGAGGTCGTCGGCCCGCTGACCGACCCGACGGCGCACGGCGGGCGCGCCGAGGACGCCTTCGACCTGGTGTTGCCGTCCCTGCCCGGCTATGGCTTCTCGGGCCAGCCGACGGAGGCCGGTTGGGATCCCGCCCGCATCGCGCAGGCCTGGGCGGAGCTGATGAACCGGCTCGGCTACACCCGCTACGTCGCTCAGGGCGGCGACCAGGGCGCCTCCGTCACCGACGCGATGGCTCGCCTGGCTCCGGACGGGCTGCTCGGCATCCACCTCAACTGGCTTAGCGCCTTTCCGACCGAGGTCGGTGCGGCGCTCTTCGGCGGTCTCGTGCCGGCGGGAATCTTCAAACGAGTTGCGATAACCGTCCTCGGTGCCCGCGCCGAGAAGAAGGAGCCTGAGGCACTCGATGCGCTCGCCGCCCTCTTCAGGAGGGGCTACATCGTTGAGATGCCCGAGCACCCGCAGACGATCGGGTACGCCTTGACAGATACACCTGTCGGGCTGGCGGCCTGGATGCTGGACCACGACGCCGACAGCTACGAGAAGATCTCCCGCGCCTTCCGCGAGGGGCCGCCTTCGGGAGGCCTGACGCGGGACAGGATCGTCGACAACATCACGCTGTACTGGCTGACGAATACCGCGACCTCGTCGGCACGGCTCTACTGGGAGGGCTTCCGAACCATATTCGCTGCAATCGCCTCCGGGGAGAAGCCCCCCGAACTGTCGCTGCCGGTGGCCTTCACGGTCTTCCCCGGCGAGATCTTCCAGGCCCCGCGCAGCTGGGCCGAGAAGGTATATCCCAACCTGATCTACTTCAACGAGGCCGACAAGGGTGGGCATTTCGCCGCCTGGGAAGAGCCGCAGTTGTTCGCTCAAGAGATGCGAGCCGCGTTCAGGTCACTCCGCAATGGGGGATCATCTTGAGCAGCACCGCCCAGACCGCAACCGAGATTCGCACATTTACGATCGAGGTCCCAGAGGAGCAACTTGAGGACCTGCGCAATCGAATAAACGGTACGCGCTGGCCTGACCGGGAGACGGATGCCTCGCAAGGTGTGCAGCTCGAGATGATCCAGGCGCTGGCCGCCTATTGGGCCACTGATTATGACTGGCGCAAGTTCGAGGAGCGCTTCGCGGCCCTGCCGCACTTCGTCACCGAGATCGACGGGGTGGACATCCATTTCATCCATGTGCGCTCCGAGCATGAGGATGCGCTGCCGCTGATTGTGACCCACGGGTGGCCGGGCTCGACCATCGAGCAGCTCAAGATCATCGATCCGCTAACCGACCCCACGGCGCACGGAGCCGACGCGGCAGATGCGTTCCATCTGGTGATTCCGTCGCTGCCTGGTCATGGGTTCTCAGGCAAGCCGCGCGATACCGGCTGGGATCCGATCCGGATCGCGAAGGCCTGGGTCGTGCTGATGGAGCGCCTCGGCTACAGCCGATACGTCGCCCAGGGCGGCGACTGGGGGAATGCCGTCACCGAGCAGTTGGCTTTGTTGAAGCCCGAAGGACTGTTGGGCATTCACACCAACATGCCGGCGACCGTGCCGCCTGAGGTCTCGAAGGCGCTCGCCACCGGCGGTCCCATGCCAGACGGTCTTTCGGGCGAT
>JBKOUS010000150.1:0-18134 GCA_046723505.1 Actinomycetota bacterium
CTCACGTGTTACTCACCCGTTCGCCACTCGTGTACCCCCGAAGGGGCCTTACCGTTCGACTTGCATGTGTTAAGCACGCCGCCAGCGTTCGTCCTGAGCCAGGATCAAACTCTCCGTTGAAATCTATACAAAATCCGACGCGGCTTTGCGAGCGTCGGTTTGTGTGTCTCAACTAGTTCGATCGCTGATCAAAAGACCCAATGCTGGATCTATCTGTCAATCAATCAAAGGAATCCGAACTCGGATCATGCCGAAGCAGAATCCGAGCACGGGGTTTTTGTGCATTATTTGGCATTGACTTTTAGCACGCTGTTGAGTTCTCAAGCTTCGGGAGCACACCGCGCCGGATCTTTTGGACCCGGCTTGGGGCAACTCATCTACATTAGGAGTGCGATCACCTCGAGTCAAATCGGTGTGTCGCGCTCCTGAGCCGACATGAACCCGGCCGGGTGAGCCTCTGAAGGCGCCCAGTGGATTCGTGACGGTTAGTTTCCTGCGAGTCGGCCGCTGTAGCTTGTCACTGCCGCGTCCCGCACCTCGCGAAGGCCTAGAAGACTTTACTCCTCCAAGGCCGGCAGGTCAACGGCAACGAAGCTGTGACCTCAGCTGCGCTGGATTCTCACGGCGCCCACTGTTCGCTTGCCCCGGCGGACGATGACGTAGCGCCCGTGCAGTAGGTCGTATTCCGCAAGCCGGGCGTCGGGATCGGTGACGCGCTCGTTGTTGACGTACGCCCCGCCCTCGGTGATAACCCGTCTGGCAGCCGACTTGCTGGGAACCACGCCGCCGGCGGCCAGCACGTCCACCACCGTAGGCAGCTCACCGTTGGTCTCCAGCTGCTTGCCGCCAAGCTCCGCAGCGACGTCATCCAGCACCGACTCCGGCAGTTCCCGGAGATTGGAGCGCCCGAATACCGCGTCGGCGGCATGGATCGCAGCATCTCGCTCCGCCGGCCCGTGGACCAGCGTCGTGACGTCGTCGGCTAGGGCTCTTTGCGCAACGCGGAGCTGCGGCGCTTCGCGCGTCTGCTTGTCGAGTCCAACGATTTCTTCGTGGCTGCGATCACTGAACACCATGAGGTACTCCGCGACCTTCTCGTCTTCAACATTGAGGAAGAACTGATGGAACGCGTACGGCGAGGTCATCTCCGGGTCCAGCCAGATGGTTCCCGTTTCGGTCTTGCCGAACTTGCTGCCGTCCGCCTTGCTGAGCAGTGGAGTCGCCATGGCATGCACCCGATCTCCTTCGACGCGCCGGATCAGCTCGACTCCGGCGGTGATATTGCCCCACTGATCGCTGCCACCGAACTGCAACGTGCAGCCGTACGACCGATACAGCTCCAAGTAATCGAGGGACTGGAGGAGCACATAGGAGAATTCCGTGTAGGAGATGCCCTCCTCAAGGCGATTACGTACGACCTCGCGGGCCAGCATGCGGTTCACAGGAAAGTGCTTGCCGATGTTGCGCAGGAAGTCCAGGACTGACAGCGGACCTGTCCAGTCCAGGTTGTTGACGATCCGGGCTGCACTGTTGCCGCCGAAATCGACATACTGCTCGACCTGAGCACGGATGCGCTCGACCCACGCGGACACCGTCTCAGCGCTGTTGAGAGTTCGCTCACCAGAGTCCTTGGGGTCGCCGATCATGCCCGTCGAGCCGCCCACCAGCAGCAGCGGCTTGTGGCCGGCTTTCTGTAAAATCCTGGCGACAATGAGCTGCACCAGGTTGCCGAGGTGGAGGCTCGGAGCGGTCGGGTCGAAGCCGACATAGAACGTGACCGGTCCGGAGGCAAGATGGATGGCAAGAGCCTCTTCGTCTGTGGACTCAGCCAGCAGGCCACGCCACTTCAGTTCCTCGAGCACTGTCACGGGTGAAGTGTGCCACTGAGACATCGGATTCCCCTGGGATTTCACATCAGGCTTGCCAACCGAGTTCCGCGAGCCGGCTGGCGATCTCATCAAGCTGTTCCTGAACCCGCACCTGAGCGGTGCCGCCGCGACCGGTGCGGCTGTTGATCGAGCCCTCGACGCTTAGCACCGAGAGGACCTCCGCGGTGAGGTACGGCGAGATTTCTGCCAGATCGTCGGCGGTGAGGTCGGTGAGTTCGAGGCCAACGGCCTCGCAACGCCGTACGCATGCACCAGCGATCTCGTGTGCCTCGGCGAACGGAACCCGCTGGCGTACCAGCCAGTCGGCGATGTCGGTGGCCAGTGAGAACCCCATGGGGGCAAGGCGCTCCAGCCGTTCGCGATGGAAGGACAGGGTCGAAACCATGCCAGCGATCGCCGGCAACACGATCAGCAGCTGGTCGATGGAGTCGAAGATCGGTTCCTTGTCCTCCTGCAAATCACGGTCGTACGCCAGAGGCAACCCTTTCAGAGTCGCCAGCAACCCGGTCAGGTTACCGATCAACCGTCCGGCCTTACCCCGCGCCAGTTCGACGACATCGGGGTTCTTCTTCTGCGGCATGATGCTCGATCCAGTTGACCACTCGTCAGCCAAGGTCGCGAATCCAAACTCATGGGTCACCCAGATGATCACGTCCTCACTTAGCCGGGAAAGATCGACAGCAATCTGAGCGCAGACGTACGCCGCCTCAGCCACCAGATCACGCGAAGCGGTGCCGTCAATCGAATTAGCGACGCTGGTCTCGAACCCAAGCTCGACCGCGACGAAGTGTGGATCCAATCCGAGCGAGGTGCCGGCTAGAGCGGCCGACCCGTACGGGCTCACTGCCAGCCGGCGGTCAAGATCACGTATGCGATCGCAGCTCCGCAGCAGCGGCCAGGCGTGCGCCAACAGGTGGTGCGAAAGCAGCACCGGTTGCGCGTGCTGCAGGTGGGTCTGCCCCGGCATGGCGACACCGAGATGATCACGTGCTTGGTCGTGCAATGCGCCGACAACGTTGCTGAGCCCGGCAGTCACCGCCCGCAGTGCGTCCCGCAGGTACATCCTGATCAAGGTCGCGATCTGGTCGTTGCGGGAGCGCCCCGCACGCAAGCGGCCGCCCAGCTCGCTTCCGACCAGCTCAACCAGCCGCCGCTCCAGCGCGCCGTGCACGTCCTCGTCGGTCGCCGCGGGCCGGAATGCTCCGGTGGCCACCTCAGAGTCCAGGGCGTCGAGGCCATCGATCATCGCGGCGACATCGGCGTCGGTCAGCAGTCCAGCTTTGCGCAGCGCCTTGGCATGCGCCCGTGACCCGGCTAGGTCGTAGGGCGCAAGCCTCCAATCGAAATGCGTCGACCGGCTCAGTGCAAACAACGCCTCCGCGGGACTGCCGGTGAACCGGCCACCCCAGAGTCGGCCCTCATGATCGTAAGTCTGGAACGAGTGAGACGGCGGCTCAGATGTCAAGACAGGCTCGCGTCCCGACGCGCGGCCAGCGTGCTGGACATGCCATAGATCCCGATGAAGCCGCGTGCCTGAGACTGGTCGAACCTGTCGCCCTCGTCGTAGGTGGCAAGGTTGAAGTCATAGAGGCTTGTCTCGCTGCGGCGGCCGGTGACCGTGGCCTTTCCGCCGTGCAAGATCATCCGAATCTCACCACTGACCGGCTGCTGCGCCTCGTCGATGAACGTGTCCAGCGCCCGTTTGAGCGGTGAGTACCACTGGCCGTCATAAACCAGCTCACCCCAACGCTGATCGACAGCGCGCTTGTACCGGGCGAGCTCACGCTCGACGGTAACGTTCTCCAGTTCCATGTGAGCGGTGATCAAGCTGATCGCGCCAGGGGCTTCGTAGACCTCTCGACTCTTGATGCCCACGAGTCGATCTTCCACCATGTCGAGTCGACCCACTCCATGCGCACCAGCGCGCTCGTTGAGGATCTGGATTGCTTGGAGCATGGAGACTTTCTCGTTGTCGATCGCTATCGGATTTCCCGCCTCGAAGGTGATCGTGACCTCGTCGGGCTCGCGCGGTGTGACAGGGTCAGCGGTGTAGGCGTAGACATCTTCGATGGGCTCATTCCAGATGTCCTCCAGGAAGCCGGTCTCCACCGCGCGCCCCCAGACGTTCTGGTCGATCGAGTACGGAGAGGACTTGCTCTGGTTGATTGGCAGCCCTCGGTCCTCGGCGTAGGCAATCGCCTTTTCGCGAGTCCAGGCATAGTCGCGAACAGGAGCGATCACGGTTAGCTCGGGCGCGAGATTGGCGATGCCGACCTCGAAACGGACTTGATCATTGCCCTTTCCGGTGCAGCCATGTGAGACCACCGTTGCCCCGTGGACTCTGGCCGCCTCCGCCAAGTGCCGCACGATCAGCGGGCGCGACAGGGCGCTGACCAGTGGATAGCGATCCATGTACAGTGCGTTGGCACGCAGGGCTGGCCGGCAAAAGTCCTCTGCGAACTCGTCCTTAGCATCCACGACAACCGCCTCGACCGCTCCACAATCCAGAGCGCGCTGGCGAATGACCTCCATATCTTCCTGACCCTGGCCAACATCGACGGCCACGGCGACCACCTCTCGACCTGTCTCCTCAGCCAGCCAGCCGATGGACACACTGGTGTCGAGGCCCCCGGAGTAGGCCAGGACAATCCGATCGCTCATTTGAGTTCGTCCTCACTGTTGTTGAAATGGGTGGCTGAGCCGCCGACCGGCTTGCCGGTTCGGCTCATGATCAAAAACTGTCGTGCGACAGCGTCGCCGCCGTGAGCGCTCCTGGTGATCAGCAGGATCGTGTCGTCGCCGGCGATGGTTCCAAGGATGGATTCCCAGCCGACCCGATCAACGGCCGAGGCGAAGTACTGCGCCGCACCAGGCGGGGTCCGGAGCACCACGAGGTTGGCCGAGGCCTCCGCGGAGACCAAGACTTCCGCGCACAATCGGGCCAGCCGAGCTTCGAAGCTAGCGAATTCGCCGACGTGCGGCGTTCGGTCGCCCCCCTCACCCGGTACCGCATAGACCAGGTGCCCGCCAGTACTGCGTACTCGCAGGGCGCCAATCTCAACGAGATCGCGCGAGAGGGTGCCTTGGGTGACCTGAACTCCGTCGTCGGCCAACAGCTCGGCGAGCTCGCTCTGTGAGCGCACCTCGCGCTGCTCCAGCAAGGTGATGATCTTGGAATGCCGTGCAGTCTTGCTCATCACCCCTTTCGGCGAGTCCAACGATGGCCGGCCTCCCTTGCTGTGGCGTGGTGCGCCTGCGTAGGTCGACATCACCCGTCCTGCCTTGCTTGCTGATCGAGGAAGGCCAGGAGCGCCTTCTGCACGTGTCTGCGGTTTTCAGCCTCGTCCCAGACGACCGACTGCGGTCCGTCGATCACGGCAGCGTCGATCTCCTTGCCGCGATAGGCCGGGAGGCAATGCAGCACAATCGCCTCCGGATCGGCAACGTCCAACAGCGCAGTGGTCACCGCATATGGCACGAAGATCGCCTCCCGGTCACGGCGGGAGCCTTCCTGACCCATCGAGATCCACGTGTCGGTCGCGACCACATCCGCATCGGCCACCGCCTCCTTGGCCTCCTCATGCACCTGCACGCTCCCTCCGGAGCCGGTCGCTAGGTGCTGCGCTCTGTTGACAATCTCGGGGTTGGGATGGAAGCCAGGCGGAGCGCCGATCCGGACGTGCATGCCCGCCAAACTGCCTCCGAGCGCATACGAATGCGCCATGTTGTTCGCACCGTCACCGACATAAGCGAGCGTCAGCCCGGCCAGCTGTTGCTTGTGATCTCGGATGGTCTGCAGGTCGGCCAGCACCTGGCACGGGTGGTATTGGTCAGTCAGCCCATTGATCACCGGCACGCCAGCGTGATCCGCCATTTCCTGCAACCGCTCTTGGCCTGAGGTGCGCCAGACGATTGCAGCCACATGGCGACCAAGCACACGCGCGGTGTCGCTGATCGACTCGCCGCGGCCGAGCTGGGACAGCGCCGCATCCATGATCATCGGATGACCACCCAGCTCGGCAATCGCCAGCTCGAAGGAGATCCTGGTACGCGTCGATGGCTTGTCGAACAGCACCGCCACGGTCCGTGGCCCGGTGAAGGGTCGCAGCGAGTACGGATCAGCTTTCAGCGTGTCGGCCAGATCCAAGATCGCAAGCTGCTCGGCCGACGTGAGATCATCGTCCGCCAGGAAGTGTCTCACAATGCCTCCTCGGCAGCTCGGTCGAGAAGAGATGGAAGCACACTGATGAAGCTGTCGAGCTCGGCCGCGCTGATGATCAGCGGCGGTGCCAGGCGCAGCACCTCGGGTCGGGGGGCGTTGATCACGAAGCCCGCTGCGAGCGCAGCATCGACCACAGCTGCAGCGCTCGGCTCGGCCAAGATCACTGCTTGTAGCAAGCCACGACCGCGTACGCCGGCGATCAACCGGTGATCCAGCTCCAGGATCGCGGCAGCGAAATGATCTCCGAGTGCCTTCGCATGATCGAGAAGGCCGTCGCGCTCGATGACCGCGATCACGGCCAGCCCGGCGATTGCGGCCACCGGGTTGCCGCCAAAGGTGCTGCCGTGGCTGCCCGGTCCCAGCAGCCGCGAGGCGGGTCCAGTCGCAATGCAGGCTCCGACGGGATACCCATTGCCCAAGCCCTTAGCGACAGTAACAATGTCGGCCCGCACACCTGCATCGACATGGACCAGCCAGCTCCCGCAGCGCCCCATCCCGGTCTGTACCTCATCCATCCAGAGCAGGGCCCCTTGCTGATCGCAGATCTCTCGCGCCTTCGCGAGATAACCGTCCGGCGGCAGCACAACACCGTTTTCGCCCTGGATCGGTTCCAAGACCACCGCCGCGACCGTCTGATCGACCACAGCGTCCAGCGCTTCCGCGTCGCCATACGGCACAAAGATCACCTCGCTGGGCAAGGGCTCGAACGGTAGGCGGTACTTCGGATTGTGAGTCAGGGCCAAAGCACCCATAGAGCGTCCATGAAACGCGCCTTCGGTCGAGATGATGGTGCGGCGTCCAGTCATCCGGGTGATCTTGAATGCCGCCTCGTTTGCCTCGGTGCCCGAGTTGGTAAAGAAAACCTTTGCATCCTCGGCACCAGTCATGCTGCTCAACCGAGCAGCCAGGGCGACCTGAGCCGGGGTGGCGAAGAAGTTTGAGACATGCCCGAGAGTGGCGATTTGGCCGGTCACGGCGGACAGCACAGTCGGATGTGCGTGGCCGAGCGCGTTGACCGCCAAACCCGATAGCAGGTCCAGATATCGCCGCCCATCGGCGTCCCAGAGATGGCAGGCCTCGCCTCGGACGAACACGCGCTTGGGCGCACCGAACGTGTTCATCACCGACTCCGAGTACGCCTCGAGCACCGCGGCTGAAGATGCCAGCCCGGACAGCTCGCGACTTATCGTCATCGGGTCGGCGGTCATGACCGCACCCCCTGCGGCGGCGTCAGCGGAGTCGGACCAAAGTCACCATTCGCGTACTCAGCTGGCGGGATGCCCTCGTCGCGGGAGAACACCCGGCTGCCAAGCCGGATCAGTCCGTCCTGAGTAACCATCGTGCCGATGCCGACATTGGTGAAGATCTCCAGAAGCAACGCATGCGGAACCCGGCCATCGACCACGGTGGCTCGCGTCAGACCGCCCTCGACAGCCCGCAAGCAAGCCTCCATTTTTGGCACCATGCCCGCTTCCAGATCTGGCATCAGCTCGCGGAGTTCGCTTGCTGACAGCTCGGTGATGACTTCGCTGCTGTTAGGCCAGTCACGGTAGAGGCCTTCCACGTCAGTCAGTACGACCAAGCGCTCTGCTTTGAGGGCTACAGCCAGCGCAGCGGCCGCGGTGTCTGCATTGACGTTGTGGACTACACCGTTAAGGTCGGGCGCGATGCTGGCGACCACCGGCACGCTGCCTGAGTTGATCAGACCTTCGACGGCCTCGGTGCGCACTGAAACCACGTCGCCCACTAGCCCAAGATCGACTTCCTCACCCTCCACCACGGCGCTCCGTCGCTCGGCGATGAACAATCCACCATCCTCGCCAGACAGCCCGACCGCTACGGTGCTGTGGGTATTGATCAGTCCGACTAGGTCTCTGCCGACCTGACCGACCAGCACCATGCGTACCACCTCCATTGCCTCCGGGCTGGTGACCCGGAAGCCACTGCGGAATTCCGAGGTGATTCCAAGCCTGGAGAGCATGGTCGAGATCTGAGGCCCACCGCCGTGGACCACGACAGGATGGATGCCGCACCGCTTCATGAACACGATGTCCTGGGCGAACGCCCGCTTGAGATCATCGTCGATCATGGCGTTCCCGCCATACTTGATCAAGACGATCTTGCCTGCATAGGTCTCCAGCCAGGGCAGTGTCTCGGTGAGGATCGACGCCTTCTCTACGAGCGACAAGGGCCGGGTTCCAGACTGCTGCGACTGCGGTTGGGAGTTCATGTCGAGTACTCCGCGTTCTCTTTGACGTAGTCGTACGTGAGATCGTTGGTCCAGATCGTGGCCGAATGTTGTCCGTTGCGCAGATCGACTTCGACCTGAACGTCATGTCCACTCAGGTCGACCAGTTCACGAGGGTCGCCGATGGAGCCGTCTCGGCAAACCTGCACGCCGTTGAAGGCAACGTCGATGCGGTCTGGCTCGAAGGCCGCGGAGGTGGTTCCAATCGCCGCCAGCACGCGTCCCCAGTTGGGATCCTGGCCGAAGACCGCGCACTTGAAGAGGTTGCTGCGCGCGATCGCACGGCCGACCTGCACCGCATCGTCCTCCGAGTCTGCGTGGCGCACCTCGATCGCGATGGTGTGCGCGGCCCCCTCGGCGTCGGCTAACAGCTGCTGGGCAAGATCATGACAGGTCTCGTTCAGTGCAGCTTGGAAATCACCAGGTGTCGGGCGTACGCCTGACGCACCACTGCTCATCAAGATCACTGTGTCATTGGTGGACATGCATCCGTCGCTGTCTATCCGGTCGAAGCTGCGCGTGCAGGCGCTCGCTAGTTGATCACGAAGCAGATCTTGATCGACAACTGCGTCGGTCGTGAGCACGACGAGCATTGTCGCCAGCCCTGGCGCCAGCATGCCGGCGCCTTTTGCCATGCCACCGATCGACCAGCCCTCATCCGCAAGGCTTGCCTGCTTCAGCACCGAGTCTGTTGTCATGATCGCCTCGGCAGCCGCTTGTCCGCCGTTGTCGCTGAGCAATGGAACCAGGTTGTTGATTCCGGCCGTCAGCTTGCCCATCGGCAGGCGTACACCGATCAGGCCCGTCGAGCACACGGCGACATCAACGGCACTCACTCCGATGGCATCGGCTACCAGTTCGGCTGTTCGGTGCGTGTCGGCAAAGCCATCCGGGCCGGTGCAGGCGTTGGCTCCCCCGGAGTTCAAGATCACCGCGCGTAGCTGACAATCGGCCAAAACCTGCTGCGACCACAGCACTGGCGCAGCCTTGACGCGGTTAGTCGTAAAGACGCCAGCGGCCGCATAATCCGGACCGGTATTCACCACCAACGCCAGATCCTTGCCACCACTGCTCTTCAGACTTGCCGCCAACCCGCAGGCAAGGAAGCCAGAGGTGCTCGTGACGCTCACGGCGCCACCCCAACAGTTGGCAGTCCGGTTGCCTCCGGCATGCCAAGTGCCAGATTCATGCATTGCACTGCGCCGCCGGCCGTTCCCTTGGTCAGGTTGTCCAAAACTGCGACGGCGACTAGCCGCCCTGCATCGTGATCAACTGTGACCTGAACCTGAACTGCATTCGATCCGAGAACGGACTTGGTCTGTGGCCACTGACCTTCGGGTAATAAGTGGACGAACGGCTCATCTGCGTACGCCTCGGCGTATGCAGCGTAAGCCTGTTCGAACGAGATTCCGGTGTCGGCCAGCGGAGCCGTACAGGTCGCCAGGATTCCACGAGACATCGGGACAAGTACGGGTGTGAAAGACACAGAGGGCTCGAAAGCACCGCAGGCCGCGAAGTTCTGCAACAGTTCGGGCGTGTGGCGATGCACCCCACCGACCGCGTATGCACTTGCCGACCCCATCAGCTCGGCGCCCAGCAGATGGGGCTTGAGCGAGCGGCCGGCACCTGAGGGACCGCTGGCCGCCACAATCACGACATCCTGGGCGGTCGTCAGGCGGTGCGTGATCGCGGGCAGCAGCGCGAGGGTAGCTGAGGTCGGGTAGCACCCGGGAACAGCGATTGCTCGGGCTCCTGCCAGCTTGTCTCGCTGTCCGGGCAGCTCAGGCAACCCGTAGGGCCAGGTGCCGGCGTGAGGCGACTGGTAGAACTTCTGCCACGCCTGAGGCTCCGACAGTCGAAAGTCAGCCCCGCAGTCGATGACCAGAGTGTCCGGATGCAGTTGCGCAGCTACCTCGCTGGACGCTCCATGTGGCAGTGCGAAGAAGACCACATCATGATTGGTCAGCACGTCCGACGATGTCTCGGCCACCAGCCGATCTCCAAGCGGAAATAGGTGTGGCTGATGCTGGCCCAGGAGTGTTCCAGCATTGGCGCTTGCCGTCAGCGACCCGATCTCCACCTGGGGATGTGCGAGCAGCAGCCGGAGCAGCTCTCCGCCCGCATATCCAGTGGCACCCGCCACGGCCACTCTGACAGTCATCTGCATGAGTATGCCATGCTCAGCAAATTCATGCATTTTGTCTCTATGGCCAGGACGCGCCTTCCGACCTGACAACCAGACCCCTAAACCGTGCGCTGGACGGCTCCGGTTCGCTCGGCCGCGACGGCGACGGCAGCATCCCGGGCGGCGGCCGCTTCGGCGTCGGTGAGCGTACGGTCCGGAGCCCGGAACCTCAGCGCGTACGCCAGCGACTTCTTCCCGTCACCGATCTGCGGGCCGGTGTAGACGTCGAACAGCGACACCGACTCGAGCAACGGTCCGGCTCCCGCCCGGAGCGCCAATTCCACGGCTGCGGCAGGCACTTCGTCGTCGACAATCAAGGCCACATCCTCTTTGGCCACCGGAAAGCCGGAGATCATCGGGATGTCGCCGCTGGCCGGCGCACCGGCGATCAGGGCATCAAGATCGATTTCCGCAGCGGCCGTACGACTCGGTAGGCCGAACGCCACACACACCTCCGGGTGCAGCTCGCCGGCATAGCCAATCGCCACTCCGGTTGGCAGCGTGAACTCGGCGCACCGTCCCGGATGCCACGGTGCGTACTCCGCCGCGCGGCGGTCCAAACGCAATCCGATCGCAGCAGCCGCTGCCTCGACGAAGGCGATGGCCTGCTGCCAGCCTGCTGGGATCCCTCGCCCTTCCCACCCTTCTGGCACCCACTGACCGGTTAGCACCGCTCCGAGGTGTCGGGGTTGCTGCCCGAGCGCACGATCCAACGCATCCAGCTCTTCAGCCGACGGCCGCTGTGTCACGGGCGGTCGTGGCGCCGCTAGCAGCGGATCGTTAGCGAAGAACACCGAGCCCGCCTCGAACAGGGCTAGATCGTCGCTGCCACGACTGCGATTTCGGGCCACTGCCGCGAACAGCCCAGGCAGCAGCGAGGTGCGCAAGTAGGGAGTGGCTTCGGAGAGCGGGTTGACGATCTTGTTCAGCCGGCGACGCCGGTCGTGGGCCAGGACCCGCATCAGATCCAGGTCTGTGGTCGATGCAAATGAGAAGGTCAATATCTCGACGAATCCACGAGCGGCCAGTGCGAGGTTGATGGCACGCCGCGCCCGCTGGCCTCTGCTGAGCCCACGACCCACCGGCGCGGTGGGGACAACCGGCTCGATGGTGTCGAAGCCGATCAGCCGGCCGACCTCTTCGACGTAGTCGTATGGATCGTTCAGATCCGGCCGCCAGCTCGGTGGAGTGACGGTCAAGGTGTCGCCACCATCGGCGACGGTGACGCCTATCGCCTGCAGCAGGCGCACCACCGACGCATGATCAACGTCTGTGCCGAGAATTTGCGCCGGCAGCGTGTCGGCGATGTTGGTGCTTGGTCTTGCAGGCACGGCGCCGCGTATCGTCTCATCCAGCAGGAAAGTGCCACCCGCATGCGCGACGAGGAGTTCGGCGACTCGATGTGCAGCCGCGTAGCTGGCCTCCGGGTCAACCCCCCGCTCGAACCGTCGAGATGCCTCCGATGACAACTTGTGACGTCGTGAGGTGCGAGCGATCGTCATCGCATCGAAGTGTGCCGCCTCGATGACTACATTGCGGGTACCCAGAGAGAGTTCGGTAGTGGCGCCGCCCATCACACCTGCGAGACCGATGGGTCCGGAGGCGTCGGTGATCAAGAGATCGTCGGGGTGCAACGGACGCACGACGTCGTCTAGGGTCGTCAGCTTCTCGCCTTCGGCCGCCTTGCGCACGACAATGGGGCCGTCGAGCAGGTCGGCGTCGTAGGCATGGATGGGCTGACCGGTCTCCAACATCACGTAATTCGTGATGTCGACTGCTAACGAGATCGAGCGCATGCCTGCCAGCTGAACGCGGCGGGCGAGCCAGCGTGGCGTCGGGCGACCGGGATCGATCCCGGTCACGGTAAGTGCCACAAAGAGCGGGCAGGCCTCCGACAGCAGCTCCACCGGATGACCGTTCACAGTCTCGGCAGGCGCCACGCGGTCCACCGGATCGGTGAATGCCACCCTGAAAGCTTGAGCTGCCTCGCGCGCAATGCCGCGGATAGAAAGGCAGTAGCCCCGATCCGGAGTGACCGCGATGTCGAGCACCTCATCGCGTAGGTGCAGCACGGACGCAGCATCGGTGCCTGGCACCACATCAGATTCGTCGAGAACCAGGATCCCAGAATGATCATCACCGAGGCCCAGCTCTTTGGCTGAGCAGATCATCCCGTCGGAGACGTGGCCATAGGTCTTCCGCGCTGAGATGCCGGAGCCACTGGGCAGGACCGTACCGGGCAGTGCCACGACGACAAAGTCGCCAACCTCGAAGTTGTGCGCGCCACAAACCACGCTACGGGAACCAGAACGGTCATTGTGGGGACCAACATCGACCTGGCACCAGCGGATCGACTTGCCGTTGGAATGAACCTCGACCTCGTAGGCCAACACCTCGCCGATCACCAGCGGCCCATTGATTTCGGCACCAGCCTGCTCGACGGTCTCGACTTCCAGACCCGCTCTGATCAGTGCTTCGGCGAGGGTGCGACCATCAAGATCATCAGGCAGCGCGGCGTACTCGCGCAGCCAGCCCAGCGGAGCTCTCATCGCGCGGTCCCCAGCAATGACCGGCTGAAACGGACATCGCCTTCGATCATGTCGCGCATATCCTCAGCGTTGTTCCGGAACATCAGGGTGCGGTCCACGCCCATGCCGAACGCGAAGCCAGAGTAGACCTCAGTGTTGACCCCGCAGGCTTGCAACACCCGCGGATTCACAACGCCGCAACCGCCCCATTCGATCCAGCCTTCGCTCTTGCAGGTGCGACACGGATTATCGGGATCACCAACCGAGGCGCCATGACAGACAAAGCACTCCAGGTCAACTTCGGCCGATGGTTCGGTGAAGGGGAAGTAGTTGGGTCGGAAACGAGTCCGCGTCACACCGAACATGGCGCGCGCGAAATGATCAAGGGTTCCGCGTAGGTGTCCGAGTGTGATGCCCTTGTCAACGGCCAGTCCCTCGATCTGGTGGAAGACGGGCAGATGTGTCGCGTCGTATTCATCGGACCGATACACCCTGCCGGGACAGATCACGTAAACCGGCAACTGGCGGGTGAGCAATGCTCGCACCTGTACCGGCGACGTATGGGTGCGCAGCACGATCCCGCCGTCCTCCGGCTCCACGAACAAGGTGTCCTGCATGGTCCGCGCTGGATGATCAGGGATGAAGTTGAGCGCGTCGAAATTCATCCACTCGGCCTCCAGCTCCGGGCCCTCGGCCACTTCCCAGCCCATTGCTACGAAGATGTCCTCCATCACGCTCATGAGCGCGGTGATGGGGTGAACCGCCCCGAATGGCTGGGTCTGGACCGGAAGCGTGACATCGACCCGCTCCTCCACCAGGATGCGGGCCACCTCGGCGGCCTTGAGCTGCTCCTCACGCGCCTTGAGCGCTTTGCTGATCGTGGCGCGCGCTTGCCCAACGCGTACACCCGCCTCCTTGCGGGCCTGAGGTGGCAAAGCCCCAATCTCCCGATTGGCGAGAGCGATGGGTGAGCGGTCGCCGATATGTGCCAGTCGGGCCTGCTTGAGCTCTGCCACCGAGGTCGCCGCCGCAAGGGTCGCCAGCGCTTCGGCCACCATGGCCTCAATGCTCTCGGCGTTCAGCGGTGTGACCTGAACGGGGTCGTAGCTGGTGTTCGGCCCGGACATGGCTCCCCTCGCGGGTGGACTGTGACGCACGGTGTGCCTGGGACAGTCTAGGAATGATGGTCTATGAGCTGCCACGAGGTTTAGGGAGTGGACCCTCTCTCACGCTGGGCGGTGGCCGACGCGTAAAGGAAAACGGCCGCGGCGGTGGAGAGGTTGAGGCTTTCGGCACGTCCGTAGATCGGCAGAGCGATCAACCGATCCAGCAGGCTCAGATGTTGGAGAGGGAGTCCCCATGCCTCATTGCCCAAGACCCACACTGTGGGTTGGGCCAGTTCCCCCGATCGCCTCAGATCATCAACCGTGGACGGTGCGCTGGCGTCGGCTCCGAAGACCTGGAGATCTGCCTTGTGCGCCAAGGTGACCGCATCAGACAGATCGACCGCAATCGCGAGGGGCAGATGGAAGATGCTGCCGGTCGTGGCACGTACGGTCTTCGCGTTATAGACATCGACAGAGTCGCGGCTGATCATGACAGCATCGGCGCCGAATGCGTCGGCACATCTGATCACCGTGCCAAGGTTGCCCGGATCGCGAACCTGATCACAGAGCACGACCAGCCGAGGGCTACCGGCGAGCGCCTCATCGATAGGGACGTCGATCATCCGACAGATCGCAACGAGACCCTGCGGGTTCACGGTGGCACTCAGCTCGGCAACAGCGCGGGGCGAGGCGACCACAGTCCGAATGCCTCCGTTGGATGCAGCGTGCAGCAAATCCAGATGACGGCCGACGCTGTCGTCGGCCACGATCAATTCGACGACCGTGCCCGGTCGGCGTAGCGCCTCGGAGGTGGCCTGCCGACCCTCCGCCAGGAAGCGCCGAGCCAGC
Organism: Actinomycetota bacterium; assembly: GCA_046723505.1. GTDB lineage: Bacteria > Actinomycetota > Actinomycetes > Propionibacteriales > Propionibacteriaceae > Microlunatus. Next base: position 15,028 of record JBKOUS010000150.1, read on the forward strand.
TGACGGTCCTTACGTCGCAACAGCCGGCGAGCCTCTCGCAGCATGCCCTGCGACGCCGCAGGAGGATCTACCGACGAGTGAAGAGCGATGCCGTCCTGAGACAGTGCGACCTCAAGCGGCCGTGGCGTTGTTGGCCGGCAGGTTCGCTTTGGCTACCTCAACGAGAGCAGCGAATGCTGCGGAGTCGGTCACGGCGAGATCAGCCAGGATCTTGCGATCGACCTCAATCCCGGCGGCTTTGAGTCCGGAGATGAAACGGTTGTACGTCATCCCTTCCGCGCGTGCGGCGGCGTTGATCCGTTGGATCCATAGCTTGCGGAAGTCGCTCTTGCGTGCCCGGCGGTCCCGGTAGGCGTACACCAGCGAATGGGTGATCTGCTCCTTCGCCTTGCGGTACGTGCGAGAACGCTGACCCCGGTATCCGCCCGCCTGCTCGAGAACTTGACGACGCTTCTTGTGTGCGTTGACGGAGCGCTTGACGCGTGCCATCGCAATTACTCCTTAACGTTTTGTGGAATGGGCTCAGGAACTCTTGCCGAGCAGCTTCTTGGCCTTGGCGGCGTCACCGGGCGCCAGCACAGCGTCGCCATCAAGGCGTCGCGTGCGGGTGCTGGGCTTGTGCTCGTTCAGGTGCATCTTGCCCGCCTTGCGGTGCATGACCTTGCCCGTCCCGGTGAACCTGAACCGCTTCTTGGCACCGGAGTGCGACTTCATCTTCGGCATGTGGGGATCCGTTCCTCTGTGTCTTGCTGTGATACAGCTTGCAGGCGGTGATCTAGCTCAGGTCTACGTCTGGATCGAGGTTGTCGGCTGGTCCGCGACGTTTCTTCGCGCTCGGCTGGGCGGCGGCCTGGGCACGACGATCTGCCTGCTCGGTCCGCTCCGCCTCCGCGTCGGCGAGCCGTTCCGCAGCGCGGCGATCACGTTCCGCCTTGACCTCGGCACGAGCCTCGGTCTTCTTCTTCAGAGGACCGAGAACCATCAACATATTCCGGCCGTCCTGCTTGGGCGAGGACTCGACGTAGCCGTACTCGTCGACGTCGGACGCCAACTTCTTCAACAAGTTGTAGCCAAGCTCGGGCCGCGACTGCTCGCGTCCTCGGAACATGATCGTGATCTTGACCTTGTCGCCCGCTTTCAGGAAGCGTACGACGTGGCCCTTCTTGGTCTCGTAATCATGGCTGTCGATCTTCGGCCGCAGCTTCATTTCCTTGATCACTGTGTTGGATTGGTGGCGTCGGCTCTCGCGCGCCTTCTGTGCGTTCTCGTACTTGAACTTGCCATAGTCCATGAGCTTGACGACTGGCGGCCGCGCCATAGGCGCGACTTCTACCAGGTCCAGCTCGGCTTCCCGCGCCAAGCGCAATGCATCCTCGATGCGTACGATGCCGACCTGCTCCCCGGCCGGTCCGACGAGCCGGACCTCCGGGACGCGAATTCGATCGTTGATTCGCGGTTCGGTGCTGATATGTCCTCCAGTTGGTTGTAATGGGCTGACCAACCAGGCGGCACCGAATCCACAGCGGCGACCCAAGCACTAAGGGTCTCCGCGCACGCGAAGACCCCGAATCCCGCAAGAATGGACCAATCGCCATCCTCGCAGACCTACCCGACAACTGCCTCGATTGACGCTGTACGGGTGGGAGATCAGGTCTCCACTTGCGGATTCAGTGCACAACTGAATCGGTCGCAGTCAAGATATCACCGCGGGCCCGATTGGCCACTACGGAGCGTCCTCTATCGCGGAAACGCACGGCTCCAATGATCTATTCCTCTTGGTAGCCCAGGCGCAGCACTCACTCCGAAGCTGGGATGACCCAGCCGAAGTCACCCTCGGCCAACTCCACAAGGCGATGCCCGGCAGCAAGCTCTCCGAGAACCTCCCCTTCAATCACGAGTGCATGCGGACCCGCCACGTCGATGAGGACGGCTGTCAGGCCTTCAGTTCGGGCGGTCTGCGCGGCGCGGTCAACCGTTACAGGTACGGGGCGAGCATCTGGCTGCCAGCCCTGGAGTGCATCGAGACCAGTGAAGGCCAGCAGTGCATGACGGCCATCCGGCGCTCGGAGTGTCACCACAGACATCTCCGCCTCTTTGTCCGATGTGAGGCCGGCGACGGTCTCCTTCAGATGAGTAGCTGTCGCCACAACCGGAACCAACAGTCGATCGCCACAGAGTGCGGCAACCGCGCGCAAGTAGGCCAACGGAGTGGCCTCCGCAGCCGCGGCCGCCATGAGACGGCGCGTCTCAGCATGGGCAGAACCTGTGTCACCAGGAAATGGTGACGCTGCCAGCCGCCGTCGGTGATCCACGCCGCGACCTCTACTCCAACTTGTCGGGGGGAGTCGGGTGGTCTCCCCCATCGCCGCCCATTGTCAGGCGTGGCACATTGGGTTAATGCCTGCTGTTGACACCGTATTGCTCCCCCTCTGCGTCGGACTAACCCTGCTCGGTGTGATCGCCACGGGGATCGCGTGGCGCCGAGGAAACAAGGGTCGCGTGATCCAAGGCGTCGGCCTGGCGCTTGCCCCGATCGCCCTGTACTTCAGCGGGCTTCTCAGGTTGTTGTGGGACGCGATCGTCGCGTTCGGGACCTGGGCTTCCAAGATCATCTTGTCGCCCGCCGTTTGGTTCGGTCTCTCCTTGCTCGGGCTCTGCATTGTGCTCTGGGTGGTGGGCGGACTGATCGGCCGTCGGGCGCAAAGGAACAAGGCAGTGAGTGCCGAGTCAACCGGCAAGGCGTTACCAGCCAAGAGCGGCGCCGGAAAGGCGCGGCGGAGTGCGCCACCTGTCGATGAGGAGATGGCCGAGATCGAGGCGCTCCTCAAGTCTCGCGGCATCGAGTAACGCCGACTCGTCAGAATCTCAGCACCATATCGTTGGGCACTGCTCGCGCGATCGACTCTCGCCGTGCTGCACGATGGTGCTGAGATTCTGACAATTCGGCGTTTAGTTACTTCGACCTGAAAAGTCGAGGCGTGTCGAGCGGTGAATATGCCTCTGACAAGGGAGAATGGTCCCAACCCCTTGGGCTAGAAGGGATCGGGACCATTCATGTTGCGTACGGTAGGCGATCAGCCGACGTTGTGGGAAGCGATTTTGCCGGA
>JBKOUS010000044.1:0-8187 GCA_046723505.1 Actinomycetota bacterium
CTTGGTAGGGATGCAAGCCCACGTCGATCCCCTCGGTTGCCGTCCCGGCCCGCACCGCCTCACCGGAAGTGGCATCCCATTCCTCATAACCACCGGCGTTTCCACGCGCCCTGATCCGGAATGTCCGACACTGTGGCCCAGCGTTGGCGATGAAGTAGATGTCGGCGTCCGCGGACCGGCGATGCACGAAGCCGATGTCCGCCGCCCTGGGCGCTATCTCCAGATCGGGATCGACCGCAGCGGCGAGCGCATCGGCCAGCGCTTCAAGCGCCACAACGACGCCTCCGGGCACCCGTACCGTCGAGTCGATCATGATCACCGAGCCACCGGCTGCGGTCACCTTCTTCAGCCAGGCGGCGGTTGGGTCCAAGATCATGGTCGTGGCCGGGACCACGACCACCCGATACCGCGTCGGCGGAATGATCGTGAGCGCGTCGTCGTCGATCAGGTCGTAGTCCAGTCCGGCCATCCGGATGGTCGCCGGTATCGCGGCAGCGATCCGGCGTTCTGCTTCGTGCCAGGTGTTCAGCGAGCCACCGACGTCCCGGCCCATTGCGGCGAAGAGGTCTTCGTTAGGTACGTAGATGGCAACGTCAGCGACCGGTTCACCCTGTCGCAACAGCCAGCACAGTCGGGTGAGGTAGGCGTTGAGCCGCGACATGGCCGGCCACCACGGGTTGCGGTCATCGAGCGCCCCGGCGGCATAGAAGAACCAGCCCAAACCGGGCGCGTCAGGTGGTGAGTACGGCCAGCCGTGGCCGACCAGTTGGTTGATTCCATTAAGCAGGTGCTCATGTGCTTCGCCCTTGAGATCGAGCGGGGTGGCCCGGAAGGAGGGCGAATGCACCCAGGTCCAGATCTCTGCCGACACCACGTCCCTGCCGTAGAGGTGTCCGGCCGAGGAGGCCCACCGGCTCTGGGTGATCTCCTTCCATCCCCACCCCTCGCCCTCGAACATGTCGGCGAACCGGTAGCTGCTGACGGTCGCCGGCGGCGTCCCGTAACTTTGAATCCGAAAGGAGACTCCGCGGCTGGCCGCCCAGCGCTGCACCACCGCGACGAAGTTCTCCTGGTACAACTCGGCCAGAGTGCGATGGTAGTCGGCGCGCAGCTGTGCGGCATGCGGCCCGTCGACCGCTAGCCGGTACAGCACGGGGACGAGCGGGTAGCCTCGCCGCCGGGTGAACTCCTCCGGCAATGCCGGCGTCCAGTCCGCGTCGTACACTTCGAGGCTGTCGCAGAACACAGAGCCCACCAGCTCGGCCGGCACAGCGTCGAGCATCCGATCACCTGCCCACCGGATGTGGGCCTCCGCGGCGGCCGCGCTGTAGTGGTCGAGCACCGGGCCTTCGGACCCAACCGCCGCTCGCTTGACGTTCTGCCCGGTGCGCCGCGTGTACGCCAGCAGCACGTGCCGGGTCCCGTTGCCGTCGGGGATCTTGATCATGCCCTTGGTGATGGGCAGCTGTTGGTACGACTCAGGCTGCTCCTGGCTCGAACCAGCCCCTATGTAAGCGGCCATCAGCTGGTCACCCGGCCATGGGGAGACCACCGGCACTTCCAGTGATCCCGGCGTGATCTCGCGCCGCTCCCAATGCAGCTGGCGCGCCGCCAGCTCACCGCTGATATGCGGCCCACCGAAAGACCAGCCGCTCCCCAGCGTCAGGTCGAATCGGAGACCCAACTCGTGCGCACGATCCGCGGCAAACCGCAAGTCAGCGAGGAAATCGTCTGACATGAACTCGGTGGTCGCTTGCCCCAGCGGGTAGACGTAGGCCACCTCGACCCCGCCGAACCCGGCTTGGGCTATGGCTGTCAGCTCGCGGGACAGCTCGTCCCGCTGTACCGAAGGGCCGAACCACCACCACCGCAGCATTGGTGCCGCGCCCGCAGGAGGATCGGCGAACTTCAATCGAAGATCATCGATCATCGACGGCTGGCGCATCGCCACGTCGCGGATCAGACTCAGCGGGACAGGTCCACACCGAGACCGAGGTCAGCGATCTTGACCGGCAGACCCGTACGCAGCGATTCGTTGCCCGCCATACCGATCGCGATGGAACGGATCCCGTCCACCCAATCCGATGATCGTTCGAGCCAGTCATCGCCGGCGCCGCGGAAGACATCTGCCAGCAGCAGCGCATCACCTCCGCCATGACCCCCCGTACCCTCTTCGATCTTGACATCCTGGGCGGCCTCCCAGTGACGCTGCAGGGTGAGCCGCTCTCCGCCGGTCCGCGATGAGGACTCCGGGAGGGCGCTCGGGTCGATCACCACCTTGCCGTCCGCGTCAACGAGCACGGCCGCCCGTTCCACCACCTCCAGTTCGGCCCGGCCTTCGTCGCCGTTGACGCCGATCCGGTAACCCTCCCAGGGCGCGTGCGCATTCAGTGAGTAGCTGAGCGTTGCGCCGCGTGCGTAGTCCACGATTACAGCCAGGTTGTCCTCGGTAGTAATGCCCGGGCCGAAGACGTCCTGGTCGCGCTGGTAGCCGTCGTAAGACTCGTTGTCGAGGTAGAGCGCCTTCAGCCGGGGGTCCCTTCGTAGGTCCAGTTCCCACGGACTGTGCGGGTCCTCATGGGTACCCCTCTCGTCATGGGACGGCATCCCGCGTGCGGCAGCGTTCTCCGCCCCGTAGAACTTCACGCCGCCGCGTGCATACACCACGGTGGGAGTGTCGGCGAGCAGCCAGTTGACCAGGTCGAAGTGGTGCGACGCCTTGTGAATGAGCAAGCCGCCGGAGTTGGCCTTGTCCCGATGCCAACGGCGGAAATAGTCAGCGCCATGCGAGGTGTCGAGAACCCATTCGAACGTCACCGACAACGGAGTGCCGATCGAACCGTTCTTGATCAACCCCTTCAGGCCGGAATTCCTTGGGGAGTAGCGGTAGTTGTGCGTGACGACAACCTGCCGCCCGGAACGGGCGACCGCATCGGCGATCCGCCGAGTGCTCTCCGGGTCGATCGTCAGTGGCTTCTCGACCACGACGTCGACACCGGCATCCAGCGAGCGCACGATCAGTTCGGCGTGGGTGAAGTCGGGAGAGGTGATGATCACCCGGTCGGCGCGGGTCTCGCTGAGGATCCGCTCGAGCGCGTCGGGTGGGCCGGTGAAGACCCCCTCGACGTCAAGCCCCCCTTCGGACAGCCACTTCAGATGTGTGGCCAACCGGCCCGGATTTGGCTCGACCAGCCCGACAAGCTCCGCGTCCTCGCGGTGGTCGCCGGCCATGGCATCGAGGTACATCTGGACGCGGTGGCCGGTTCCGACCACCACATAGCGTCGTTTGGAGGTCACAGCGGCGCCTTTCGCGAATTGAAGAATGCGGGGACCCCGCTTAGCGAGGGTCCCCGCACTGAGCTACTTTCCGCCGGTGGTGGCGATGCCCTTGACCAAGAATCGCTGGCCGAACAAGAACACCAGGAACAGCGGGATCAAGGTGACGACTGACATGGCGAACATGGCACCCCAGTTGCTCCCCTCCGTTGCCGAGAGGAACGAGCGCAGCGCGACGGGGACCGTGTAGGCGATGGGGTCGGTGAGGTAGATCAGGGGTGTGAAGAAATCGCTCCAGGTCCAGATGAAGGTGAAGATCGCCGTCGTGGCTATCGCTGGGCCCATCAGCGGCAGCATCACCCTGCTGAAGATCTTCCAGTGGCCGCAACCGTCGATCGTCGCCGCCTCGTCCAGCTCCCTGGGAATGCCTCGGATGAACTGGACCATCAAGAACACGAAGAATGCGTCGGTGGCCAGGAACTTAGGCAAGATCAGTGGCACGAACGTGTTCACGAAGCCCAGCGCGTTGAAGATGATGTACTGCGGCACCACGACCACGTGGAAGGGCAGCATGATCGTCAACAGCATGATGGCGAACCACAACCCCCTCAACCGGAACTTCAGCCGGGCGAACGCGTAGGCGGCCAGCGTGCAGGCAAACAGGTTGCCGGCGATGGCGCCAACCACCACGATGGCAGAGTTGATGATGTATTGGCCGAATGGGTAGCTCAGCGCGTACCAACCCTCGGTGTAGTTCTGCACGTACAGGTCGTTCAGCCACAGGCCCGGGGTACGGAAAATGACATCGGTTGGCCGGAAGGAGCTGACAATCAGCCACAGCAACGGATAGATCATGATCACGCTGGCGGCGATCAGCAGTATGTGCTTGATCACCGACCGTGTCCGGTCCCGCCACGTGGGGCGGTGATGGATCGCCTCTTGGGGAGCCAGTCCGGTCAGTGCCGTTGTGTCAACGGGGCCGACTTCCCCCTGGATTTGAATATCAGTCACCGTAGAACACCCAATACTTTGAGAAGAAGAAGTTGATAGCGGTGAAAGCTGCGATGATCACCACCAGCAGCCAGGCCATCGCGGCGGCATATCCCATCTGGAACTGGACGAACCCGCGCTGGTAGAGGTAAAGCGTGTAGAACAGCGTCTCGTCCGCAGGACCGCCGGTCCCGTTCGAAACAACGAAGGCCTGCGTGAATGCCTGGAAGGCCCCGATGATTTGCAGTACCAGGTTGAAGAAGATGATCGGAGACAGCAGCGGCAGGGTGATTTTCCTGAATTGGGCCCATCGGCTTGCGCCGTCGACCGAGGCCGCCTCGTAATACATTCCGGGGATCTGCCGCAGGCCGGCCAAGAAGATCACCATGGGTGAGCCGAACGTCCAGACGTGCAACAAGATGATGGTCCACAACGCGGTACTCGGGTCGCCGATCCAGCTGGTAGTGGCTGGGATACCGAATAGCCTGAGGACTTGGTTGACCAGGCCGTCCACTTCAAACATCTGCCGCCAGAGCACGGCAATGGCAACCGAGGCGCCCAGCATCGACGGCAGGTAAAAGACGGACCTATAGATGGCCAGCCCTTTCATCCCCTGGTTCAGCAGCATCGCGATGGCCAAGGCCACGATCAATTGCAGCGGAACGCCGAACAACACGTAGGTGCCCGTCACCGCGAGCGACTTGTGCAGTCTCGGGTCGTCGAGCATCCGGACGTAGTTATCCAGCCCGACCCACTGAGGCGCCTCGATCAGGCTGTAGTTGGTAAACGACAGGTACAACGAGGCGATCATCGGCCCGCCGATGATCAGCACGAGTCCGATCAGCCAGGGCAGCAGGAACAGATAACCGGCCTTGTTGTCCCGGCCTGCCTCCTTGGCCTGGAGCCGCTTGTCCTCCGGCGTCTTGGCCTTGACGCGATGGACGGTCGAGAGCTCAGAGATGGCGCTCATGGCTCAGACCTTGAGGTTCGACTTGACCTCGTCCACGAACTTCTGGGCGGCGTCAGCTGTGCTCGCCCGCCCGAAGAGGACATCAATCCCGTGCTTGAACAAGACGGCGGCCAGGGTACCGCCGCCAGGGGGTGGGGCGATCGGGGTGTTAGCCACCTCGGGCTTGATGTCGGTGATGAATTTCGAAACTACCTGTTGCGCAGGGGAGAGCTTGGGCGTGACCTCGGCCAGTAACTCGGTGTTCGGCGGGATGCCTCGCTCAGCCTTATCGATGTTCGCGGCGTCCGGGGTGTTCGCAAACCAGTTGATCCAGGCGACTGCGGCCTCCGGGTTCTTGGTCTTGGCCGACGCGGACCATAGCATGCTCGCCTTGTACCAGGCTTTGCGTTCGGTTGCCTTGCCGGTCAGGCTCGGGAACCGCAGCATCTTCATCAGGTCACCCCCGGCCGCAGCACTGACCGCTTCCAGCTGATTTGAGTTGTAGTACTGCATGGCAGCTGTCCCGACAACGAGCGCACTCTGGTCCAGCGGCTTGGCAGATTCCTCGCTGATCTGCTCGGGCGATCCAATGGCCTTGGCTTTCTGGTACTTGACCATGAGGTCGTACCAGGCTTGAGCGTCAGCTACCTCAAACCCAATCCCGTCTGGATTGAAGAGTTCCTTGCCGTTCTGGCGCAAGAACGTGGCGAACGCTGGGTCTGAGCCCACCACGGACGCCAGGCCTATCGGCACGCCCGCTTTGGAGGCGACCTCCGCAGCCACCTCCGGCAACTGGTCCCAGGTCCAGGTCTTGTCGTCGGGCAGGTCCACCTTGGCCTTCTCGAAGACCTTCGGGTTGGCAAAGATGATCGCGCTGTTGATGCCGGCATTGACGCCCACCAGCTTGTCGTTGATCTTGCCCGAATCGACGGTACCCTCGACGAACTTGGAGACGTCGACATCCTTCAAATCCAAGAGTGCGCCGCGAGTGCCGTACTCGGCTATATAGGCCATGTCCATCTGAATGATGTCGGGGGCTTGGCCGCCGGCTGTCTGGGTGGCCAGCTTGTCCCAGTAGCTGTTGAACTCACCCGGCTGGCCCGAGATCTTCACATTGGGGTTCGCCTTCATGTACGCAGCGATCATCGCTTCGGTGTTCTTGTTGCGCGTCGGGTTACCCCACCAAGCCAACGCCAGCTCAGTCGCACCACCCTCACCGCCGCCACCCTGAGAACCACTGCCACCCCCAGAACCAGGGGCGCAACCCGCCAACCCCATCGTTGTGGCCGCAGCAGCCAGCCCACCCGCCCCGATCAGAAATTGCCTACGATTAATGGCCATCGCTCTTCCCTTCGCCATTGATGTGAAGTTGATGTGAAAGCGTTTTCTCATACACTACGGTCGGAAGACTACGGTGGTTTGCTTTGCGGTGTCAACGCCCCTGCGAGCGACGAAATCAAAGTGAAACGGGAACATCCCACGCAGCCTGGGACGCTTGCGCTGTACATGGCGTGCATGCCGGGCACAGCGTCAGCATCCCATGCTGCGTGGGATATTGACATGATTCCGCGGACTGAATTTCGGCGTGGCGGAGTGCCTTGAGGTGCGGACAGCGCGGCACTACGGATTGCGCTGGTCAAATCTTGGACGCTATATTCCTCAGTGTCTGCGAAAGCGTTTTCTGAACAATACAGCGCCCTGACCCGTTTGGAGATGAAGAATGGCCCAGCGCACGGTTCGAGTGATCATGAACGGGGTGACCGGCCGGATGGGCTACCGTCAGCATCTGGTGCGATCCATCCTGCCCATTAGGGCCGCTGGCGGCGTGCGGCTTCCCAACGGCGACCGCGTCACTGTTGAGCCGATCCTGGTGGGCCGAAACGCCGAGAAGCTTGCCGCTCTCGCCGCCGAGCACAGCGTGTCCGACTTCACGACCGATCTGGACGAGGCGCTGAGCGACGACTCGGCGTCGATCTACTTTGACGCCCAAGTCACCTCCGAGCGCAAGAAGTCGATCCTGAAGGCGATCGCTGCCGGGAAGCAGATCTATACCGAGAAGCCAATCGCCGAATCGGTCTCGGAAGGTACGGAGCTGGTCACGGCTGCAGATGAGGCTGGCGTGATCAACGGCGTGGTCCACGACAAGCTCTACTTGCCTGGCCTGCTCAAGTTGAAGCGGCTGATCGATTCAGGCTTTTTCGGCCGCATTCTCTCGGTACGCGGGGAGTTCGGGTACTGGGTCTTCGAGGGTGATTTGCTGCCTGCCCAGCGACCTAGCTGGAACTACCGCGCCGAGGACGGCGGCGGCATGGTGCTGGACATGTTCCCCCACTGGAACTACGTGCTGGAGAACCTGTTCGGCCGAGTCGTCGCGGTAACGGCCAAAGCGGTCACGCACATCCCGGAGCGCTGGGACGAACAGGGGCGCAAGTATGCCGCCACCGCTGATGACGCCGCGTACGGGATCTTCGAGCTCGAGGACGGTGTCGTCGCTCAGATCAACTCATCCTGGGCCGTTCGAGTGGACCGCGGCGAGCTGGTCGAGTTCCAGGTAGACGGCACGCACGGTTCTGCGGTGGCCGGGCTCTTCGGCTGTCGCATCCAACCCCGGGTGCGTACGCCCATGCCAGTCTGGAATCCGGATCTGCCCACGACCGAGGACTTCCGCAGCCAGTGGGAGCAGATCCCGGACAACGCGGAGTTCCCCAACGGGTTCCGCGCCCAGTGGGAACAGTTCCTGTCTGACGTGGATGCCGGCCGACCCCACGCGTACGATCTCGCCGCCGGCGTTCGTGGGTTGCAGCTGGTCGACGCCGGCCTGACATCCTCGGCTGAGGGCCGCCGTGTCACGATCGACCGGGTCGCGTCATGACCACGACCACCGCAACGGTTGCCCTACCGGAAGCCGGCGGTGGCTGGCGTGAGATCGAACTCTCCGAGCCGCGGGCCTGGACGCAACATCCGCAGGCTTT
>JBKOUS010000138.1:0-10547 GCA_046723505.1 Actinomycetota bacterium
AGTGGAGCGGCTCGAGCTTGCCGACGAGGAGATCGAGGAGTGGGCCGCCTGTGCGGAAGCGATGTCGATTCCGTACGACGAGGTCACCGGGATCAACCCGCAGGACGCGCACTTCCTTGATCGAGAAGTCTGGGATCTGAAGAATACCCCGCCAGAGAAACGGCCGCTGCTGCTGCACTATCACCCGCTGGTGATCTACCGGTTCCAGGTGCTGAAGCAGGCAGATGTGGTGCTGGCCCTGTTCCTCCAAGGTGATCATTTCAGCAAGGAGCAGAAGCGGAACAACTTCGAGTACTACGACCCCATCACCACCGGCGATTCCACGTTGTCCGGGATCGTGCAATCGATCATCGCGGCCGAGGTTGGATACCGCGATCTCGCACTGCGCTACTTCTACAATGCGCTTTTCGTCGACCTCGCCAATCTGCACGGCAACACAAGCGACGGCGTCCATGTGGCTTCCACTGGTGGGGTTTGGAACATTCTGGCCTACGGGTTCGGGGGTATGCGTGACTACAACGGCACTGTTACATTCGATCCGCGGTTGCCTGAGTCCTGGGCCGGCTTGACGTTTCAGATCACCCTTCGCGGCACTCAGGTACAGGTGGATCTTTCGAGGCAGGAGATTGCCTTCACCGTCGTCGCAGGCGAGAGTGCCGAAGTAGCTGTTCGTGGCGAATACTTCAAGGTATCGGCTGGTACGCTGGTGCGGGTCCCATTGGCCCACCAAGGCTCGTACATCGAAGGCCCGCTCCCATCCAAGACAGCCGACCGACGGCCCGATGGGACACTGATCACCGCTTCGGTGCCACAGGCTGTCATGTTGGGCCGCTAACTTTGTTCGCTCGCGCCCGAACGGGCGCTGAAAGCTGCTGTCTTCCTCCCTCGCAGGCACGCCAGCCCACCAACACAAAAGCTCGCTCCTGGTCAATTACCTGGCGCGCCTGCTCGATCGTCCAGACAGCAGCGGCACCCGCTCTACCCGACGCTCGCGAACGGTTGTGCTTGCTTTTTGCTTGCAAATGCTTGCAATTGCAAGCACACTAGTTGTCATGGTGAAAATCCGCACCCAGAAGATTGGCGAGCAGCTCGGCTCGCTCGGTGAGTTCATTGCCGGTCAGCGCCGAATGGCTCAGTTGTCGCTGCGTCAACTCGCCGAACAGACTGGCATCTCCAACCCTTACTTGAGTCAGATCGAGCGAGGGCTCCGCAAGCCTTCGGCAGAGGTGCTGCAGCAGCTGTCTAAGGCGCTGCGTGTCTCCGCCGAGTCGTTGTATGTCCGGGCCGGGATCCTGGATCCGGATGACCACCCGGCCACCTCTGTGGAGATGGCGGTGCTAGCCGACATGGCGATCACTGAGCGGCAGAAGCGCGTGCTCATTGATGTATATACCTCATTCGTCAAGGAGAACGAGAAGGCCGCGCCCACCGGCAAGGCCCAAAATGATCAACTACCCAACCAAGAAGGAGAACGTGATGTCTGAGAAGGAACCTTTCACCGAGACCCCCAAGTCGGCGTCTGATGAGCAACCTTCCGCCGAGGCCCGCAAGTCTGCCCTGGAATCTGACTACGCCGCGTTGTATGCGGTCGCCGGCCTCACGGATGCGCTAGCCGAGGCGCTCAAGGGCGCCCTCGCCGATACGCAGCAGAAGGCCAGTAAGCGGATCAATGAACTGCAGAGCAAGCGACCTGAACTGAGCAGACAGGCCAAGTCGGGCGCCGAAGATCTGCGCACGTTTGTGATCACGCTTCCGGAGCAGTTCAAGCACCTGCCTGATAGCACCAAAGCTCGGATCGCCGAGCTACAAAGGCAAGCAAATGATCTGTTGGCTCAGGCGACGTCCACCTACGGCGATTTCGCATGGCGCGGCAAGCAAGCGGTCGACGAAGTGCGACGGTCGGCTCGTGACCGGTCCGCCAAAGCGACCAAGCCAGTCACACCTCGCAGCTCGGGCACGTCGACCGAGAGTGGCACGACACAGACCAAGAAAGCTACTGCCGAGGACGTCTAGCCACCAAACGACCCCTCACGCCCCACCCTCTCGCTCGCGCCCCCCGCGAGCAAGAAAGGTGGGGCGTGAGTTCGCCTCCCCCGGGCTGACCTCAATCGTCGAATTACGGCGGCCGGCGAGTTGTGTCGTTTCTACGGTGGGGAAGGGCCGAAGCTTCAGAGCAACAACGGAAATATCTTCACCGATCCGCTGGTCACTTGCGGCCGAGTGACGCGGTCGTGACCGATTTGTGTCGAAGCTCCTTTCAGTAGGTCACGAAATGGGCACGGGCGCGACGAGCCTGGCCGGCTGTGCTCTTCTCAGGCCTGTTTGGAGCGTGCCCGGCCGCGGGCACGGGCGGCCGCCGACAGCACAACCTTCCGCATGCGCACTGCCTCCGGAGTCACCTCCAGGCACTCGTCAGCACGGCAGAACTCCAGCGCCTGCTCCAAGCTCATCAGCCGCGGCGGCACCAGCCGTTCCAGCTCCTCGCCGGTGGAGGAACGAACATTGCTGAGTTTCTTTTCCTTGGTCGGGTTGACGTCCATATCCTCGCCGCGGGCGTTCTCGCCGATGATCATGCCTTCATACACATCTGTGCCGGGCCCGACGAACATAGTGCCGCGCTCCTGCAGGTTGAATAGTGCGTACGAGGTGACTTGGCCCGATCGGTCGGCCACAAGCGAGCCTGTGAGCCGGGTGCGCAGGTCGCCAGCCCAGGGCTGGTACGCCTCGAAGACGTGATGCATCAGCCCGGTGCCACGGGTCTCGGTCAAGAACTCAGTGCGGAAGCCGATCAGGCCACGAGCTGGCACCAGATACTCCATGCGGACCCAACCAGTGCCGTGGTTGACCATCTGCTCCAATCTGCCGCGGCGTAGCCCGAGCAACTGGGTGACAACCCCCACGAATTGTTCCGGAATGTCGACGGTAAGCCGCTCGATCGGCTCATGGACCTTGCCGCCGATCTCCCGGACTACCACCTGTGGTTTCCCGACCGTCATCTCGAAGGATTCACGGCGCATCATCTCGACGAGGATTGCCAGTTGCAGTTCGCCACGGCCCTGCACCTCCCAGATGTCCGGTCGATCGGTGGGCAAGACCCGAATCGAGACATTCCCCACAAGCTCAGCATCGAGGCGAGCTTTCAGCAGCCGTGCCGTGAGGTTCTTGCCGGAACGGCCCGCGAGTGGGGAGGTGTTGATGCCAACGGTCATCGAGATCGACGGCTCATCCACGATGATAAGTGGCAGCGGCTTGGGGTCGTCAGGATCGGACAGCGTCTCCCCGATGGTGATCTCCGGGATACCAGCGATGGCGACGATGTCACCTGGTCCCGCCGACTCGGCAGGCTCTCGATCCAATGCATTGGTGATCAACAGCTCGGAGAGTCTGACGGTGTGGATGGTGCCGTCGGCGCGGCACCAAGCCACATTCTGATTGCGTCGCAAAGTGCCGGCGACCACTCGGCACAGCGCCAGCCGCCCGAGATACGGTGACGCGTCCAGGTTGGTGACGTGTGCCTGTAGCGTCGCTCCCGCCACATAGCTGGGCGCCGGGATGTGCTGCAGGATGGTGGCAAACAATGGGGCGAGATCTGGGCTGTCCGGCATCTCTCCATTGCCCGGCGCAGTCAGCGACGCGCGTCCGGCCTTGGCCGAGGCATAGACCACTGGGAAGTCGAGGACATCACTGCTGTCGTCGTCCAACAGGTCCAGGAAGAGGTCGTAGGTTTCCTCAACTACCTCAGGGATACGGGCATCGTGACGATCGACCTTGTTCACCACCAAGATGATCGGCAGCCTTTTGGCGAGAGCTTTGCGGAGCACGAAGCGAGTCTGGGGCAGCGGACCCTCCGAGGCGTCCACCAGGAGCAGGACCCCATCGACCATCTCCAGGCCGCGCTCAACTTCGCCGCCAAAGTCGGCGTGGCCCGGCGTGTCAATGATGTTGATGGTGACAGTCGAACCGTCCGGCAGCTGGTGCCGTACGGCGGTGTTCTTGGCGAGGATAGTGATGCCCTTTTCCCGCTCCAGGTCCATGGAGTCCAGCACACGTTTCTGGACCGTCTGACCGGCGCGAAAAGCCCCGGATTGCCAAAGCATCGCGTCGACTAGCGTCGTCTTGCCGTGGTCGACGTGAGCGACGATGGCGACGTTCCGCAGGTCAGAACGGACGGGCACTGAGCAAGACCTTCTCCCGGACTTGGGCAACCCGGCGATTCTATGGCAGCCGGCCCAATGGACCACTACGCTGCCGCCGAAGCAGGTGAACGGGCCGCGGCGTGTCGAGCGGCCTCGGCGAGCGCGTACCCGCGCATGAGCCGCGCGGGTCCAAGCTCGGGCGTGCCAAAACACAGCACCGAGATCATCGCCTCCGGTGGTCGGACTTCTGTTACCCGTACCCTTTTCCCTATGGCGGGCACAGACTGGTTTCGAGACTCGTTCCGAACCGAGTATGAGAAGCAGAACGCGGCCATCGGTCGGTTCAACTTGGCGATCTTCGGCAAGACCGGAGTCGGCAAGTCCACCTTGATCAACGCGATCTTCGGTGAGGAGGTCGCGCGAACCGGTATCGGTGAGCCAGTCACCCGCGGCAGCCACCTTTATCTCGACAAGATTGGGCACCTCGGGATAGTCGATACTCAAGGTCTCGAGGTGGGCAAGGACAACAAACAGATCTTGTCTGACCTCGACAAGGCCATGACCCAGATGCGCAAGCTGCCACTCTCCGAGCAGATCCACGTGGCCTGGTACTGCCTACGCGGCATGGATCGGCGCTTCGAGGAAGCCGAGGCTGATTTCATCCGGCGGCTCGACGAGATGGGACTACCGGTGATCGTGGTGCTGACTCAGGTACCGATGCGCACCGGTCACTACCACCCCGACGCAGTGCTGTTGGCCGAGCAGATCATGGCCAAACGACTGCCGATCGTGGCAGGACGGCCATTCATGACCTACGCCAAGGCAGATGAGTTCGCTGGCCAGCCTGCCTATGGGCTCAAGGAACTTCTGGATGCCACCTTTCGCGTTGCGCCCGAAGGTGTTCATGGAGCTCTCGTCTCGGCGCAAGAAATCGATCATGCGCGGAAAGCGCAGGAAGCAAACAAGTACATAACCGCTGCCGCCGCGAGTGCTGCCGCCGCTGCCGCCACCCCGATCCCGTTCTCATCTGCCGCCCTACTGGTGCCGATCCAACTTGGCATGATGGCCCGGATTGCCCAGATCTACAAGATCAAGTTTGAGCGTGCGGCGTTGATGGCGATTGCTTCCACCACCGCGGCGACACAGCTCGGGCGTGCGACTTTCACGAGCCTGATCAAGCTGGTGCCGGGGGCCGGCACGGTCGTGGGCGGTGTCATCGGGGCAGGAGTCGCGTCGACCTTCACTTATGCGATGGGCCAGTCGTGGTTGACGCTCTGCGAGCGTGTCGTGAAGGGCAAGCTGGGCACGGCAGGAACCGTCGTGGACAATGAGGAGCTTCGCGAAGTCTTCATGGACGAGTTCCGAAAGCGGATCAAGATGGGGCGCAAGGAACTGCGCACAGCGTCGCAGCCAGATCCGAATCTCATTGACTCCAGTAAGCAGCACTAATCCGATTCCCCCGCTGCGAGCGTCAGTAGGCGCCCACAGGTGATCGGAGGAGCGATGAGCGAAACATGCTTTTCGTCTCGCGAGGAGCGACGACGGCACCAGATTTGCTGACAAGTTGAGGCTTGCTCCAATAGCCTGCGAGCGATGAGTACTCCGGACGTGGTGCCGCTGCTCGAGGGCGAGCCGCCTCATGATCAAGTCGTCTTTGCGACACGACTGCAGCGCTATTGGCCGGATCTGCTGACCGGTCTGACAGGCGCTTATCCCGACCACGCGCCAGAGATGGCCTACCGCCTGGTGGAGATCGCCGCGCAGAACTTTCAGCAGCGTCCCGCCGACCTGCGACTCCTGGACCTGCGCCGGCACGCCGATCCGCAGTGGTTTCAACACCCCCGGATGCTCGGCTACGCCACCTACGCCGATCTCTTCGCGGGCGACCTGAAGGGTATCACCGACCGGGTGGACTATCTCGCGGAGCTCGGGGTGACCTATCTGCACCTCATGCCGTTGCTCAAACCACGGCCTGGTCAGAATGATGGCGGCTACGCGGTTATGGACTATCGGGCCGTACGTTCCGACCTCGGCAGTATTGACGACGTTCGGGATCTGGCGACCGTGCTGCGCTCGCGCGGGATCTCCTTGACTTTGGATCTCGTCTTGAACCACGTAGCGGCCGAGCATCAGTGGGCAGTGAACGCACGCGCCGGCGACCCCTTCTACCGGAAGTACTTCCATATGTTCGCCGACCGGGAGCTCCCGGACGCGTACGAGCGGACGTTGCCTGAAGTCTTCCCGGACTTCGCACCTGGCAACTTCAGCTACGACGAGGAATCCGCGTCCTGGGTGTGGACGACATTCAACACCTGGCAATGGGACCTCAATTGGCACAATCCAGACGTTTTCTACGAGTTTGCGGATTTGATCTTGTGGCTGGCCAATCTGGGCGTGGAATGCCTGCGCCTCGACGCGATTGCCTTTATCTACAAACGGATGGGTACCAACTGCCAGAACCAGCCGGAAGTGCACGCCATTACGCAAGCCCTGCGGTCCATTGCCCGGATCGCCGCCCCCGCGTTGATCTTCAAGGCGGAGGCGATCGTCGGCCCCTCAGACCTCGCCCCGTATCTAGGGGTGGGCAAGCATGCCGGCAAGGTCAGCGACATGGCGTACCAGAACTCTTTGATGGTGCAGATCTGGTCGGCGCTGGCTGCAAAAGACACTCGGCTGTTTTGCGCGGCTTTGAACCGTTTTCCGGCGAAGCCGCCTACCACGGTGTGGGGCACGTATCTGCGCTGCCACGACGATATTGGCTGGGCGATCGATGACGGCGACGCAGCCTCGGTCGGGCTCAATGGCTTCGAACATCGCCGCTTCCTTTCTGAGTATTACGCGGGCCTCTATCCGATGAGTGATGCCCGCGGCCTGGTATTCCAAGAGAATCTCGCTACCGGCGATCGCCGGATCAGCGGAACTGCAGCATCGCTGGCTGGGATCGAATCCGCGCTCAACACTGGCGATGAAATCCACCTGGAGCTGTCAGTGCGTCGTTATCTGCTGGCCTACAGCCTGGTTCTGGGGTTCGGTGGGTTGCCGCTGATCTACATGGGCGACGAACTCGCCCTGCGGAATTACTACGACTTCGTCGAGGACCCGGACCATGCCGATGACAACCGCTGGGTTCACCGGCCGCCGATGCCGTGGGACTTGGTGGAGAACCGGCACATCGAAGGCACCGTTGAGTATCGTGTCTGGCACGGCCTGCGGCATATCATCGCCGTGCGTTCCTCGCTGCCGAGCCTGGACGCCTCCGTGGAGAGTGAGATCCTCGACCCCGTAAACCCAGCTCTTCTGGTGTTTCATCGCCGGTACCAGACTCAGACGATGGTCGGTATCTACAACATGACGACCGAGCAGCAAAAGTTGCCGCGCTGGGTGATTCCGCTCGGCAACTGGGCATGGGATGCGCTCACCGAAGAGACCCCGTTGACCGATGGACCGCTGACTCTGGATGGCTACCAGGTGCGCTGGTTCGTGCAACAGACGTGAGTGACGCTCGCGACCACGCGATCAGTGAGATTCGCGTCGAGCTTTCGGTGCTTGACCTCGACTGGGCGGAGTCGGCGCCGGGACTGTTCTCGGTCAGCTTGCCTGGTACCCGCAAGCTGGTAACCGAATGCGCCCTTCAGGTCGGCAAGCACGGACTGAACTTGCGGGCCTTTGTCGCACGCAAGCCCGATGAGAACCATGTCGGTGTCTATCGATGGCTGCTGGAGCGGAATCTCAAAATGCCCGGCATCTCCTTTGCAGTTGACGCCCTTGGAGACATTTACTTGACGGGCAGCCTGCCGGTTGAGCTGGTGAGCCGGGCCGAGGTTGATCGGCTCCTTGGCACCGTGGCCGAAGCGGCCGACGACAGCTTCAATGTGATCTTGGAACTGGGGTTCGCCGAGAGCATCCGACAGGAGTGGGCATGGCGGCGTTCGCGCGATGAGTCGACAGCGAACCTGGCAGCCTTCAGCCATTTGGATCCGGGTGAGCGTCCGAAAAGCTGATCCGCCAGCAGCGGGCAGCGTGGCCTGGCCACTAGGCTCGCTGCCATGAAAATGACCTGGGAGCGTGGCGACTACCGGCCCGAGCGGTGGGTTGTGTCATGACCGGCACGTTGATCCTTTTGCGGCACGGCGAGAGTGAGTGGAACGCCAGGAACTTGTTCACCGGCTGGGTCGACGTCGATCTGAACGCCAAGGGGGAGGGTGAGGCGCTTCGTGGCGGCGAGCTGCTCGTTGAGAGCAATCTGCTGCCTGACGTCGTACACACCTCCGTGCTCCGCAGGGCAATCCGGACCGCGCAGATTTCACTGGACATTGCTGATCGGCTTTGGATCGAGACGAAGCGTTCCTGGCGGCTGAACGAGCGCCATTACGGTGCGTTGCAGGGCAAGGACAAGGCAGCCACGCTCGCGGAGTACGGCGAGGAGCAGTTCATGTTGTGGCGGCGCTCCTACGACATCCCGCCGCCGCCGATTGACAATGACGATCAGTATGCGAACTTTGACGATCCGCGCTATGCGGGCCTGCCAAGCGAGGCACGGCCAAGAACCGAATGCCTCAAGGACGTTCTGATACGCGCCCTACCGTACTGGTACGACGAGATCGTCCCCGACCTTCGGGCGGAGAAGGTGACGCTGGTCGCTGCTCACGGCAACTCACTGCGCGCAATCGTCAAGCATCTGGACGAAATGAGCGACCAGGCGGTGGTCAGCCTCAATATTCCTACTGGCATCCCGCTGATTTATGAGCTCGACGACGACATGAAGCCGGTCGAGCCCGGTGGCCGCTACCTCGACCCTGAGGCGGCTGCCGCCGCGATTGAAGCCGTCAAAATGCAGGGCAAGAAGTAGCGGCTGGTCTCGCTCGACCGCACGTCCTCCATCGCAGCCGTCAAGAGGGGCGGTGATGGGTGGTTGGATTGAACGTTATGGCTTCGACCAGATCTGGTCGTGCTCGGGTAGCTCGCCGGTCACGACATAGATGATTCGCCGTCCCAGCGACGCCGCGTGGTCGGCGATGCGCTCGTAGTAGCGACCGAGCAGGGCCACGTCAACTGCCGCCTCTACGCCGTACGCCCAGTCGTCACTCAGCATTACTCGGAACTGTGTACGCCGCAGTTCGTCCATCTCTTCGTCCCGGGCCCGCAACTCTTGTGCGCTTTGGATGTTGCGGTCATTCAAAGTCTGCCCGGCGGCAACGACCATCTTCTCTGCCACATCGCCCATCCGTACGAAGTTAGGGCGCAGCGACTCAGGCACAGCGACCTCCGGATAGCGGAGCCTTGCGATCTTGGCGATGTGGGCAGCTAGATCCCCCATGCGCTCCAACTCGGTGACCATTCGCAAGGTGGCGACGATGGTCCGCAGTTCCCCCGCGACGGGGGCCTGACGAGCAAGGAGCGAGAACGCGCGCCCTTCAATCTCCGCCTCCCTGGCGTCGATTCGCGCATCATCGCCGATCACTTGCTCAGCAAGGTGGATGTCGGCTTCGAGGAGCGCCGTTGTCGCAGAACGAACCGCCGACGAGACTACCTGAGCCATCTGCACGAGATCCGCGAGGACGTCGTCTAGCTGCTCCCGATAGAGGTCGCGCATGAGAATGTCCCATCTATTTTCGGGGTTTCAGCACCACTACCCTATGTCAGCCCCCTACACGCAATCGTGCACATGGTTAACGAATTGTGAACATGCGCCAAACGCTTGAGGCCCCGCGTGCGTGCCTGCTGGTCAGCCGGTGAGCTAGTGC
The DNA here is from genome assembly GCA_046723505.1 of Actinomycetota bacterium. Taxonomy (GTDB): domain Bacteria; phylum Actinomycetota; class Actinomycetes; order Propionibacteriales; family Propionibacteriaceae; genus Microlunatus. The sequence goes on from JBKOUS010000138.1 coordinate 9,881, forward strand.
TGACTAGACCCCTACTATCTTTCTTGTGAACCCAATTGGGGTCGCCATTATGGCGCTCGTCGTCGGCCTTGGGATCGGCGCACTGCTCGCGTGGGTGGCGCTGCGATCACGACACGCAGAACCCAGCCCAACCTTCGATCTCGCAGAGCCAGTGGTCCCTGTTGGGGTCGCAGAGGTGGTCCGGGTATTGCCTGCCGCTGGCGCGGTGGTCGGCCCGCACGATGAGGTACTCGAGGCGAATGCCACCGCAAGGTCGCTGGGTTTGGTTCGGGGCAGCCGGATCAGCGTCCCCGATTTGCTGCAACTGGTCCGCAGCGTACGCCGCGGAGGCGACACCCGTACGGTCGACCTCCAGATCAACCGAGGCGCCCGAGTCGCCTCCACCTACCTCACCGCCCGGGTCGCGCCACTGGACGAGAGCCTGATACTCCTTCTTGCCGACGACCGAACCGCCGCTCGACGAATAGAGGAGACCCGTCGGGACTTCGTCGCCAACATCAGCCACGAGCTCAAGACCCCAATCGGAGCGATCTCGTTACTGGCTGAGGCGGTCGAGGACGCGGCCGACGACCCGGCGGCGGTGCGCAAGTTCGCAAGTCGCATGGGTATCGAGTCGGCTCGATTGACCGATCTGGTGGGTCAGATCATCGAGCTGTCGAGACTTCAG
>JBKOUS010000157.1:0-12719 GCA_046723505.1 Actinomycetota bacterium
CGAGGACCGCATCATGCACGCCTACCGTGGCCGCGGCCGTCTGATCCTATTCAAGTAGCTCCATGCACTCCGCACGGTCGAGCTACGCGCCCCGCGTTTGACGGCGTTCAGTGTCGCGGTCCCGTGGGCTCGTGTATAGACAGCTGCGCCAGGAAGTGACACTTGACACAGGAGGAACCGCCATGTGTCTCCGCCGAGTCGTATTGCGCCTTGCGCTGATCGCCACGCTCTTAGCAAGCGGCTGCGCAGCAGACCAGCCGGAGGAGACTCAGCCATCCGCTGTTCAGAGCTACGACGTGCGGGACGGATCACGCCCGCACGATGTCGCGCCGGCCAATGACGGCGGGGTCTGGTTCACCGGTCAACGGGCCGGGTTTCTCGGCCATTTCAACCCATCGACGCAAGCCGTGGATCAAGTGCCGCTCGGGGAAGGTTCAGCACCGCACGGGGTGATTGTGGGCCCAGACGGTGCGGCGTGGGTGACCGACGGCGGACTGAATGCCATCGTCCGCATCGACGCGACGACGCATGAGGTGCGCAGCTATCGGCTACCCGACGGCCGAGAGGGCGCCAACCTCAACACAGCGACGTTCGACCGCAATGGTGTGCTGTGGTTCACCGGTCAGGCAGGCGTATACGGACAGCTCGATCCGCGGTCTGGAAGCATGACGGTGTACGACGCTCCGCGTGGCGCCGGGCCGTACGGCATTGCCACGACATCTGACGGCCAGGTCTACTACGCCTCGCTTGCGGGCAATTACGTGGGGCGCATTGACACCGAGACCGGCAAGGCGACAGTGCTCGAGCCCCCAACGCCCCAGCAGGGCGCACGCCGCGTCTGGTCGGACAGCACCGGACGGATCTGGGTGAGTGAGTGGAACGCCGGTCAACTAGCCGTCTTCGATCCAGCGAGCGAGAAGTGGCGTGAGTGGCGACTGCCCGGTGTCAGCCCACAGGCGTACGCCGTCTATGTCGATGATCAAGACCAGGTGTGGGTCAGCGACTTCGGCGCTAACGCGCTGGTGCGGTTCGACCCAGCAACCGAGAGCTTCACCCCGTATCCGCTGCCGGGTCCTGCATCCAATGTTCGCCAGATCCTGGGGCGTCCGGGTGAAGTGTGGGGAGCTGCGTCCGCTCTTGATCAACTGGTAGTCGTACGCACCAGCTAGGTTGGTCCAGTCCGCTGTGATCAGTTGAGCCGCCTCCGCGAGGTCGGGCAGGGCCATTAGGGGAGGTAGTGGCCATTGCAAGGCAACCAGGAAGCAATGGAGCTTCGCGAGCGTGATCTCGGATGCCGCGTCGCCGATGGACTTCTTCTCAGAGGCAAACATGGGGCACATCATCGCGGAGGCACGGCAGCCGGTGGGATAGCTGGGTGATCAGCCGTTACGGCGGGAGCAGGTGTTCTGCCCGCGCCGGCGGATCGGAAAAGGCCAGCGCCGCCTCCTCGACCTCTCTATCCGCCGCCGTTAAGCGCCCTTCGTGCTGGTGCAGGTGTTCCTGCCAGGATGCGACGCTAAAGATCTCGATGAAGCGGTCCGTCTGGTCTCCGTCCCGGTAGAGCTCCCAGCGCGTAGCTCCAGTACGGCGTCGAGACTGGCGGAGGTGGTCCATCGCCTCCAGGAAGGCCGCCTCCCGTTCCGGCGTGACGGTGTATTCAACCGTCACCACAACGGGACCGCTGTCTGGCTCGGGATCGAAGGCCAGTCGGGGCTCCGGCCAGTAGATGACCGGCGCCCGGTCGAGGTGACCCGTTTCCGGCACGCGCAAGAAGACTCCCGCGGCGACACCTGCCAGTAGCAGGATGGCCGCGGCGAGGTATGCCGGCTGCAGGCCGAAAGCCTCGGCCACGAGTCCCCAGACGAGCGCTCCCACGGTCATCGAACCGGTGAAGGTGAGCATGAAGACGGCGAGGGCACGGGCCCTGACCCAGACTGGCAGGAACAGCTGCAGCTCGGCGGCGAGAGTGGAAGTCATGGCCATCCATGCCACCCCGGCGAGCACGAGGGTTGCCAGGGCCGCGGGAAAGCTCACGGTCAGCACCATCACGGCTAAGGCTGCCGCGTAGAGGACGCCAGCTGCCGTCAGCAGCCCGTTGGTGGAAATGCGGTCCCTCACTCCTCCCAGCACAACGGCACCGAGGATCGCACCGAGGCCCAAGGCGCCGAACAGAGCCCCGTAGCCGTCCGCTCCGAGGCCCAGGCGCTGACTGGCGATCAGCGGTAGCAGTGACCACAAAGCCACGGCGGGTCCGACTACCAGGATGGTTCGGAGCAGTATGCGACGCACGATGGGTTCGTGCCAGACGTAGCGACCCCCAGCACGGAGTGCTGGCAGGAAGCGTTCGCGGCGGTTCTCGACAGCCTTCGGCCGGCGCCAGAAAAGCAGCACGACTCCGAAAAAGGCAACACATGCCGCATAAAGGCCGAAGACGACCGGCACGCCACCTAGGTAGGCGATCACCAGCCCGGCCAGGGCTGGCCCGAGCGAACGTGCCCCGTTCACGCTGACCAGGTCAAGTCTTGTCGCCGCTCGTAGCTGGTTCCTGGGCACGAGTTCGGGCATCGTGGCCTGCCAGGCCGGGAGCTGCACCGCTCCGCCGGCGCCCAGGGCGAAGGTGAAGCCCAGCAGCAGGGCCGGTGGCATCTGGCCGATGGCGGTGAGGACAGCGAGCAGGATGCCAGTGATAAAGAGATAGGCCTGCACCGTGATCAGCAGCCAGCGTCGATCGAAGGAGTCGGCCAGGACGCCTCCGGGTAGCGCAAGCAGCATCATGGGGAGGGTGGTCACAGCCTGCACCAACGAGACCAGCGCAGCCGCGTTGGGCGCGTCTACCAGCAGCCACTGGGCGCCGACCGTCTGCATCCAGGTGCCGATCCAGCTGATCAACATACCCAGCCAGAGCCAGCGGAAGGCACGCTGCGCAAGGGGCGCCCAGGCGGATGAATCGGCCGTGGCTATCGAACTGGCCTTCCCGGGCGCAGCCGCGTCCCCGGCCTGTTCGCCGCCATTAGTCATGTCACCTCCCTGGACGACATCTCACACCGTCTCACGAATGAATTACCTATAGCTCAACCACGTTCTGACAAGTCGGCATTAGCGTCAAGATGATGCGGAGTCCAAGTAAAGTGAGCCGAAGTGATCACGTCGAGGTGATCAGAACTCGAACCCCTGACCTCTTGCTTGCAAGTGAAGGCAGGGTTCTCGTTCGGGGTTGCCGGAGCGCCCGAGTGTGAGCCAACCCCCACGCGACAGCGCTGAGTAGCGGGGATACTGCTGTACTTTGCTGCTGTACTCATAGGAGCGCGGCGAGTGGTTACACGACGTGGCGGTCGCGATCTACACATGCCCGGGGCGTCGAGCGTGCCGCTGCGAGGTCACAACTGTCGATGGTCGGATGAGCATGTTCACCTCTGAGGTGACAAGCCACGAACGTGTCGAGATCGCGGGGTGACGATCATGTGGGATGCAGCTGGAATCATCGGCAGTGGCGGCCCCGGTGACTACGGACTGTCGCCTGTCGAGCATGCCGAGCAGCTGAAGGCCTCGGCGCCTAAGCTCGCCGCGCTACTGACCCGCAGCGCGCCCGTGGAGCTGGCGCGGGAGTATGCGGACGCTGACACTGAGGCGCTTGATGCAGAGCGGACCTTCAAGCGATGGGTAAGCCGGGCCAACTGGGCGGTCCTCGGTACGGCGACGGTGAGCGCACTACTGATGGTTGTAGCGCTGCTTGCCGGCACATTGGGCGCATTGACGCAAACAGCTCTCATCGTGCTCGCTCTTGCCGGTGTCGCAACCGGCGGGATCGCGACGATGTCGCTGTTTCGGGTAAAGGAGGGTCGGCTCCTCGAGGACTGGATGACGGCGCGCGCACGGGCAGAGACCAAGCGGTTGTCCTACTTCAGCTACATCGCGAACTCCTCAGTACAGCCGCCCGATCTCCAGCTGGAGCTGCTCAAGTTGGAGTACTTTCGCCGTTATCAGCTAGATCTTCAGCTCGCGTACTACAAAACCCGCCGGTTGGAGCACCGCAACTCGGCCGAACGGACTCTTGGTATCTCGGCCGGATCCGTCCTGGTGGCGGCAATTGCGTCAGGTGCGGCTGGAGTGCTTGGCGCGCAGAGGAGCGAATGGGCTGCGCTTGGTTCGCTTGCGGTGTTTGGCGCCGCGCTTCAAGCGTTCGCCGCCTCCCGTGAATCCATCAACCAAGATCGCAGGAACGCTGAGCGCTATGACAACACCGCTCAGGCACTGCAGGGCTTACGCGAGCGTGTCGACGACGTGCGACTCGGCATCGCCGCCGGATCCCCGTCGGTGCTCGGTGAGTATGTCGCCGCGGTGCACGACCAGCTATCCCTCGAGCATCGGCAATGGTTGGAGGGAGCCGAGAATATGCAGGCAGCGGTGGCGCGGCTGGAGAAAGCCCTCAGCCGCGGAGCCTCGCAGAAGGAGACCCCCTCCAGCGAAGAAAGTCCCGCCCACAAGGACTGATCAGGCGTACACGTCGACATCCCTTGAAGACCCGGTCAGCCCCTAGCTCAGCAACCAGCAAGTCGTAGAGCTGTCGCGCCGGCCGCGCCGTTTCCTGGCGTCGATAGCCGATGAGGACCCGCCCCGCCTTGGCTTTCTCCATACTGACCACTTCCACTCACCCGCTCCCGCCTGAGGTAAGCCTAAAAGCCAGGCCGCGAACGTCGGCCAGGGGAATCGCGTCTGGCATGTATCCCACCGAGTCGACGACCGTCCCTCCAGCCGGGGTGCCGGTGGATCGGGTCAAAGCTCAACGTTCTTTGCGCCCAAAGCGGTCGGACAATCCCCGTGATGCCCGCCATAAGGTGTGCTCGCGGGAGATGGCTTCTTCGGCCTGGCTTACGAAAGCGGCCCAACGCTCCTCGCTGTTCACTGTCGGGAGCTCTGAGGCGATGGAGGCGAGCTCTTGACTCGCGATGCCATACGCAGTTGCCAGGTTGCGATGTTGCTTCGCCTCGATCCAGGCCACGACACCCCCGGCTGACGCGGCAAGGAAGCCAAGCACGTCGAAGCTGATCCAGCCAAACGCTTTGAGCGCTCCGCCGATGAGGCCCGCGATTTCGAGCACAATGCTGATGAGCACCCATCCGCGTGCTCGGCGAGCGTTCCACCGCGCCTTCTCGGAGTACCAGCGTTGCTGGTCGGCAATCCGGTCGACGAGGTAGACCTGCCGACGCTCGTTGAAGTCGAGAGCGCGGACTCGGCGCATCTTGTCAGTGATCTGGTGTGCACGGGGTTCTGCTGTCCCCAATGAGATCGACTGAAGGTCTTGCAGCAGCGAGTACGTCTGGGCAAGGAACTGCTTGTCGACGTCCGGGGTGTCGACCTCGAATGGCTCGCCGCGCACCATGTATCGCCAGGCGAGGGTCTTGGCCGACTCGGCCGCGGCCCGGCCCTCGTACCAAGTTGTTAGCGGGCTTGTTGTGGCGAGAAAGAGCTCGGCGCCCAGCGCGCAAGCAAACGCGAGAAAGGCCAACCCGCCACCAACCTGAAAGCCGCCCGCGGTGGTCAGAGTGAGCGCGCCGCCGAACGCCGCGACGAGCAGTGCACCGAGGCGCACCCTGAGTGACCTCAGGTAAGATCGCTGGGCTCGCTCCGACTCCCGGTCCGCGCTCCGATACAACGCCGGGAGGTCGGCCGTGCCGTCAATGGTGACGCTCATCCTGGCACTCCTTCTAAGCCGCGCTGGCGGCTCCGCGGGCTCTACCGTAGCGGCGCACCGGGCTCCGGTGCTGATGTCATCCGGGGGAGTCGCCACAAACTAGACAAAGCCAAACTCTCTCTCACTAGGGGGTGGAGCCAAAAGGGACTCGAACCCCTAGCTTCGCTGTTGCTCATCGAAGCTGGACCATCAGGCCGTCGCGTGGCTCCGGCGGGCGACGGCCCCAATCGGGGGCGAGCCGCTGCGGGGGCAGCTGCCAGTCGTGCCCTCTGACGAGGACCGTGAGGAACGCGAGTGTAAGGAGCGTCGAATATTCCAGTCCGAGGCACCGATGGCTGACCGGCGGGTCCGATCCCTGAGGGATGAACGCGAGTGGATGCTTGCGGTGCTCCTCGCGTCCGGGACCGAACCGGTCGGGATCGAACCGTTCGGGCTCTGAGTAAATCGACGGATCGCGGTTGATCAGGTGCAGCGCAAGATAGACCGTCCAGCCCTCCGGCACCTCGTACCCGTCGCAGGCGAACGTCCGTCGGGCACGCCCGAACGCTAGGGGCACAAGGGGGACCAGCCGCTTCGCCTCCATCACCACCGTCGTGCACACGGCGACCCGCGACAGGCCCTCCATCGACAGCGGACCGTCGGGCACGTACCGCGCAACCTCCTCGGTGCATCTGGCGCGGAGGCCGGGCTGCATCGCAAGGCGTCGGACCACCTCGGCCATGTGCGCATACACGACAAACCCGGCCACCACTATGTGGTGTACCTCGAGCACCGCCTCGTCGTCCGTGTAGGTGCGACCGTCCGGGGCCGTCGCCGACAGGATCCGCGACAACCCGTCGGCACGGGGATGCGCGCGCCGCTCCTCGACTATCGTCCGGATCCTGGCGAGTAATCGATCGCGCGCCGCCATCGCGCGGCCGTAGGTCGTGCCGGGGATGCGGACCGGCACGGTCGCCGCGAGCCCCGCTAGGAGCAGGCCGTAATCCCGTGTCATCGTCTCGGTCTCCGGGCCCGGCTCGAGCCCTATGACATTGCGGCAGATCGCGTCGATGGCGAGCCCGCGGAGCGCGTTCATCGCCGGGAAAGGGGTGTCGTCGGCGTGGCGCTGGAGCCACGTCTCGATCGCCAGCTGCATATCGGGGAGATAGCCGGCGAGCGCTGCCTCGTCGAACGCCTCGAGCGCGATCGTCTTCAGGGCGAGGTGGCGGGGCCCGTCGTACATCTCTAGGTTCGTCCCACCGAACATGTCGGTCATGAGGAAGGGGTGCGCGTCCTCCCTGCTGATGTTCTCTGGGTCGTAGAAAGCCGACGCGCCCTCGATCCCCGACAGGAACACCACACGACGCCCCGTCACATTCGATCTGAAGACATTGCCGTAGCGATCGCGGCGGATCTCGAGAAATCGGTAGGGGTTGCGAACGAAAGTGAGAGTCTCGCCAATAAGCGGCAGGCCCATTGATCCGGGTGGGAGGCGTGTCCCTTCGGCTCCCCGGCGCGTAGATGACATCGTGCGAGCCAAGAGCGCCTATCGGCGCCGGCGCCGCTGAGGCCGGCGCAGGAGGGCGCGGCCGAGCGTGATCGGGTGGTTGAGGGCGGTGGTGATCTTTCCCGCGACGGTGTTCGGGTCGCGGGCCACCCCGAGCTGGCGGAGCGCCGTGGAGAGGTCGAAGTAGATCCGCTCGCCCATCATCCGGTCGCCCTCGAACAAGAACACGATGAGCATTGGGAAGTCCACGCGGTGCCCGGTCGCCGGCAGCCCCCGCCATCTTCCCTCGTGGGTGCCCCGGAACGAGCCCTCCACCACGATTACGTCGTCGGCGTGGTGGAGGTGGGTGGAGTCATAGTGGAAGTCGGGGAAGGCGGTCACGTTCTCCTGCATGAGCCCGCCGAGTGGGCCGGCACCGTCGAAGACCTCCCCGGTGGCCACGAGCTCATAGCGCGGCCGCGCGAAGAATCCGATCGCCTCGTCGAACCGGTGGGCGTTCTCCGCCCGCATGTGCGCGAGGCAGATCTCCTCGCGCCGCGTCCGGAGATCCTCGTCGATTGCCACCGGCGCCGACGCTAGAACGGCCGCAGACGGGAGTCAAGTCGAGACTCCCTGACGGATGTCGTGCGTCGCCTGCATTAGCGCTGCGCTTTAGAACGAGAGCAGGCGATCGAAGAAGGAGCGATAGCGCCCGAGTGCCAGCCGGAGATCCTCGGTAGAGGCCTGTTCGCTGTCGAGGCCATGTTCGAGGTCGGCGCGCTGGCCGCGGAACAGCTCCTCCAGCTCGTCGAGCACCTCTCCGACCAGCTGGTTCGCGCCTCGTACGGCACTGCGCGGATCGTCCACGAACTCGCTCTTGAGCTGATTCCACCGACTGTTGTAGGTCTCCGCATGATCACGCGCGATCAATGTCGTGCGCTGCCTTTCGTCGCCGGCTTGACGATTAGCACCCGCCTCAGCCTCGCCAGCCGTGTCGGACCTCCGTACACCCTCACCGGCGGCTCTGTCGGCCTCGCGATCATCGCTGGTTTCGGCTCGGCGGGCCATGTCGGGCCTCTGTACCCCCTCGCCGGAGGCGATGTCCGCCCCGCGATCGACGCTGGTGTCGGCATCGCTTGCAGTGTCCGGCCTCTGCTCGCCCTCAATGGGGCCGCCCAGCCGCTCGGCCGCAGTGCTGGCGTCGCCTCTTGTCTCAGTAGTGCCGATCGTTCCGCCGTCTGTGGTTCTCGCGTCAGTCTCGCTCATGCTTGGGTCTCCCGTTCCGTCACTTGGTTCGTTTCGTGCTCGCTCTCCGTGTCTGCTGGCTGCCTTTGATCCCCGTCGTCCGCCAGCAAGGCCTGTACCAGGGACCGGTAGGACGTCACGGCCTGCCGAAGATCCTCAGTGTCGGCGCTGCCGTCCTCGTTTGCGCGGGCGATACGGCGCGCCTCCCGATAGCGCTGGGTTAGTTCCGGATAGCGCACCGACAGATCGTCGGCCTGCTGGTCGAAGTCCTCAATCGGGTAGCCACGGGCCGACATCACCTCCACGACAAGCAGGTTGGCATTTCGCACCGCGTCGCTAGGGTCGTCCACGAACTGGCCCTGCACATCTGACCAACGCTGCTCGAAGTCTTCGCGCTCAGACGCCTCGAGGCTACGCAGCTCCAGCTGCTCGTGCCGCTTGGCTCGTCCACGCAGCTCGGACTCCGCCTCGCGCTGGGTATCCGCCTGCTCGAGGGCGCGCTCGTACTCCGGTCCATACTGGTCGCGCAGCTGGGCGGTCCGTCTCCGCCGGGCCATCTGATAGCCGACGATGACGAGCGCGGCGATCACCACAACGGCAACGACTATGACGATGATCAGTGTGATGTTGCTCATAGCCCACGAGTACCCTCCGACGACCAGCGCAAACTCGATCGGCGCTAGGCGCCAACAGGAGACATTCCGAACGCAGACAGCGCTTCTTCATCTATTCATACGGCCTGGCGAGGTGGGCGCTCTGGCGGGACCTTCCTGCATCTGACGTCCGTGCGTATAGGACGCACTCCACCCGTAGCGGTACGCGGGTGCGGATGAGCGGCAACACAACATCGGCGAGATCCGTCATCGGAGCAGGATCTCCGTGGCGCCGGGATCGGAATCGTCGCCTGACTAGAGCCCCAATCTGACGATCTTGACCGCGAGATCGACGAGGATTCGAGCCCGCCAGACGAGCGACGCGGCCTTGGCAGCCGCGGCAGCGAGTCCTATTTCTCCAGTCTGATCATTGATCCCTGCTGCTGCAGGACGGATGCCCAGGGGTGCTCCCTGATAGTCAGATTGATGTCGACCCCAGCCGCTCATCCCGGCCTTGGCGATACATGGGGGTGGTGGGTTATGACCGTCAGCGGAACGCTGGTTTTGCGCCGGACACGATGTGGAAGGTCCCATGCGAGCCAGCGGGAGATACCCAGCGGCAGCGTCGAGAGGAGGATTTCGTCGACTCGCAGTTCGGCCAGGGTGGTTTCGATGGCTTTCATCGGGTCCGGGTCGCCCACGGCGCCGTCAGCTGTGGCGCCGAGCTGGCGGAGTCGTTTTAACTCGGTGTCGAGGTTGGACTGCGCCTCGGCAATGCCTTGCTCGCGGGTCTGGACGTCGGCCGCGCCAGGCAGCAGGTCGGGCTCGACGGGGAAAGCGCAGCTGAGCGCGTTGAAGTCGTTGACCAGATGGCTTGTGGGCGTGGCTGGCACGAGAACCCAGAACTCCGCCGGACCGCGTGACATCCGGTGATGGATTGCGTCGATCAACTGAGGGCCGCCAAGAGTGTGGTTCGCGACCACTAGGTATTGATGCACAACGGGTCTCCTCAGTCGGTTGACGAAAGCTCGACCGCTGCGGTCAACCGCTGGCCGGGCAATGACGAGGTAAGCGAAGAGCGAGCCGACGACGCCGACGATCATGACCCAGATCATGGGGACAGCGGTGGCGCCGCCGCCGGAGCTGGCGAGAGGCGCGGAGATGGCCATCGCCACTGCTTGGGCGACGCCCAGGACCGCGGAGGCGGCACCGGCGACGTGTCGAGCCTGGCCAGCGGCCAGTGCGCTCGCGTTGCCGAAGATGAACGCCTGGACCGCCATCAAGACGAGGAACCCGGCACAGGTGAGCAGCAGCGGGGTGTCGAGAGCGACGACGCCCACGGTCAGGGCTGCGACGGCCACGGTTGCGAGGGTGAGCCCGAACCCGATCAGGCTGCGCGGCCGGAAGCGTCCAACGATCTTGGCATTGACGACCGACAGCAGAACCTGGGCCAGAGCGGCGGAGGCGAAGAACAGCGCGAACGGCAACGGCGGCAGGCCCTTCTGCACCTGCAGCACGTAGGAGGAGTTCGCGATGTACGCCATCATCGTGAAGCCGGACAACGCCGCGGTCAGCATGTAGCCGACGTACAACCGGATCCGCAGCACCTCGTGCAGTCCGGCACCGAACTGGCGCAGCCCGCCGCCGTGGCGCCGCTCGACGGGCAGCGACTCCGGGACGAGGAAGATGGCGGTGATCATCATCAGCAGCCCGAAGCCGACCAGGCACCAAAACACGGTCCGCCAAGTCCCGCCGAGCGTCAGCACCGCACCGCCGAACACCGGCGCGATCATCGGCGCCAGCCCGCCGATGGCCATCAGGATCGACATGACCCGGGCCATCTGGTCGCCCTTGGCGACATCGACCACCACAGCCCGGGCGACCACGGCGGCCAGGCCGCCGCCTAGCCCCTGCACGATCCGGAACACGATCAGGACCCAGATGGACGGCGCGAGGGCACAGCCGACGGCTCCTAGGGTGCAGATCAGGCCACCGATGATCATCGGCGTCCGCCGGCCACGCTGGTCCGACCACGGTCCACCGAGCAGCTGCCCCGCCGCCATGCCGAGGAAGAATGTTGTCAAGGTCAGACCGACCAGCGACGCTGCGGCGGCGAGGTCGGCGGTGACATGCGGGAACGCCGGTGTGTACATGTCGGTCGCGAACGGTGGCACCGCGCTCTGCAAGGCCAGCGTCAACACCAAAGAGGTCGACACCGTCGCAGCTGCGGCACCCGGCCGGCCGGCAGACGCATCCGTCGAGACCGGATGCGACGAGCGGCCGCGAGCAGTCATCGCAACTCCTTAAAGATCGGCGGAACTGCCACTACCTCCGTGGCAGGACGGTCAGCACGCGAGCGACATGGTCTCGGAACTCGGCCATGAAGTCACGTAGAAAGGTGGCCGTTGCGTCGTTGGTGACTTCTCCGTCGTCGGTGAAGACCTCCGGTGAGTACTGGATATAAGCCTCAGGCGCGGTCATTTGCCGGGCATTGCAGAAGCTGAGAACGCCTCGCAGGCTCTGCTGGGCTACCGCGGTGCCGATCTGGCCGATCGACGCGCCGATGACGGCGGCCGGGATGTGGTCGAAGGCATTCTTGCCCCACGGGCGGGACGCCCAGTCGATCGCATTCTTCAACGCTCCCGGAATCGAACGATTGTATTCCGGGGGTGACGAACAAGATGGCGTCGGAATTGGCGATGGCGTCCTTCAAGGCGACAGCCTCTGACGGGTAGTCGACGTCGTAGTCGGGGCTGTAGAGCGCAAGATTGTTGATGGGTATCTCACTGAACTCGAGATCGTCGGGCGCCAGGCGGATGAGCGCCTTGGACAGCGTGCGGTTGATGGACGTAGACGACAGGCTGCCGACGAAGTAGCCGACCTTGTAGCTGGTCATGGCGGTCCTTTCGCGTTGGCGATGAGTTGGTCAGGAATCCGTGCCCTGCGGGCCGGCGGGTGGAGTGAGGACCACGATCTTGCCGGTGGCGGTGCCGCCTTCCATCTCGGCATGGGCTTGCCGGATCTCATCCAGCTGATAGACGCGATGGATGGGGACCACCGCTTCCCCGGCGGCGACGGCATCGAGGAAACTCTGCAGGACGTTCGCCGGCAGATCAGCGGCGCCCCCGGAGTAGGCGGTGAGCCGGACGCCGCGCGGGATGTAGTCGATCGGGTAGAAGTCGCGAACCGTCCACTCGTTGGACAGCATTCCGGTGAAGCACACCACGCCGTGGAGCCGGCACGCCGCGAGGGTGTCCGGCAGGGTCGGGGTGCCGACGAGTTCCAGGGCGACGTCGACACCGTCGGGCACGATGTCGCGCACTCGGCCGGCTATCCGGCCGTCGTCGACGACGACATGGTCGACGCCGATCGCGCTCAGCGCTTCCGCCTTGCCGAGATTTCGTGTGGTGGACAGCACGGTCATGCCAAGGCGTTTGGCCAGGACGGCGGTGGCCATGCCGACCGAGGAGGTGCCTCCTCGCACCAGCAGGGTTTGGCCCGGCCGGGCATCGAGCCCGATGGTCAAGGAGCCGTAGGACGTCTGCAGCATTTCCGGTACTGCGCCCAAGGTGGCCCACTCGAGCGCGCTCTGGAATGGCACCACCTGCAGTACGGGAACACACGTGTACTCGGCGTAGCCGCCGTCGAACGTGCGTCCCATTCCGCCCATCAGCGTGGCCACCTGTTGACCAACCGGAAACTGCCCTCCCGGACAGGCCGCCAC
>JBKOUS010000031.1:0-6573 GCA_046723505.1 Actinomycetota bacterium
TGCGCGAACTTCTCGTTGACCTTCTGGCCGCCGTAGAACTTCGACTCCTGGTCGACGAAGCTGGGATCCTCCAGAATCTCGTTCAGCGCCGGGAAGAGGAACTGTTCGTTGGCCATCATGAGCGCTGATTCTTTGTCTGTATTGATGAACAGCGCGAGCTGTGAGGCAGCGATCTGATTCTTGCTGAGCTTGAGGACGGCGTCAGTGGAGCCGCCCCAGTTGCTGGAGACGACATTGTTGGCATCCCACTGCGGCAGATCCGCGGCTCGCCACTTCCCAGATGTTTTGCCGGCCGTTCCCTGCAGGAATACCGGTCCCCAGGCCGCTATGGGAAGCGTGGCCCATTTGCCTCCTGCCAGGCCTTGGTACCACGGGTCAGTGAAGTCGGGATTATTCGAGGCCGTGCCGCTGGTCACCAGATCACCCCAGAACTTGGCTACTGTCTTTGCTTGGTCGCTGGCCAGATCCACCTTGACGGTTTGCTGGCCGTCGAAGCTGAACGGCCGGGCGCCGGCCTGCCACAAATAGGCGACGAACTGACCGGCCTCGTTCGGGGCGACATTGACCAGGTAGCTCTTTGGGTTCTTAGAGTGATAAGTCTGAGCTGCGGCAGCGAAGTCGTCGTAGGTCTTCGGTGCCTCAAGCCCCGCCTGCTGCAGGAGATCCTCCCGGTAGAGCAGACCCATCGGGCCCGTGTCTTGGGGGATGCCCCACAGCCCGCCGTTGGTGTTGACCTGAGACCACACCCACTCCGGAAAGGAATCCTTCAACGCCGCCGGCGCGTACGGGGTGAGGTCAAGCAGGTCTCCTTCGCCCAGCGTGAAGGAGTTGATGAACTGGAATTCAACCTGGGCGACGTCCGGAGCACCCTGGCCCGACTTGATCGTGCTGCGGAGCTTCTGGTAGTGCGGAGCGCCCTGCCCGACATTGGTCACATTCACCTTGATCTTGGGGTACTTCGTCGTGAAGAGCTTGACCTCGTTTTGAATGTCAGGCACCCAGGTCCAAAACGTCAATGTGGTTTCGGTGTCCATTGCCGCGTCGATCTCGGACTGAGGGATCTGCGACGGTGCCTGCGGAGCAGCAGCCGGAGTGTCGGTTTCACCACCGCTACAGGCGGCGAGGAACCAGGCGCTGGAGGCAGCTGCAGCGGTGGTGATGAGGAACTTGCGTCGGGTGAATGGGGTGGGAGACATCGCTGTCCTTCCAGTTGGTTACATCTGCGGACCGTTGATACGTGTGTGCTGTGAGCCCTGATTGGGTTCGGTTCGGCGAACAGGCCCAGAGGACCTGCGGATGATGAGCTGAGTGCCGGGTAGGGTGACCGCCTCGGCGGGCGGCTCGCCTCCTTCGATCATGTGGAGGAGCTCGGCCAGAATGCGTTGTGCCGCGGTATCCGCGTCGACGGCGACCGTGGTCAACGGCACCATCTGGAATTCGGCCTCTGGAACATCGTCGAAGCCGACCACCGATACGTCCCTGGGGATCTCGCGGCCGGCCTCGTGGAACGCCCGAAGGATTCCCATTGCCATTTGGTCGTTGGCGGCGAAGATTGCGGTGACATCGACCCGGGCCGCGAGCTTGCGCCCCTGTTCATACCCTGATGCGGCTGACCAGTTTCCGTAGAGCACTCGCGGCACACGCACAGCGGCATCGCGGAGAGCCGACCGCCACCCATTGAGGCGTTTCTGCGCCGCGTCCCAGTCACGTGGTCCCGCTACGTGCCAGACGGTGTGGTGCCCCAAACCGAGGAGGTACCGGGTCAGCTCGCGGCAGGCCCCTTCTTGGTCAATATCCACCACAGCTTGGTGCGGAATGTCGTGGATCCAGCGGCTCGTCACCACGGGCAGTCCGGCTAGCTGCGCTGGGTCGATATCGATCAGATGGGTCGGCACTTCCACGACCAGGCCCTCGACACCCCGGTTCAGCAGCGTGCCGATCCCCTCAGCGACCCTTCGAGCAGACAGATCCGGCACCGAAGCGAGTGCCAGCGTGTAGCCCAGCTGCCGCGCCTCATGCTCAAGGGTGAAGACTCGCCGCGACGGACCGAAGAACCGCGTTCCCAACGCCAATACACCGATGGTGTGGCTGCGCACCCGCCGCAAGGCCTGCGCAGCGGCGTTCGGACGATAACCCAGTTCCTCGATTGCTCGATTTACTCGTTCGCGTACGTCAGGACGCACATAAGGCGCGCCGTTGACGACGCGCGAGACCGTCTTCTGCGACACACCCGCCGCGCGGGCCACATCGATCATGACAACGCCGCGGGAGCCCCCAGTGGGTGAGGCATTCATTGCAGCCACATCGGTCCCTCTGACTACGTAGTCAGGTATGGCTACGTAGTCAACCAGTGGACAGGGGGATTGTCAATGGTTGCCTAGCCCCTTCGCCAGGCGTTTGGCCGGCCTTCGCCGAAAGTCCTCATGATCACTGGGCGGTGAGGAGCACGAGGGCATCTTTGGCACATGAGCTCCGCCGAGATCTAGTATCGCCAGGCCCACGACGAGCCGGGTTTGTTGGAGGAATGGACTGGGAGAATTCGGCACGGTTCTCGACGCCATTTTGACAGGCGCCGCGGGCAGTTGAACGCGACGGAAGCGCTTCGAGGCTGCGAGTGGTCGTGCTTGAACGTGGGAGCGTTTGAGACTGGCGGCGGGGAACCTACACTATTGGTTTCATCGCTCTCCGCCCTGTGTCCGCGGATCTGACGTCATCGAGGTGACGCATGGTCTTGCAGCCGCCGGAAGCCAAGGTTTGCTTGATGTGCTGATCGGCATCGCGGTCGCCCTACTCCTGACCTGGCTGCTTTTGATCGCTGGGCTCGTCAGAGGCCGCCGCAAGGGCAAGATGCTTCAGCTGGCGGCAGCGTACAGTCGGTTTTCGTCGAGTGGTGCCCTGCCCGACCCCAACCGAAGGCTGCGGCTGAAACTGCTGGTTCTAGCCGTGCTCGTTATCCTCAACGTGGGCTGGTTGGGACTCTTGCTGTTCCGATCGCCGGATGAGGGGGCGGTAGAGTCCACCCCCAGTCAGAATGCGACGCCGAGCGGAGTGTCGTCGAGTGCCGGTCAGTCATCAGCCTCCAACTCTAGGAACGGCGCGGCGGAGGGGGAGACCATTGAATTGGCGGACATTGCCGACTCCGCAAGGCCCTTCGAAGCCGTTCGAATCCAAGGTACGTACCGCGGTCGACCAAAGACCTTCCTGCGGGTGCAGCGTTTGGAGAGAGGCGCGTGGCTGGACTTCCCGGTACCGACGAAAACCGACCAGTCGGGCCAGTTCACCACTTATGTCGAGCTTGAACGGCCGGGTCGTTACTGGCTTCGCGTGGTGGACCCCGGCTCTGCCGTGACATCCAAACCATTCGTGCTGGTGATCAACGGCTGACCACATTTGGCTCTCAGCCACCAGGCCCGCGTACCGCCTCCAGCCTGGCGAAGACGACGACGTTGTCCAGGTACCTGTGTCTGGCTGCGTCGTAAGTGCCACCACAAGTGATCAGTCGCAGTCCGGCATGGTCGAGGGTGCCGTAAACCGCCCGGCTCGGGAACCGGGACTTCGAAAATTGGGCCACCCGGCTGACGGTGAACACGGCGGTTTTCCCATCCTTTCGGGTAACGGTCACTTGATCGCCGCGCCGCATGGTGCCTAGGCGGTAAAAGACCTCAGGAGCTCCGTTCCAAGTCACATGCCCGGCGATGACGGCCGGCCCGAGTGCACCTGGTGCGGGCCCTCCAGTGAACCAGCCAGCCTCGGCAGGGTTTCCTGGCGTCTGCATCGCTCCATCCGGGTCGAGCCCAAGGTCGACCAACCTCGATTGGACACCAATCCTCGGTATGGATATGGCCACTGGGTCAGATTCCGGCAAGACCAACCCCTTGGTCTGGTCGCGAACGTGGGTCTGATCCGCTCCTGCAGCAGGTCGTTCGTGGGTGGGCTGGGCCGCGCTGGGAGGCCTCGACGGCATGCTGTCATCATTAAGCGGAGGAGCGAGGGCTGCGTCTGGAGTGGACGGCCTCACCAGCGCTGTCCACACCAGGACGGCGCCGATAATGGCCAGCCCGACGGCGATCAGGGCTCTGACTAGGCGGCTCGGATTCCGGCTGGATGTACCGAACATCAGCCTCGATCCTCCCTCGTCGACAGCGGTCGGGGCAGACTCTCGCACTGCATGCGGGAGCACCTTTGATTTCGCCGGAGCGTACCGATTGCCCGGATGCTCAGCGAGTGGCTCCAGGACTTGGAACGCGTTAGTCCAGCAGAGCTGCGAGGTGACCTTTGGCCATGAAGCTGTCACCCCCTAGCGGCAAGTGTAGAGGCCTGCGGGCGGGCAAGTCCGCGTGTATGACAACTGCCGCTTGACAGCAGTTAGGTACCACTTCAGTGCAGTTTTACGATGGCGAATGTCGATGGCACTCGCGAGAAACGGGGGGCTCATGACGGCCTGTACGCAGCCAGACTGTAGCGGCACGGTCGTCGACGGTTACTGCGACGTCTGCGGCAGTCCCGCGGGTGCAGCTCCGTTCGTTCTTGCAGAGGTGGCAGCTTCGGCGGGGTCACCCTCCCGCGGCGAGTCCGGGCTCGCGGCAGTCCATCGGGGATCGGAATTGCTCGCGGAACCGAAAGACGGGGACCCGCGTGCGGCCTGTGCACAGCCAGGCTGTTCTGGCGGGATCGTTGACGGCTACTGCGACGTCTGCGGCAGTCCCGCGGGTGCAGCTCCGTTCGTTCCAGCAGAGGCGCCGGCTTCGGCGGGGTCACCCGCCCCCGGGGAGCCTGGCCTCACGGCCCCTCCGGAACCGAAAAACAGGGGCCTGCGTGCGGCCTGTACGCAGCCAGGCTGTATCGGGACAATCGTTGCCGGCTACTGCGACGTCTGCGGCAGTCCCGCGGGCGCAGCCCCGTTCGTTCCTGCAGGATCGGCGGCATCGCCGACCCCCGCCGCCGCGCCTGACCTGCCGGAGGCTGACGCGACGGTTGACTCGGAGCCGGGGCCGGATGTTGAGGTGACGGCTGTCTCGGAGCCGGTGCCCGCCACTGCGGGCCCTCGTGGCCTAACGGCAGTCCGCCGAGGGGCCTTGGTGGCTGCGGTCTTGCTCCTGCTCGGCTGCGCCGTCCTTCTCTACCAGGTAGCGCCCGGCTTTCTCACTTACGGTTCAAGGCCGAGTCCGACCGCCAGCTCGGGCCCGACAACGGGCGACAGTCAGGGTGTAAGCCCCAGCAGAGCGCCGGCGAGCGCGAGTCGGTCAGCAGCCTCCGAGGCTAGGAGCGGTTCGGCGGAGCGGGGGACCATTCAGTTGGAGGATTTAGCCGACTCCGCCAGGCCCTTCGAAGCCGTTCGAATCCATGGCACGTACCGCGGTGGACCGAAGACCTTCCTGCGTGTCCAGCGCTTGGAGAGAGGCATGTGGCTGGACTTCCCGGTACCGACGAAGACCAACCAGTCGGGTCAGTTCACCACCTATGTCGAGCTTGAGCAGCCGGGTCGCTATTGGCTTCGCGTGGTGGAGCCCGGCTCTGCCGTGACGTCCAAACCCTTTGTGCTCGTGATCGAGGGGTGACTGGGTCTGGGTGACAGCTACGAAGGCCCGCGCCCCGCCTCCGGTCTGCGAAACAACGAGGTTGTTTAAGTGCCCGAGTTGGCGCGCAGCACCTGCATGTTGCTCGCAGGAATTCGCGAAAGTCAGGTATGTGGTATCGGTACGCATGGTATACAAATGAGTCGGCACCGACAGATCGAGAGGTGCTTCGGTGTCCAAAGACATCGGCTGCGACGTGGGAGTCGAATGGTTGGACACGGCATTGCGACCGAGCACGGGTGCTCCCAATCTGAGGCAGTGGATACATGACGAAATTGCGCAACGCGCTGATACTGGCGGCGGCGTCGGCCATGCTGTGCGTACCGATGAGCGCTATGGCCGACACGACTGTGAAGGCAAAGATTGTGGAACAAAATGGCAGCGGCGCCAGCGGCACAGTCACCCTGACAGCGCTCAGTGACGGTGGCCTTAAGGTGGTCATCCGTTCGGAAGGCCTGGTGCCGGGCCAGCCCCACGCCCAACACATTCACGGGTCAGCGCACGGAGGGCACTTCGGGTGCCCCACTCTGGAGAAGAACGACACCGACGGTGACGGCATCCTCACCAACGAGGAAGCAACCGGCGAGTATGGCACCGTCTTCCTTGCGCTGACAACGAGTGGGGGTGCGACGCCGCAAGACGGGCTCGCCGTCGACCGGATGCCGGTCGCCGATTCCGGGGGCCGGCTCGACTATGAACGAACCTTCAGCGCCGAGACGGTGCCCGAGGGCATGTTGGAGCACCTCTCCTCATTGCATGTCGTGCAGCACGGCATCGACGTCAACAACAACGACAAATATGACGTGGAGGCCCTGGGTGTCTCGACATTCGCCGAGAGCCTGGGAGTGCAGAATGTGCCGGAGGAGGCAACCGACCCGGCTAGCTGCGGCGTCGTACAGGGCGCGGGCATGACAGGACAGCCGCGCGGTGGGGTCGAGACCGGCGGCGCTCTTGGGGCTGAGGTGAATGCGCCTCTGGCTACGGCAGGGGCTGCTCT
>JBKOUS010000207.1:0-20200 GCA_046723505.1 Actinomycetota bacterium
GTGCAGATCGTGATCTTGGCCGGTGGGGTCGGCGGCTCGAAATTCGTGCTCGGAGTACGACGGGCCTACCCCACCGCAGAACTTACAGTGATTGCCAATACTGCTGATGACATCACCCTGCACGGTTTGCGGATCTGCCCAGACCTCGACACGATCATGTACACCCTCGGTGGGGGTGGGGAGCCGGTACGCGGTTGGGGGCGTGAGGACGAAAGCTGGCGGGTGATGGAGGAGTTGGCCGCGTACGGCGTCGAGCCGACGTGGTTCTCCCTTGGCGATCGCGATGTGGGCACCCATCTCGTACGGACTCAGATGCTCAACGCCGGCTACCAGCTCTCGGAGGTGACCACAGCACTGTGCTCCCGCTGGCTCGCCGGTGACGCGCTGCTCAGCTTGCTCCCGATGACAGACGATCGGGTGGAGACGCACGTCACGATCGCGGATCCCGAGGCGCCTGGCCAGAAGCGAGCTGTGCACTTCCAGGAGTACTGGGTGGGGCTTCATGCCCATCCTGAGGCCCTTGCCGTGACTTTCGTCGGCCTGGAGTCCACACGACCCGCTCCAGGTGTGATCGCGGCGCTGCGGCAGGCCGACTTGATCTTGCTAGCACCTAGCAATCCGGTGGTTTCCATCGGTCCCATCCTTGCAGTGCCGGGTCTCCGCGACGCCGTGCAGCGTGCGCCCGCGCCGGTTGTTGGGTTCGCGGGCATCCTCGGCGGCGCTCCGGTGCTGGGAATGGCTCACCGGCTGTTGCCCGCCATTGGTGTGGATGTCGACGCCGCCGCCGTGGGCTTGCACTATGGCGCACGGTCGCGCGGCGGTGTTCTGGACGCCTGGGCGATGGATACCGCCGACGCCCCCTCAGCCCAGCGAGTCGAGCAGGGCGGGTTGCGGGCCGTCGTCACCGATCTGATCATGCGCGACCCCGCGAGCACGGCCGCCTTCGTCAGCTACGCGATCAAATCCGCCACGTCATGATGGCCGGTGCGGGAGCCGACGATCCAGTGCTGGCTCAGGAGTCGTCCGTGATCACGATCTTCGCCCCCGGCGGAATAGGGGAAGTGACAACCGACGTCGATCTTGCAACCGCGATCCTCGCGGCCACGGACGCAGACGCCCTGGGACCGCTCCGTGACGGCGACATCGTCGTTGTCACCTCCAAGATCATCAGCAAGGCGCAGGGCCGCATCGAGCCAGCGTCACGCCGTACCGAACTGATCACCTCCGAGACCAGCCGCACGGTTGCCCGCCGCGGAGAGACCCGCATCGTCCGCACCCACGACGGACTCACGATCGCCGCGGCCGGCATCGACACGTCCAACCTGTCTACGGAGTCCGTCCTGCTGCTGCCACGCGATCCGGACGGGAGCGCAGCGGCACTCCGCGAGCGGCTGGAGAACGCAACCGATCTTCGGCTGGGAGTGATCATCTCCGACACCGCCGGACGGCCCTGGCGGATCGGCCAGACCGACCACGCCATCGGTGCCTCCGGGGTCAGGTCCCATGCAGACTATGCGGGTGCCCGCGACGCGTACGGAAACGAGCTCAAGGTGACTGTGATGGCCGTCGCTGACGAGCTGGCCGCAGCCGCCGACCTGGTGAAGGGCAAGCTGCGCAGTCGCCCGGTCGCCGTGATACGCGGACTCGGCCAGCTACTGGGGCAGGCTGAGTCAACTGCGCGTGAGTTACTCAGGAACCCGGCCAAGGACATGTTCGGTTTCGGCAGCCAGGAGGCGGTGTTGGCTGCGGCGCTGGTCGCCACTGGGCAGCGCCATCGCTATGAGGAACTGGTCGCACTCGATCGCTCGGAGCGAATGTCTCGGCTCCTGGCCGGGACACGGCTGGGGCGCGAGGCCGCCGATCTGCTACGTGCCATCATGTCTGTCGACTTAGAGACAGCTGACGCTCAGCAGTTGGAGATAGACTCGCGACTCCCTGCGACCGATCAGTAGGAGTACCCGGATGGCGAAAGCCAAGAGCGACACCAAGGCCGCGCCCAACGGCGCAGCCTCAACCAAGAGTGCGTCGCCACAGAGCCGCCGCGACAAGCTGGCCTCCCTCGAAGCCGCCCGGAAGAAAGAGCAGCGCGACCGGACCATCCGACTGCTGGCGATCTGTACAGTCCTCGCGCTGGCGCTGTTGGCCTACCCCGTCTACCTTTTCGTCGACGACTATCGCGCCCGCAACGCGACAATCGAGGACCTCGGCAGCAGCCTCGACGCAGCAGGATGCGACCCGATTTCTGAGCACCCGGCCACCGGAAACCAAGATCACGTTCCGGAGGGCACCAAAGTGGACTACGCACAAACTCCGCCCGACTCGGGGAAGCACACCCCCGCTCCCGCGCCGTTCACCAAGCACTTCTACGTCGCAGCCGATCGCCCGCCTGTGGAGACCCTGGTGCACAACCTGGAACACGGCTACACCGTTGTTTGGTATCGCGCTGACGCCCCCAGCAAGCAGATCCAGAACCTGGAGCGGATCGCCAAGACCTTCGGCAGCGACAACTACAACCCGGCGGACAAGTTCCTTGCGGCACCCTGGTCCGAGACCGATGGGGCTGGTTTTCCAGCCGGAAGGAGCGTCGTGATCACACGCTGGGCCGCTGATCCGAACGACCCGGGCGACCCCACGAAACAGCGAGGTGTTCGGCAAGCCTGTGCCGAGGTGAGTGGTGCCGCGATCAAGGAATTCATGGCCAAGTACCCGGTCGCCAACTCACCGGAGCCGAACGGAGCGTAACGCGGGGATACCTATCGGCGGTTACGCGTAGCTGCCGCCGAGCTGGCTGGTGACCTCTGCGACCAGTTCCTTGATCCGTTCCGCCTCGGATATGGGGCACACCAGGGTGATCTGCGGTGTCTGCACGATGACGGTGTCGCTGAGTCCGACGACAGCGACGACCCGGCCGTTTTCAGCATTGTTGATCACCAGGTTGTCCCGCGCGTCGACCAGTACCGCAACGCCGTGGGTGGCGTTTCCGTGTTCGTCACGCGGCAGTTGCTCGCCGAGCGCTGCGAAGCCGCCCACATCGTGCCAGGTGATGGGCAGTCGCACCGCGACGACACGAGCACTCCCCTCCCCCCGTGACACGGGCTCCATCACCGCGTAATCGACGCTGATCTTGAGCAACTCCGGATAGATCTCCGACAGTCGATAAGGTGCTGCAGCGAGCTCAACAACCGCATCGTGTGTCTTTGGCTGTAACAGGTTCAGCTGATCAAGCAAGGTGCGGGCCCGCCAGACGAACATGCCGGAGTTCCACCAATATTCACCGGAGGCCAAGTACTCCTCAGCAGTCGGGCGATCAGGCTTCTCTTTGAACTCGATGACGGAGAACACCCCTGCGTGACCAGGGATCGTTTCGCCCCGCCGCAGGTAGCCATAACCGGTGTGCGGCGCCGTCGGCACCACCCCAAATGTCACCAAGAAGTCCTCGGCGCTTTCGGCTACCTCGAAGCCTTCAAGCACGGCGCTCTGGAACGCGGAGATCGGATGCATGATGTGATCTGCGGTGACAACGGCGACGACCGCGTCAGGATCACGAGCAGCCAGCACTGCCGCCGGCCAGGCCACCGCATTCAGCGAGTCACGGCCTTCCGGCTCGCCGAGAATGTTCGCCGGTTTGACCTCGGGTAGCTCGGCAGCGACCACATCGGCGTAGTCAGCGCCCGTGCACACCAGCACGTGGTCCGGCGGGACGATGCCCTCCAGGCGGTCGTACGCGATGCGCAACAGGCTCTTGCCGCCGACCACCCGCAACAGCTGCTTTGGCATGTCTTGCCGAGACAGTGGCCAGAGACGCTTTCCTGATCCACCAGCCATGATCAACACGTAGCGCATGCGGAAAGGGTAGCGGCGTTCCGGGCGACCGCCTGCACTTACGCTGGCGCCATGACCGCACTCCTCGCCGAGCGACTGCGGCAGCGCGTCAGTCTTGCCGGGTCTGCGCCGCTGCTCACTTGCTACGACGTCGAATCGGGTGCGCGTACCGAACTTTCGGCGACCACCTTCAGCAACTGGGTGGACAAGACGTCCAACTTGCTGCAGGACGAGGTCGCTGTCGGCGAAGGTGATGTGATCAGCATGCCGCTCGCCGTCGAGGCTCCGGGCCACTGGCTTACTGCGGTCTGGCAGCTCGCCTGCTGGCAGGTCGGCTTGGTAGTGGACTTGACCAACCGGTCCACGGCAGCAGCCGTGGTGACGGGCCGCCATTGGCACCATCATTCAGAAGGTGACATCTTCGCTTGCGCGCTGCACCCGCTGGGGTTTGGATTCGGTGAGCCGCTTCCGGACGGCGTTCGCGACTACGCAATAGAGGTGCGCAATCAACCAGACCAGTTCTACGGCGCGCCACCGCAGCCAGCTGCGACCGCATGGGTGGATGCCCAGCGCAGGCTGACACAGGCAGACTTGGTGAGGCTTGACGGTTCCCCGGCACGTCGTCTGGTCCGAGCCGGCGATCCGTGGCCGACCTGCCGAGACGGCATCGTGACCGCGCTCGTCACGGGCGGGTCAGCGGTCGTCGTGGTTGGTGGAGACGCTGACCAGATGACTCGGATCGCCGACAGCGAACGCGTGACAACCTGACCGGCGCGGGGCCTCGCCGAGTCAAGTAGCCGCGACTGCCCACCCAGGATCATGGCGCCCCGGCAAAGATCGGTGGCAGGACAACCAGCATGCTGAGCGACCACGTGATGTGGGTGAGGATCGGCGCCAGTATGCCGCCAGAGGCTCGGCGCTGCAGCGCCACCACGGTGCCGAGAACCACAGCCGCGAACACCAGCGCAGGATTGCCGCCGGCAATGGTTGCCGACGCGTAGAGAACCGTGGAGATCAACACCGGGTGCCATACGCCAATGGCGGCGAAGAGTGCGCCACGAAAGAAGAGCTCCTCAGCGATGCCGTTGACCAGCGTAATCACAAAGATGATGCCGAGATTTCCCAGTCGGGCGTAACCGAGCACGTCTTCAGCAAGCCTGGCCAATGTAGGGATGGAACGGATAATGAGGGCGCCGAGGATGAAGAGCGCGGCCAGCAACAGCCCGACCACGATAGGGATGATGATCGGACGGCGCAGGGTGCCACCGCGCAGGGTCTGCCCCAGGTGCAGCGGGCCCGACAGCAGACTGCCGAACGTCCAGGTTGCTGCGAGACCGAGGGTCAACGGGTAGAAGGCCGGATCTCCTTGCCGCACCGAGAATGAGAAGCCCAAGACGGTGGCACCGACGGCGAGTGTGATCGCGACGACGATTCGGCGGCGCAGGAACGCTGCATCGGATTGCCGGTGATCTCGTTCCACCTTGTCGATCAATGCGGGACGGACAACGCTCATTAATCGTCCCATCATCCGTTTCGATGGGCTGATGCTCACGACTTCACTCGGGCGGCAGCTCGCTGTCTGAATGCCTCGCGAACTGCGTCGTCGTAGCCCATGGGCACTGCCGGAAGGATTTCGGCTATGGGGTGGTCGGTGACCACCACCTCGTTGCTCATCGAGTCCACGAGATTGCGGGCGGTCGCGGTGTCGACATCAGTGACCAGCGACAACCAATAGGAGGACAGCCGGGGAGTCAGCAGCGGCACTGCAAGCATGGGCAATGGGCGGTGATGGTGCAGGTGAGCTACCCGGCGCATCATCTCGGCGTAGGTCAGCACATCGGGTCCGCCAATCTCGAAGACCCGTCCCCTGGCCGTCTCCAGCTCAAGCACCTCGACCAAGTAGCGAACAACGTCGTACAAGGCGATCGGCTGGGTGCGGGTGGTCGTCCATTTGGGAACAACCATCGCTGGAAGGTGAGCAACGAGCTGGCGGGTGATCTCCCACGAAATGCTGCCGTGTCCAATGATGATTGCCGCTCGCAGCGCCGTCACTGGCACGCCCCCGCTTCCCAGCAGGTGTTCGACCTCTCGCCTTGACCTCAAGTGCGCCGACAGGTCAGTACCGTCCCGGCCCAGACCACCGAGATAGATCAATCGCTCAAGACCTGCTGCGGCGGCTGCCGTTCCGAATGACCGAGCAGCCTCCGCGTCCTTCTCCACAAAGTCTTGCCGTTCCAGCGAGTGCACCAGGTAGTAGGCGGCGTCGACGTCAGTGAGTGCCGACCGCAGACTGGCGGGTTCATGGACGTCGCCGAAGATCGGCCTTCCAGCGCCAGCGTAGGTATCAGGATGTCGAGTCATTGCGCGGACCGAGTGACCCCTGGCCTCCAGCGCCTCAGCCAGGTGAGAACCCACGAAACCGGATGCGCCCGTAACCAGCACCTGCTTGACCATCAGGCTCCTCGCTGCGGAGGCGTCGGGATCCGTCAGGCGTTCTGCGGGAAACCCAGGTTTAGCCCACCGTGGCTGGGATCCAACCAGCGTGAGGTGATCACCTTGCCGCGAGTGAAGAAGTGCAGGCCATCGACCCCGTGGGCGTGGGTGTCGCCGAACAGCGAACTCTTCCAGCCACCGAAGGAGTAATAGGCCATCGGCACGGGCACAGGCACGTTGACTCCGATCATGCCGATCTTGACCTCGTATTGGAACTGCCGGGCAGCGCCGCCGTCGTTGGTGAAGATCGCCGTCCCGTTCCCGTACGGGTTGTCGTTGATCAGCTTTACGCCCTCCTCGTAGCTGTCCACCCGAACGACTGACAACACTGGGCCGAAGATCTCATCGGTGTAGATGCTCATGTCGCTGGTCACATGATCGAACAGCGTCGGCCCGACGAAGAACCCTTCGCCATCGGCGTCGACCCTGGGTTTGCGGCCGTCAACAACCAGCGTGGCGCCGGCCGACTCGCCGGCGTCGATGTAGCCCGACACGCGTTCTTGAGCCTGTGCGGTCACCAGTGGGCCCATGTCGCAGCCCCTCGTGCCATCGCCAGTGCGCAGTCCGACGGTCCTCTCTTTGATCTTGGACACCAGCTCATCACCGATGTCACCTACCGCGAGTACGACGGAGATGGCCATGCAACGTTCACCCGCCGAGCCGTAGCCGGCATTCACGGCTTGGTCAGCAGCAAGATCGAGATCGGCATCTGGAAGCACCAGCATGTGGTTCTTGGCACCGCCTAGAGCCTGTACGCGCTTGCCGTGCGTCGTCCCGGTCTCGTAGACATACTTGGCGATCGGCGTCGATCCGACGAATGAGATCGACTGCACATCGGGATGCGTCAGCAGTCCATCGACGGCCACCTTGTCACCGTTCAGCACGTTGAATACACCGTCGGGAAGCCCAGCCTCCTTCCACAACTCGGCAACCCACAGCGCCGCCGTCGGTACCTTCTCACTCGGCTTCAGTACCACCGTGTTCCCGGCGGCGATGGCGATCGGGAAGAACCACATCGGCACCATGGCTGGAAAGTTGAACGGGGAGATGATGCCGACGACACCCAGAGGCTGCCGCGTCGAGTGCACATCGACCTTGGTGGACGCATTCTCAGTGAAGCCACCCTTGATCAGATGCGGGATACCGCAAGCGAACTCCACGACCTCCTGGCCGCGGGTGACCTCGCCGAGGGCGTCGGAGAGGACCTTGCCGTGCTCGGAGGTGATGATCGCGGCGAGCTCCTTCTTTTGGGCGTTGAGCAGCTCGCGGAAAGCGAAGAGGATCTGCGTGCGCTTGGTTAGGGATATGTCCCGCCACTTTGGAAAAGCGGCCGCCGCCGCGGCGACGACTTCATTGACGTCGTCCTCTGATGCAAGTGCCAGCTGTGCGGTCACCTCGCCAGTGGCGGGGTTGGTCACATCGGAGAAGCGCCCGCTGTTGCCCTCGAAGATCGCCCCGGACTTCCAGTGATGGAGGGTGGTTGCCATGGTCTGTTCCTATCTGGTGATACCGCTCAAGTGCTGATAGATGATCATGATCAGTTCGTGATCTTGTTCGACCGGACTTTCAGCACTGCGTCAGTGCCGAAGTGTTTGTCGACCAGTGCGAGTGCCTTGTCACGCTGGCGTTCCGACACGCCTCGCGCATCTTCTTCCCACCCGAAAACGCAGCTGCTGATCACCCCGTCGAATTCAACGGCGGCAAGAGCCGCGAAGATCGCGTCATAGTCGACCTCGCCCATCCCCATCTCCATGTGCTGATGCACCCGAGCAGGGCCCGAGGGGTTGAGGATGTAGCGAAGCCCGCTCGAGGTCAGGTGGTTCCAGGCGTCAGCAAGGTGGACGTAGCGGACCTTGTCGCCTGCAGCCTCGATGATCGTCGCCGGGTCGTGGCCCTGGTGGAACGCGTGCGGAGCGCAGTACAGGAACCCAAGCCAGTCCTTGTTCAGACCACGGATCAAGTTCACCGCCTCCAAGCCGTCCTCGATGAAATCGTCCGGGTGCGGCTCGATGATCAGCTGCAGACCCTCGCGTTCGAAGATCGGCAATAGTTCGTCCATCGACTTCAGGAATTGAGCCTCAGCGGTCTCCGGCGCCTCTGGCCTGCCGCTGAACTCGGAGTTGATCACCTCGACGCCAAGGTCGGAAGTGATCTGAATGACCCGCTTCCAGGCGCGTACGGCGGCCTGACGCTGGTCCTCGTCCGGACCGGACCAGCGGAGCACCGGCAGCACCGACGCTATGCCGACCCCAGCGTCAGATGCGATCTTCTTGAGTCTCTTGACGCCCGCATCGTCGACTCGCGGGTACTTGAAGAACGGAACGAAATCCGCCTTGGGAGAGAGTTCCATCCAGTCGTAGCCGAGGCTGGCCACGATGTCGGGCAGCTCGTATACCGAGCTGCTGGAGTAGAACATCTGGGGGTCGAGGGCGAGCTTCACGGCCAGGCTCCCTCCAGGTCGGGCGCCTGTATGCCGGCATGCGGTTCCTCCGGCTCGATGGATGCGACGGTGCTGCCCGCAAGGTGGACATGGAACTTCGCGCCACTCCGGAGCGCCAGAACGCCGGCCTCACAGACCGCAACGGCCGCGTAGCCATCCCAGGCACTCGGACCGTCGATGGTTCCGGACCTGGCGGCATCCACCCAACGTTGCAGCTCGATGTCGTACGCCTGGCCGAAACGTTCCACGAAGCTCGGCGTGATCGCTCCACCCCACCGGCCGTCGGTGGACTTGACCTGGAGGTTCTGGTCCAGGCCGATGAGAGCGCTGCCCTTCTCGCCGACGACCTCGGTGCGTACCTCGTACGCCACAGCGGTCCTCACGAAGATCTCATCGGTAGCGATGCAACCCGACTCGGTCTCGAAGATCACGAGCATGGGATCGTGCGTACCATGCGGGGCACTGCTCGTGGCAGCTCCCTTGATCACCTCAACGCTGGTGAGCTCTTGACCCAGCAAGAACCGGACCGCATCGACCTCGTGCACCACCGAATCCCTGATCATGGCCTCGGAGTTGAAATGATCACCGACCGCCGGGTTGCGATGAGTGCAATGCACGATCAATGGTTTGCCCAGCCCGCCGTCGGTAATGAGCTTCTGCAGCGCGACGTACTCGGGGTCGAAGCGCCGCATGAAGCCGACCTGGATGAGTTGCTTGCCGAGCGCCCGTTCCTTCTGCACGATCGCATGGGCAGATGTGATGTCGGTCGTCAGCGGCTTCTCGCACAGCACCGGGATCCCCCGATCCAGGCATGCATGGAGCTGTTCCGCGTGGGCGTCGCCAGGGCTGGCGATCAGCACCGCATCAACATCTGGATCATCGATGGCCGCGATCGGATCCGCTTCTGCGCGCGCCCCGACTTTTCCTGCCACATCAGCTGCTTTGTCGGCGAGAAAGTCGTTAACGACGGTGACCCGGGCTCCCCGTACCCGCTTGCTCAATGCATCCACATGGAAGGCGCCCATCATGCCGACGCCGAGAACAGCGATTCTTAGCTCGTCACTCATCGCTGCCTCCCAAACTCGATGGTCGCGCTGCTGCAGGAACTGAGATAGGCCTTTGTGCGCTTGGCAATGGGCAGCGGCAGATCTGGCGCGCACGGGTAGAGGTCATGCTCGATGATGCCCGCGATGTCGCGGTCCAACGCTGCGACCGCCTCCAGGAGGGGCGGCATCTCGGGAACACCCAAGGGAGGCTCGATCATGGCGCCCATCCGCACGGCCTCCGGGAACGAAAGGTCCTTGTCCAGCACCTGCGCAACGACCAGAGGATTCACTTGCTTGAGGTGGAGGTAGCCGATTCGATCGGGATACTTCTCGATCAGCTCCAGGCAGTCCCCGCCGTAGTACGCGATGTGCCCGGTGTCGAAGCAGAGGTTCACCCACTCGGGATCAGTCGACTCGAGGAGTCGCACGATGTCTGGCTGGTAGCCAACATGGCTATCTGCGTGCGGGTGGAACTGCACATGCAGGCCGTACTCCTCGAAAACTCTCCGCCCGAGCTCGTTGAGGCCTGTTGCCTTCTGGTGCCATTGCTCTGGAGTAAGGTCGCGGCTTTCCACAGGTTCGCCGGTCTTGTGGTGGCGCCACACCTCAGGAAGCACGACGATGTGACTCCCACCGACATCTCGGGTCAATGCGGCGACATTCGTCACCTGCGTCCAGACCGCTTCCCAAGAGTTCGAACGGTGGAGGTGCTCGGACACTGTGCCAGCCAGTACCCCGAGCCCGCGCATGTCCAGCTGATCCTTCAGCTCAAGAGGGTCTTTCGGGAGATAGCCGTACGGTCCGAGCTCGATCCAGACGTAACCAGCCTCTGCCACCTCGTTCAGGAACTGGCTAGCCGGGATTTGATCCGGGTCGCTGGGAAACCAGACTCCCCACGAGTCCGGCGCGGTCCCGATCGTGATCATGGACGACACATATCCTCCTTACAGGAACAGCTTCTGGGTTGCCTTGTGCTCTTCGTAGGTCTTGCGTGCTTGTTGCGTTGAATCGAGCGTGGAGGTGGCGCTCACCGGGACATCCCACCAGGACTCCGAGTCCGGCGCGCTGATCAGTGGGTCAGTCTCGACGTAGATCACGACGCTGTGAGACGCGGCCTTAGCAGCCTTGATCGCATCGGCGAACTCACCGGCGGTCGTCGCCTTGATCACTTCAACGCCTAGGCTCGCAGCGTTGGCTGCAAGATCGACAGGCAGCTTGTCGCCATCCAGCCGGCCGGTCTCTGGGTTGCGATAGCGGTACTTGGTACCGAAGCGCTGCGAGCCCAGCGACTCCGAGAGTGAACCGATCGAGGCATAACCGTGGTTCTGCACCAAGACCGTGATGATCTTGATACCTTCCTGGACCGCGGTAACCAACTCAGTCGCCATCATCAGGTATGAGCCATCACCGACCATGACGAAAACATCGCGGTCAGGACAGGCCAGTCGTACGCCGAGGCCGCCGGCGATCTCGTAGCCCATGCAGGAGTAGCCGTACTCCACGTGGTAACCCTTCGGGTCGCGGGTCCGCCACAGCTTGTGCAGGTCGCCGGGCATCGATCCGGCGGCGCAGACTACAACGTCGCGCGGATCGGATAGCTCGTTGACCATGCCGATTACCTCGTTTTGGGTGAGCCGACCGTCAGCCCCCGCATTGGGAGTCGAAGGCAGGTAGGCCTTCTCGACCGTTTCTTCCCAGACCCCGTTCAACTCGGCGTACTTCTCGGCATAACTTCGGTGGACTTGGTAGCCCTCAAGCAGCGGCAGCAAGGCGCTGAGAGTCTCGCGGGCGTCGGCCTGCAGCGCAAGACCGGCATGCTTGATCGCATCCATCCCGGCGAGGTTGATGTTGACGAAGCGTACGTCTGGATTCTGGAAGGCGGTCCGGCTCGCAGTCGTGAAATCGGAATAGCGGGTGCCGATGCCGATCACCACATCGGCCTCGCGGGCGATCGCGTTGGCAGCCGTCGTGCCTGTGGAGCCAATGGCCCCTAGGCACTGCGGATGGTCGTAAACCAAGGTTCCCTTGCCGGCCTGGCTCTGCCCAACGGGAATACCGGTCGCCTCGCAAAAAGCCGCCAACGCGTCTTGGGCGCGCGAATACGTCACCCCTCCACCAGCCACGACGAGCGGCCGCTCTGCAGACCTAATGATCTCTGCTGCGGCTTCGAGAACGGATTGCTCGGGTAGCGGTCGGGCGATATGCCAGACCCTCTTCTCGAACAGGCCAGTGGGCCAGTCGTACGCCTCTGCCTGAACGTCCTGTGGGAAGCACAGCGTCACCGCGCCGGTTTCGGCCGGGTCGGTCAACACACGCATCGCCGAAAGCAACGCGGCTGGCAGCTGCTCCGGACGCCAGACCCGATCGAAATACCGTGAGACCGGCCGGAAAGCGTCGTTCACCGTGACATCGCCAGAATCGGGCAGCTCCAATTCCTGCAACAGCGGCGACGCGCTGCGGTCGGCGAAGGTATCAGCGGGCAGCAACAAGACGGGCAGTCTATTGATGGTGGCCAGCGCGGCGCCGGTCAGCATGTTGGTCGCCCCCGGACCGACACTGGTGGAGACCGCGTAGGTCTGCAGTCGGTTCTTCATCCGGGCGTACGCGGCGGCGGTATGGACCATCGCCTGCTCATTGCGGCCCAGGATGTATCGCAGCGAGTCCGGCTCTTCAAGTTCGGCTTGGAGCAAGGCCTGGCCGATACCAGCCACGTTTCCATGCCCGAAAATCCCGAAACAGCCGGCGAAAAGCCGCTGTTCCTCGCCGTCGAATTCGGAGTATTGCGCGGTGAGGAACTTCACGAGCGCCTGGGCCACTGTCAGCCTGATCGTTTCTCCCATGCTCAAGCCTCCTCGAGAGTCTGCGAAAGAAGTCTCGGATCGACGGACTGAGTTTCCCAAGTACTGCGTACCCAAGCTTGCTCCGGATGATCGGAGATCTTCCAGACTCTTTCAGCACCCGGTCCGGCCATGACGTTCAGGTAGTACATGTCGAAGCCCGGCGCGGCGACACAGGGACCGTGCCAGCCGTAGGGCACCAGTACCGTGTCGCGATCATGGACCTCTTCAAGCACCTCGATCTCATGAGCCGGGGACGACGACGTACGCATAAACCCAAAGCCCGGTTGGCCGTCGGGCCCAGCAGCGATTTCGAAGTAGTAGATCTCCTCAAGCTCCGACTCGGTCTCGCTCGCCTGGTCGTGCTTGTGTGCCGGGTAGGAGGACCAGTTGCCAGCAGGAGTGATCACCTCGCAGGCGATGATCTTGGCGGCATCCAGCGCTCCTGGAGTTCCGAAGTTCCGCACCTGGCGGCTGGACTGGCCGGCACCGCGCAGCTCGATGGGCACCCGGGAGGCCGCCATGTAACTCAACGCAGCCGCTGACTGGGTACGTGCGCCGCACAGCGCGAATCGTCCACCAGCTGCAGATCGCAGATTCACAGTCCGCCCGCTCCCGAGGTGGACGAGATCAGTGGGCCCGTCGAATACTGATGCCCGGCCCTCGAGCTCACAGTGTCCGTCCGCAAGGTCGACGGCGACAGACCCGCTGAGCGGCAGCACGATCACCTCATCACTACCAGTGTCGAAGCGATGACTGCCCTCCGACTCAAGCGAGATGATCTTCAACGACGAGTAGCCCCAGCCTGCCGACTCAGGAGTCACGTCGAGCTCGTATGGAGTCGACCCGGCCAACCCCGACCGCAAGAGGTAGCGCGAATCCATGATCGTCAACGGACCAGCGAGACAGCCGTGTCGACCGCCTTCGCGACATCATCGTCGGCCGGGTAAAGCATCGTGCGACCGACGACCAGGCCGCGCACCGACGGCAGCGCGAGCGCCGCCTGCCATTCGGCATAGGTCTCGTCCGGTGCGCTGTCGGGATCCCCGCCCAGCAGCAAAGTCGGCAGCGTCGTCGCGTCCATCACCCGCTCCATCTCATGGACCACAGGCAGCTTCATCCAGGTGTACGCGCTGGAGGCCCCCAGCCCCTGCGCGATGTGCACCGACTTGATCACGGCGTCCGCGGAAAGGTCGTTGACGATCTTGCCGCCGAATCGACTGGACATGAACGGCTCCACCATCGCGATCAACTCGGCCCGGTTGAGATCGGTGACCGCCTGGCCGCACCGCTCCAACGTGGCGACGGTGCCGGCGTCCTCGAGATCGATCCGGAGCAGTATCTTCGCGCCCTCGAACCGCGCGTCGATGGTGCCGCGTACGTCATAGCCGGTGTTGCGATCATCCATCTCGAACACCGCACCCTGCAGGCCGCCACGGTTCATCGAGGCGAACACCAGCTTCTCCTCCAAGACACCCAGCATCAGCAGATCCTCAGCGATGTCGGCGGTCGCGAGCAGACCGTCTACACCTGGCCGGGTCAGTGCCGTTACCAGCCGATCGAGGAGATCGGTGCGGCTAGCCATCGCCGTGGCCTTGCCCCCCACACTCAGGGCGCCGCGAGCCGGATGATCGCACGCGATGATCATGAGCTTACCGTCCGGCCCCAAGAGGTCACGCTTGCGCCGAGCCGCGAGCAGCCGCATGATGCGCCCCGGATCGCGGCTGCGGATCTCGTTGAGGTCACTGATCGAGCCTGCGAACTGGGTTCCCGACGTTGCGTCGGTAACGGTACTCATCGGGTGCTCGCAGTCGCGAAGTGTACGGCGAGCGAATCTTCGAGATGTTCGTTGGGATCTCCGCCGGCCAGCAGCGTCTCGATCTCGGCTTCGGTCGGCATCGCGGTTGAGCACTCAAGCCGGGAGGCCACGATGGCGCCAGCCGCGTTGGCGTGCTGCAGCACCTTCTGCAGCGGCCAACCGGCCAGCAGTCCGTGACACAGCGAGCCGCCGAAGGAGTCACCCGCGCCAAGGCCGTTCAGGGGTCGGATCGGGATGGGGGGAGACTCGACCCGCTCGCTCCTGGTCTTGGCGAGCACCCCCTTCGGGCCCTGTTTCACGATCGCCAGCTCAACACCCGCGGCGAGCAGAGCATCGGCGGCCTTCTCCGGCTCGGTCTCGCCAACGGCGACCTCACACTCCTCGCGATTGCCAACCGCAACCGTGACCTGCGGCAGGGCTTGCTGCACCTGCTCGGTGGCATGCCCGGGGGTGGCCCAGAACATCGGGCGGTAATCCAGATCGAGCACTGTGAACTGCTTGCGCGCCCGGGCTTCCAGGACCGCGAAGTGGGACTCCCGGCTCGGCTCCTCGCTTAGGCCAGTCACCGATAGCCACATCAGTCGTGTAGCGCGTACCGCATCGAAGTCGATGTCCGATGGTTTGACCTGCAGATCTGGGGCTGTGGGTTTGCGGTAGAACCAGATAGGGAAGTTGTCGGGCGGGAAGATCTCACAAAACGTCACCGGCGTTGCGTATTCAGTGTTGGTTACCACGTAACGATCATCGACATTCAGCTCACGAAGTGCCTTGCGAACGTATCGCCCGAAGGGATCATCACCCACTCCAGTGATGATGGCGGCCTTCCGGCCGAGGCGGGCGGCAGCCACCGCCACGTTGGCTGTGGTGCCGCCCAAGTATTTGCCGAACGTCTGAACGTCTTCCAGCCCAACCCCCACCTGCAATGGGTAGATGTCGACCCCACTGCGACCAAAGGTGAGCACCTCCAGCGCCTCAGCTTCTACATCCGGATGGTCTTGAGGATCGCTACTCATTGCTCTCCTTTGAGTTTGAGATTGAGATCGGGCCCTGCTTTTGATCTGCTCGGGCGATGCCGACGCTCGCAGCTACGCGGTAGAAGGGACTCTCGCAGCACCGTATTGGGCTGGGCGAGCCATGTCAATACTTTGTCCAGACAAATGATCTCGCTCGGGCCATCCTAGTGCTAAAGGCTTCCGTTCAGGAACTGCGCCTGGCCCAGACCGAACGACCAGTCGGCATGCTTGTTGGCTATGACGGAAACGATCAAATCCTCGGGTCGTACGCCACACTCGGCCTCTAACCGCTTCGCCAATTCGGCGTACACGGCAACCTTCTGCTCAGTCGACCTACCCTGTTGGAAGATCTGGATGATCACGATGCCGTGCGAGCGCTCTAGGCCCAGGCCGGTGTCTTCGGCAATGATGTGGCCGTTGTCGTGCTCACTGATGATCTGGTATCGATCGCGCGGCAGAGCGGCGAACACCTCGAGCATGACGTCTTGGATCGTGTCAGCCAGTTTGTGGAGCTCTGCAGGCGTACGACCTTTATGGACGTCAATTCGGACAAGCGGCATGTGTTAATGGTGACTTTGTTAAGACATAATGTCAAATCACTGTTGCACAGATGTTCGGCCCATGAGAAAGCCCGCGCCCCAAGCGAGATGGGTCGCGGCCAACACCAGCGGCAGCCGCAGCCGCGCCGCAGCAGACATGCGTCGAGCCGTGATCAACGAGCCGACAATGATCAAAGCCAGATAGCCGGCCGGAGCGAGAAACCCGAGACGCAGCAGCCGGGAGTCGAGAGCGACGCCGAGCAGCCCTCCGCCCGAACCGGCCACCACGCCGATCAGGGTGAGGGGAGGGGCTAAGTAGCGGGGAGTTGCGGTTTCCGGATAGCGCCGGACCACCTCGCGCCGCCATGTCCCGGTCTCGTACATCTGCTTCATCAGCGCACGCACGGTGGGTCTCGGGCGATAGATCACCCGCAGCTCCGGGGAGAACCAGATCTTGTGGCCACCGGTCCGCAGCCGGTAATTCAGCTCCCAATCCTGTGCGCGATGCATGCTCTCGTCGAAGCCGCCCACGGCGACCAGAGCATCCTTTCGGAAGACCCCGAGAAACACCGTCTCCGCTTCGGCCGCTGGCGACTCGGCGAGGTGGAAGGCTGAGCCGCCCAGACCTAGTCGCGTCGTGTACGCGACGGCGACAGCTTCTTCGAACGGTGTGGTTCCTTGCGCGTCCATAACCCCGCCGACGTTTGCGGCACCGGTCTCGTCGAGCAGCTCGACGGCCCTTCTGATATAGCCATCGGTCAGCTCGCCGTGTCCATCGGCCCGGACGATGATCTCGTGCTCGGATGCAGCAATGCCGAGGTTCAGGGCCGCCGGCGTACGCGCATCTGGATTGTCGACCACACGGATCCGCGGGTCGACCGCCGCAAGCGCGTTGGCGATCTCGCGCGTTCGGTCGCTGCTAGGCCCGACCGCAAGGATCACCTCGAGCTCACCGGGATAGTCCTGATCAAGCACCCTACGAACTGCCGCCTCGAGGTGGCGTTCCTCGTTGAGCACGGGCATGACGACCGAGACCCCGGGCCAGGTTGTGCGGACTCGATCCCGAACGGAGGTCACTCGATCATCCTGCCAGTCTCCGTCCTCGAGCGGCTCGCGCAGTGTTTGTTTGCTCCCTCCGCTCGCGAGGATCGCTCGGTGAAGCCGCTGTCTTACGCTCTCACTTCCAGACGAAAAGCGTCTCAACTCGATCGCTCTCCAGACAGCGGTGCGCGATCCTGAGCGCGCGCAACCCGACCCCCGCCGCTCCACCTTGAATACCTCGGATGGTTAGGCTGAGCAGACTCTTCCAAGATCATCGGTCTGCGCATTGCGGGAGGGCGATGCCGTCGGCGTGGGCTTTGGAGTGCCACTGGGAGTGCTTCCCGGGGTTGGTTCGGCCGCCCGAGTGTCGATAGCCTCGGAAGCCTGAATCTTTTCCAGTACGGTGCGACGGACCTTGTCAAAGTCCGGCGAGCCCGGATCGATCAGCGGCGGCATCATCGCCACGCTCGAAACCGGCAAGGCCTTGGCCTTGAGCGCGAGATCGATCATGGTGCCGATTTCCGACGTTGGGATGTCGGTTGCGACCACCTCTCGGCTGGCGGCCGCGATGCTGTTGAACTTCGTCAGCACCGTGATCGGGTTGAACTGGTTGAGCATTGCGCGCATAACGCATTTCTGTCGCAGCACCCGGTCGTAATCCGAAGAGTCCGACCTTGAACGAGCGAACCAGAGTGCCTCGTAACCGCTGAGGTGCCGGTTCCGGCCCGCCTCGACGTAGCCATGGATCTTGGTGCTGCCGCCGCCAATCGGGACTCTGCGGTAGACGTCCATGGTGATGCCCCCAACCGAGTCCACTAGTGACTGGAACCCCTTGAGGTCGATCAGCACCCAGTAGTTGATCTCGAGACCGGTTGCCCCTTCGAGAGCTTCCTTGGTGGCCTGAGCGCCCGGATTCTCCACCCCTGGATAAAGATCGCGATGCTCTGAGGCGTAGGTGTAGATCGCGTTCAGCATGCATGAGCCATCGGAGCATCGATAACCATGCGGGAAGCGATCATGCATCGGCGAGTGATTGGGGAAAGGGACAGCCTGCATATTGCGCGGCAGGCTGATCAGCACGGTCCGGCCGCTGTCGACATCAACGCTTGCCACAGTGATGCTGTCCGGGCGGAGTCCGACGCGATGTGGTCCGGCGTCACCGCCCAACAGCAAGATGTTGTACCGCCCCTGTTTCGCGACTCGGTCCCCCCCGCCGGTGAAGACCGTCGTGGTCAGCTGATGTTGCGCAGAGGCCATGGATGCAACTGCGATAAAGCTGCCAAATATGGTGAGCGCTACAGTCACGGTGATCGCTGAGAAGACGACCCGCCCCCAGCGGCCTTGTTCGCCAGGGTTCGCGAGCCGCCAGGCGTCCACAATGAGCCCAACCCATCCCAGACCCACAATGACAATCCCGATCTGTAGTGCCTTGAGGGTGGGACCCAGCGTGATCACGGCCAGCGCCGCCTTCGGCTGGATGAGCGCCAGCAGACCGGCCAGCAGTGCAAGCAACCACAGAACCGCCCAAATTCGCAGTGCGAACATGCCGATACGCCGGGAGCCGCCCGCCAGCTGGGCAGAACCCGGCAACACCAGCGTCATGGCGAGAAAGGTCAACCCTCTGCGTCTTTTGATGCGCTCGCTTCGTTCGAAACAGGTGGGAAACGAGGACGGCGCGCGCTGTGCAACATCCGCGGTGCGAACTGACACCTTGGAAGCCTTTCGTCTGCTGCGGGGAAGGAGTCTCGGGGAAGATCCATGCCAGTATGTTCGGTGACTGCGGCTTCGGCGCTGAAGCCACGCCGACGAGCGGGACTCCGGCGCGCTGAGCAGACAGGAACAGTTCCAGCCCGACCCCCCAGGTACCTTTGCTGACATGTCTCCCGGCCGCGACGAGGATCTCGACTGGCTGTACGGGCACGAGGGCCAGCAGGCCGAGCCCGAACGGACTCGCGTAATGCCGAGCCCCCTCGGGACCGCCGCACCAGACTCACAGAGGGCGGCGCCATATTCCCCCGCATCCCGCACCTCACAGCCTCGCCCACCCGCGGGACCCCCGCGCGGACCTGGTGGCCCAGGCAGGCCCGCGCCGCCGCAGCTCGCTCGGCGACCAAGGCAGCGGCATCCGGTTCGCAATTTCTTCCGAGTGCTGTTGATTCTGCTGGTCTTGTTCATCCTGTGGCTGGTCGCCGTCCCTGCGTACGCGTTGACCCAGGTCGCCCGCGTCGACGCCGCGCCGTCTGGCAAACGCCCCGCTGATCAACCAGGCAAGACGTTCCTGCTGGTGGGATCGGACTCCCGTACAGGGCTCAGCAAGGCCGAGCAGAAGCGCCTCGGGACCGGCGACATCGCTGGCCGACGTACGGACACGATCATGCTCGTCTACCTTCCTGTAGGTGGCAAGCCGGCGCTGATCTCGGTTCCGCGTGATTCCTATGTCGACATTCCTAGGAGCGGCAAGAACAGGATCAACGCCGCGTACGCCTTCGGCGGCCCTGAGCTGCTGGTGCAGACGGTCGAACAGAACACCGGGCTTCGTATGGACGGCTATATGGAGATCGGGTTCGGCGGATTTGTCAACGTCATCGATGCACTCGGCGGCATCCGGATGTGTCTGCCGAGAGCGATCGAGGATCGCGACAGTCACCTCGACCTGCCGAAGGGCTGCCAGACGTTGAGCGGCCCCGAAGCCCTGGGCTACGTACGGATGCGTAAGGCCGATCCCCGTGGTGATCTTGGTCGGGTGGAGCGGCAGCGGGAGATGCTCGCCGCAGTGGTCGACAAGGCCGCGTCCCCGGCCACTGTGCTCAATCCCGTCCGCTACTGGAATTTCTGCAATGCGTCTGCTGACGCGATCAAACTTGGCCGCGACACCTCACTTCCTGAGACGCTGTTGCTAGCGCTAGCCATGAAGCAGATCTCTAGCGGTGACGGGCTCACGTTGACAGTGCCGATCTCCAGTGCCGGCGCATCCACGCCGGTCGGCTCGGCGGTCCTATGGGACACCGCCAAATCCAAGGCGATGTTCTCCGACATTGCCCGCGGAGACACCTCAGGACTGAATAAGTACGCCAAGTAGCAAATCGCGTCGCCTCGATACCTGGTCGTTATCCCAAGTCAGCGATAAGTAAGAATGTTAGAACAAATTCT
>JBKOUS010000025.1:0-15803 GCA_046723505.1 Actinomycetota bacterium
GCTGATCGAGCTGTTGCCGACTGACACCCACGTGCTGATCTGCGACCCCGAGTTGGTGCGCGGCAGGGCGATTGAGCTGGTCAAGACCAGCGAGGAATTCCTGCATGCGTCATGGGCAGCCGCGGCAGGCGGAGGTAAGGCCCCAATCGACCTGGGTGCATCCTCATACCAGCCGCTCGCTGAGGTTCGTGCTGCGGCGCTGGCCCGAGGGATGGCGTGGTGGACGCTGTCGCCGTTCAGCGCTGGCCCGGTTGATCAGACTGTGACGGACGAAGGGCAGTTTGTCCCCATCCGGACTGCTGATGGGGAGATCATCGATCTTTCGGCGATGGTCGGGGGGCCTGGTGTCGAGTCTCGGACGGTGCTCGGACAAGTCGGCGAGACCTATCGTGGCGACACGGAGGCGGCCGTCAACGAAATCACCAAGCGGGTCCGGGACGGCTGGCGGCTTGTCGTAATGGCGGAAGGCAGAGGCACCGCGGACCGCATCGTCGAAGTGCTCAGCGAGCATGCCGTACCGCTGCGCAAGCTCCCAGCGCTGGATGAGCCGCCCGCCATCGGCGTTGCCACGGTCGTCACGGGCCAGCTCAGTCATGGTTTCGTGGCCGATGAGATCCGGCTCGCGGTCTTTACCGCAACTGATCTCTCCGGCCAACGGGCCGCTGACCGGGCCAGCCGAAAGCTGCCAGCGCGCCGGAAGAATCAGATCGACCCACTTGAGCTTGCCTCGGGCGATCCCGTCGTGCACAGCCAGCACGGGGTGGGTCGCTATGTGGAGATGATGCAGCGCACGGTGGCCGGCGCGACCCGCGAGTACCTGGTCATCGAATATGCGCCATCCAGGCGCGGCCAGCCGCGGGACCGGCTCTATGTCCCGATGGACTCCCTTGATCAAGTAACCCGCTACGTCGGTGGAGAAAATCCAAGCCTGGACAGGCTGGGCGGCGCCGACTGGGCCAAGCGTAAAGGCCGCGCCCGAAGGGCGGTCCGCGAGATCGCCGCCGAGTTGATCAAGCTGTACGCGGCGAGACAGGCGACGCGCGGCCACGCATTCTCTCCCGACACGACCTGGCAGCGAGAGTTGGAGGACGCGTTCGCCTTTGTTGAGACTCCGGACCAGCTGGGAGCGATCGATGACGTGAAGCGAGATATGGAGCAGATCGTGCCGATGGATCGGCTGATCTGCGGGGATGTCGGCTATGGCAAGACCGAGATCGCCGTACGCGCCGCGTTCAAGGCGGTGCAGGACGGCAAACAGGTGGCCAT
The DNA here is from genome assembly GCA_046723505.1 of Actinomycetota bacterium. Lineage (GTDB taxonomy): Bacteria > Actinomycetota > Actinomycetes > Propionibacteriales > Propionibacteriaceae > Microlunatus. The sequence goes on from JBKOUS010000025.1 coordinate 1,267, forward strand.
TTTGGTTCCGACAACTTTGCTGGTGCAGCAGCATTACGCCACGTTCGCCGATCGCTACGCAGGCTTTCCAATCAACGTTGCACCACTCAGCCGGTTCTCCTCTGAGGCCGAGGCAAGCTCAATCATCGAAGGTCTCGCCGAAGGGAGGGTCGATGTCGTGGTAGGCACTCATCGGCTGCTCTCGGGGGAGGTGACCTTCAAGGACCTGGGCCTTGTGGTGATTGATGAGGAGCAACGCTTCGGTGTAGAGCACAAAGAGCAGCTCAAGCGCATGCGTACCCACGTTGACGTGCTGGCCATGTCAGCGACGCCGATCCCGCGGACTCTGGAAATGGCGATCACCGGCATTCGCGAGATGAGCACGATCGCGACTCCGCCGGAGGAGCGCCATCCGGTGCTGACCTTCGCCGGACCGTACGACGAGGCTCAGGTGGTTGCCGCAATCCGCCGCGAGCTGCTGCGCGAAGGACAGGTGTTCTATGTGCACAACCGGGTGCAGAGCATCGACAAGGCGTCGCGCCGGATCGCTGAGCTGGTACCGGAGGCACGGGTGGTGACCGCACACGGCCAGATGAGCGAGCAACGCCTGGAACAGGTCATGATCGATTTCTGGGAGCGCCGTGCCGACGTGCTGGTCTGTACGACGATCGTCGAGGCTGGGCTGGACATCTCGACCGCCAACACGCTGCTCATCGAACGTTCCGAGTTGCTCGGTCTGTCACAGCTCCACCAGCTACGCGGCCGGGTCGGCAGAGGACGGGAACGCGGCTACGCCTACTTCCTCTATCCGCCCGACAAACCACTGACCGAAACCGCGTACGACAGGATCAGCACCATCGCAACACATAGCGACCTTGGTTCCAGCATGGCCATAGCGATGAAGGACTTGGAGCTTCGTGGCGCTGGCAACCTGCTCGGCGGCCAGCAGTCGGGCCACATCGCCGACGTCGGTTTCGATCTCTACATCCAGCTGGTAGGCGAGGCTGTCGCGGAGTTCCGAGGTCAGGAGACCCAGCCCGAACCCGAAGTACGGATCGAGCTGCCCATCGACGCTCACCTGCCCACCGATTACATCGAATCCGAGCGGCTGCGGCTGGAGATGTACAAGCGGCTCGCTGAAGTGCGTAGCGAGGCCGACGTCAAGGCCGTGGACGCCGAGTTGCACGACCGCTACGGGACGGCGCCGGCGGAAGTGCTCAATCTCGTCGAAGTAGCAAGGTTCCGGCTGCTCGCCCGGTCTGCTGGGCTGACTGAAATCGTCGGGCAGGGCCGGTTCATCCGCTTTGCTCCGGCCCATCTACCCGAGTCGCGGGCGCTACGTCTGCAGCGGCTCTACCCCGGCAGCGTGGTCAAGGACGCTGTTGGCTCGGTGCTGGTGCCCCGGCCCGCTAACGCCGGCCAGCCGATGCAAGACGCCGATCTGCTGGTTTGGGTCACTGAGGTGATCAACCAGATCTTTTCGACGTCATGATGCGTGCGTCTCTCATCACAGCCGTCGAAACGTGCCGCGAGAGTCTTTGCAGTCACCGCGCCCTTCAGACAGCCGAGGGTTCGGAGAGGTGTCGTAGGATCACCTGCGGTACTCGTTTCCTGGGAGCGCGAGGCGCGAGCAGGAAAGTTGTGGTTTGAAGGAAGGTTGATGAGGTTTCTGGCTCGCCCAGGGCTGAGCGCCCGACGCGCTGTCGCGCTCGCGGGAGTTGTCGTGATCACACTGTTCGCGGCGGGCTGTGCCAAAGCAGACCCCAGCGTTGTGGCGTACGTGGGTACCTCGAGGATTACCGAGCAGCAAGTGGACGATGCTGTGGAAGGAGTCAGCACCATCTTGCAAGAGGGCCAAGCGGTGTCCCGCGCTGCCATCGTCAACTCGATGATCCATGGGCTCATCGCGGAGAACGTAGCTGCCGCCAACAAAATCACGATCACCGACGGCGAGCGCGATGCGCTGATCAAGAAGAGTAACCTCGCTGGCCTGCTCAACGTGCCCAAAGGGCGACCAGTGGCCTACGACTTGGCCGACCAGCAGATTGTTTCAGCCAAGGTCGGCAGCGCGGCTTATCTGGCCGCGGTCAGCGAACAGCAGGTCACTCTCAACCCGCGCTTCGGTGTGCTGGATCCCAAGCAGAAGTTGATCATCGCTGATAAGTCGGCGTCCCTGGCCGAACCAGCGCCTACCCAGACGCCATAGTGCCGCTACTTGAGCTGCAGCGACTGGTCTCAGTGATGGCGCGGCTGCGTCAGGAGTGCCCGTGGGATGCCCAGCAGACCCATCGGTCGCTTGTGCAGTACCTGATCGAAGAGACCGCTGAGACGGTCGAAGCGATTGAGGTTGGAGACCAAGATCATCTTCGAGAGGAGCTCGGTGATCTGCTGCTCCAAGTGATCTTTCACGCTGAGATCGCCAGCGAGCAGGCGCCCGGCTTCACTGTGGAGGACGTTGCCCGGGGTATTGCCGACAAACTCATCTCCAGACACCCCTATGTCTTTGCGACCGCTGAGGTACCAATTGACCTGCACTACACCTGGGAGCAACGTAAGGCGGCTGAGAAGGGGCGCACCTCGACACTACAAGGAATTCCCGAGCAGCTCTCCGCCCTCGCCCGGGCCAACAAGATCATCGGCAAAGCCCGATCCCGGCGGGTGGAGCTCGTGCTACCCAACGATCCGACGACGGCGGAGGAGGTGGGTGCCCAGATCCTGGCGCTGGCGGCCCGTGCTCACGCATCCGGAATCGACCCCGAGCAGGCGCTTCGTGACGCGGTACGAGCCTTGGAGGCGCAGGTTCGGCGTGCCGAGTCGTCGCGCGACGACGTAACTCAGGCTTAGCAGCCGTCGCCTATTCTGTGGGCATGTCCGAGCCCCCACAGCAACGGCCGGCCCCGCAGGCGCACCCACCCGAAAACTACCCACCTCAGAATTACCCGCCACAGAACTATCCCCCTCAGAACTACCCGCCACAGAACTATCCCCAGCAGAATCCGCCAGCTCAGCCATACCCGTTGAATCCCGCGGCTCCGTATCCGGTGCAACCGCAATATCGGCGGCCGCCGCATAAGCCAAGCGAGGAATTGCGGCGCGATGCGGAGGCCGCCTTCGCGGCACGGATGGAACTCGGGCCCGAATACGCCGAATATGTCGCCGCGAACCTCGCCGAACGCGTCGAGGATCTAGCGGAGGAGCGCGCCGCAGAGCTTCGGCAGCAGGCTGAGTTCGCCAATCGCGCGCAAGCCGCTGAGCAGACCGGTCGGGGCCGGCAGTTTGCGTTGGCCATCGTATCGATGGTTATGGGCATCCCGATCACAGCAATCAGCGCCAGCGAGGTTGATCCAAGCATCATCGGGGTGGCTGTCTCCTGGGCCGGCATCGTCGGCGTCAACTGGGTCCACGCCCGGACGCTGCGCAAGCGGAAATAGTGCGATTCCCGAGGATCAGGCGCTCGCCGAACGATTCTGGCATTGGCGCGTGCGGCGCCCAACGCTGAGCGCTGCTGCGCCGATAGGCTGAGGCCACATCGGTTTCTAGTGCCCGGGCGCGTGGATTGTCGGCGATTCCGGGACAGCATTGGAAAGGCGGCGCTCGTGGCGAGCATTGAGTTCATAGGGGCGCGAGAAATTCTGGATTCCCGCGGCAACCCGACTGTCGAGGTCGAAGTCATCCTGGACGATGGCTCGGAGGGCAGGGCCGCTGTTCCTTCAGGTGCCTCGACCGGCGCCTTCGAAGCGGTCGAGCTTCGCGACGGTGAGGCTCGCTACGGCGGGAAGGGCGTCAGCAAGGCCGTACTGGGCGTCATCGATCAACTCGGGCCCGAGCTCATCGGGTACGAGGCCAGCGAACAGCGGCTGGTCGATCAGGCGATGCTGGACCTCGACGGTACGGACAACAAGTCCAAGATCGGCGCCAACGCCATCCTCGGTGTTTCGCTGGCGGTCGCCCATGCAGCTGCGCACTCCGCGGATCTGCCGCTTTACCGCTACATCGGCGGCCCGAACGCCCACCTGCTGCCGGTGCCAATGATGAATATCGTCAACGGCGGAGCACATGCCGACTCCGACGTGGACGTTCAGGAATTCATGATCGCCCCGATCGGCGCGTCGACGTTCCGGGACGCCCTGGAGATGGGTGCGACGGTCTACCACTCACTCAAGTCGGTGCTGAAGAAGCAAGGACTGGCGACCGGCCTCGGTGACGAGGGTGGCTTCGCGCCCAACTTGCCCGCCAATGTGGCCGCGCTCGAGCTCATCTCAACGGCAGTGCAATCCGCCGGACTCACGCTGGGTAGCGACATCGGGCTTGCACTAGACGTCGCGAGCACGGAGTTTTTCGACGCCGGTACCTACACGTTCGAGGGCACGCCGCGGTCAGCCGATGAGATGACGGGGATTTACGAGCAGTGGATTTCCGACTTCCCGATCGTCTCGATCGAGGACCCATTGGCCGAGGACGATTGGGCGGGCTGGAGCGCGCTGGTCAGCAGGATCGGCGACAAGATCCAGGTAGTCGGTGACGATCTGTTTGTCACCAACGTATCCAGGCTGCAGCGTGGCATCGCGGAGAAGGCCGCCAATGCCCTGCTGGTCAAGGTCAACCAGATCGGCTCACTGACTGAGACCCTGGATGCCGTCGATCTGGCCCACCGGTCCGGCTTCCGCTGCATGATGAGCCATCGCTCCGGCGAGACCGAGGACACTACCATCGCTGATCTTGCAGTGGCGACTAACTGCGGCCAGATCAAGTCTGGCGCTCCGGCGCGTACCGACCGGGTAGCCAAGTACAACCAGTTGTTGCGGATTGAAGAGGATCTCGACGACGCAGCCCGCTACGCCGGCGCATCGGCGTTCCCGAGGTTCAAGGCCTGACGCGGTGCCATCCGGTCCGCGGCCAACCTCTCGCCCGGGCGGCCCAGGGCCCGGACGGGGAAACCCGCGAGCCCGCAGCGAGGTACGCAAGCCTTCCTCGTCAGCGCGTACACCGAAGGCAGCGACACCGCGACCAGACAAATCCGCCGCTCCGCTGTTGCGCCGCGGATCCAGCCTGACCGCCCGCGCCATCGCTCTCGCGGTCGTGCTGCTGATCTTGACGATCTCGTACGCCACCTCGTTGCGCATCTACTTTGCCCAGGCCCACGAGATCGCTTCGACCAATGCGGAGATTACCGATCGTCAACAGCGGATTCGTGAACTGCAGGGCGAGCTAGCGCGCTGGGGCGATGAGACGTACGTGAGGACCCAGGCCAGGGAACGGCTGGGTTGGGTGGTGCCGGGGGAGATCGGCTACACCGTTGTTGGCGCCGACGGCAAGCCGCTGGGCGGGGGAGCCAATATCACCGCGGAAACTGCTCCGGATGAGTCTGCGCAGGACGCGTGGTGGTCCAAGCTGTGGGGGTCGGTCCAGGCCGCCGATCGGCCGGCGCCGGTCAAGTCCGAAGTCAGTGAGAAGACGATCACCGTCAAAACGCAGCCAAATAGCGGCACACCCTCAGCCACACCTCGCTAGTCAGCTTAGAGCGGCCAAGAAGGCATCGACAGCCTTTGCCGTCGGCAGGCTTGGGCTGGCCCCTCGGACAGTGACTGCCAACGCCCCAGCGGCTAGGCCGCGGCCCAGGGCGACGGGAAGTGAAGCGCCGCGAGCCAGGCTCGCACCCAGTGCACCTGAGAAGGCATCACCGGCGGCAGTCGTGTCTACGGGCGTCGCTGGGAAAGCAGGATATTCCGCGACGCCGGCGGGCCCGACGAGGATGACGCCAAGAGCGCCGCGAGTGATCATCGCCATGCTGACACCACGATCAAGGAACCATCGCGCTGCCTGCTCAGCAGAGCTTCGATCCGTGATAGACACGCCTGTCAGTACCTCGGCCTCGAGCTCGTTGGGTTTGACCACAAAGACACCCGGCCATACTTCTGGAGGGATTGATTGCGCAGGTGCCGGGTCCAGGACCAGTCGCAGTTCGTACTCCTGACAGACCTCAGCCACCCGCTGCACAACCGTAAGCGGAACCTCCAGCTGTACTAGGACGACGGAAACATGATCACGGAGTGCTCGGAGCGAGCTCTCAACATCGTCGGGGCTCAGCCGGTGGTTGGCATTTGGAATGATCATGATGTCGTTCTGAGCGGAGAGCGCGTCGACGCGGATATGAGCAATGCCAGTTGAGCCGTCGATGACGCGAACCGCGGTGACGTCCACGCCTTCGTCGGCGAGCGCGCCCAGCGTAAGGCCGCGGAAGAAGTCATCGCCCACAGCCCCGATCATGTAAGTTGGTGCACCCGCACGTACGGCGGCAATCGCCTGATTCGCGCCTTTGCCGCCGAGCACGAGCGAGAAGTCGGTACCGATGACCGTCTCGCCAGGGCGCGGCAGGGGCGAGCCGAAGGCTGCCAGGTCTGCGTTGATGCTACCCACTACTGCCACACCGGCGCGATGATCCATGTCCGCGTAGCCCCTTTTTGTGTGCTGCTCGCGCATCGCGCGGTGAGTCCGCCGCCGTCGTCGCTCGCAGATGAAAGAACGCCTCCACTCGCTCCTTCTCCGTGCGCCGGCGCGCGATTCCCGACGCTCGCAGCACGAGTCGTTCAACTCCGTCGGTTGAGAGAATACGACTGTGCTCGAACCCATGACCGCCACTGATGAGTTGGTCGTTACCACGCAGCTGCAGCGACCGCCACGCGGCATGGTCGGGGTCGCATACCGCTGCCCATGCCGCAAGCCAGCGGTGGTCGTCACTCGACCGCGACTGCCCGACGGTACGCCGTTCCCGACGACGTATTACCTCACCTGCCCGCGGGCTGTAGCAGCCTGCTCGTCTATGGAGTCGCAGGGCCTGATGGCCGAAATGAATGATCGACTGAGCCATGATCATGATCTTGCGCTGGCCTATCGGCGAGCTCATGCGCAATACCTGGCTGACCGGGAGCGGCTGGAATCGGTGCCGGAGATCGCCGGTATCAGCGCTGGAGGGATGCCTGATCGGGTGAAGTGTCTGCATGCTCTGGTGGCTCACGCGCTTGCCGCCGGAACCGGCATCAACCCGCTTGGTGACGAGGCCGTGCAGACCATGGGCGCGTTCTGGACTCGTCCATGCTTGGAGACGACCTCGTGACGCGCGTCGCCGCAATTGACTGCGGGACGAATTCGATCCGTTTGTTGATCGCGGAACCCAACAGCTCCGGTGGTCTGAGAGATCTGGACCGGCGCCTCGAAATCGTGAGGCTCGGCCAAGGCGTCGATGCCAGCGGTCAGTTCCATATCGACGCCCTGCAGCGTACGTTCGCGGCGGTTGATCAATACGCGGAATTGATCAAGAAAGCGGACGTGCCCGTTGCGAATGTGCACTTCGTGGCGACGTCGGCGGCCCGGGATGCGAGGAACCGCGACAGCTTCTTCGCCGGCATCAGGCAACGGCTGGGAGTGCCGCCCGACGTGATCAGCGGTGCCACCGAGGCACACCTGTCCTTCATCGGAGCACTCAGCCGGATCACCCCGAAGGGCCAGCCGGTCCTGGTGATGGACATCGGCGGCGGTTCCACCGAATTGATCACCGGGAGCGCCGCTGGCGAGATGTACCGTGCGATCTCACTCGACATCGGATCGGTGCGCGTTACCGAACGGTTCTTGAAGCAGAACCCGGTCGCAAATGATGATCTTGCACGGGCCACCGAGTATGTAGACGACCTCTTAGCGGGCAGCGGGGTTGAGTTCGCCTCGATCGGCACCTGGATTGGGGTCGGTGGCACCGCGACAACCCTGGCCGGAGTGTATCTGGAGCTGGAGCACTACGACCGCGAGCAGGTGCACGGTGCCGTTATCCCTTTGCCGGCGCTGCAGGAGCTGCTCCACCGGCTGGCCCGGATGACGGTTGACGAGATAAGGGCGCTGCCGTCAATGCACCCGGGGCGCGCTGATGTGATCACCGGAGGTGCGCTGGTTGAGGCTCGCATTGCCGCCCGCTTGAATGTAGCAGAGCTGATCATCAGCGAGTCCGACATTCTCGATGGGATCGCCCTGCAGCTCATCCACCGGTGACACAATGCCGCGATGACCTCTCTTGCCATCACGGTTGTCGGCCATGACCGCCCTGGCATCATCGCTCAGGCTGCGAAAGTGTTGTCGCAGTGCGGCATGAACCTCGAGGACTCCTCGATGACGCTGTTGCGCGGTCATTTCGCAATGACGCTGATCTGCGCGGGTGAGGCGAACGCCGCCCAGATCGAGGCCGCGCTACAACCGCTCGTCAACGGTTCGCTCGACGTCACCGTACGCGAGGTTCCGGAGGAACCGCAGTTTCCACCGCTCGGCTCCACCTACCTGGTGACGGTCCACGGCGCCGACCGGCTCGGGATCGTCGCGCAGCTGGCTAGCGTGATTGCCGAGGCGGGTGGCAACATCACGGATCTGACCACCCGCCTCTCGGGGACGCTTTATGTGTTGCTGGCCGAGGTCGATTTACCCGGATCGGCCGATGTCGAGGCGCTCCAGACTCGGCTCGCCGAAGTGTCTGCGGAGTTGGGTGTGGATACAAGCATGCGATTGATCGAGAACGACCAGTTGTGAACGTGACGCTGCCGACTCTGCCTGACGGCCGGGTGCTCGACGTGATTCATGCACCAAGCAAGGTGCTGTCGGTTTCGGGGGTGCCCGTCGACCCTGCCGACCCCATCGTGGTCCAGCTTTGCGCTGATCTCGTCGCAACCATGCGCGTGTCACCGGGTTGTGTGGGGCTCGCGGCGCCCCAGGTCGGGGTGTCGGCACAAGCCTTTTGCGTCGACGTCTCGGCCCATCCGAAGACCCGGACGACGCACGGGCTGATCGTGCTCGTGAACGCTGAAATCGTCGAGGCCAGCCGCAACGAGAAGGGTCGTGAGGGCTGCATGTCGGTGCCAGACCTCACCGGTGATGTGAAGCGGGCGACAAAGGTAACCGTAGCTGGCCTGCTTCCTCTGAGCGGCGAACGGGCGTTGATCACCACCGATGCCTTCGAGGCGCGCGCGCTACAACATGAGATCGACCACTGCGACGGCACGCTGTTCCTTGACCGGGTGGTTGGTGCGCACGCCATCTACCCCAGGAAGGTATATCTGGGGCCTCTCAACGGTGCCGGCTCGTGACGCCGTAGACGCCCGGTCGTCGACAGTCAAGATCTGTAGCCAAAGACAAGCGCAGGTAAGGTCGGGCATCGATGAACGGTCCGGCATCTGCTCGCTGGCCGTTCCGGCGCGGCGCCAACCGGCCCAGAGCTACGCGCAAGGGCCGCGGTCCGGCCGAGAGCGGGCAGCGTCGAACCCTGATGAGCGTGCTGGCGCGGCACGCGGCACGGGTGCGCTCCCGTCGAGCGCTGGTGTTGGATGCCGGGAAGGCCCTGTTGCTCACCTTGCTTGCTGCCGTGGCTGCCGCCCCATTCGCGCTGGTTTGGGGCATCGCTCACGCCCAAGTGGAGGACTACCTGGGGCCGCATCGGGTGACGTTCGCCAGCAACTTCCGCGGTGAGGTCGAACTGAACCTGGGACCCATCGGCAATGCCTACCTGGAGAGTCCGGTACGCCCGATTGGCCTCGTCATCACGGTGGGGGGTGTCGGTGCTGCGGCAGCGAATCCCAGTTCGCTGTTCTCGGAGCAGACCCTGATCGCCTACACCAGCCTGTACGCCGAGCCAAGGGACGCTCTTTCCGGCATCATCGAGCATTTGGGGCGTGACGCGGTACGGGAAGGGCTCAAGGCTGAGGCCGTCCTGCTGCTCGGTATCGCGATCTGGCGACTTCGCCGCCAGCTCATGCCACCGTGGATGATCACGCGGGTTACTAGGCGACGCGCTGTTGCGGTTTACGCTACGGTCGTCGCGCTTGTCGTCGGATCCATCCTGATACCGCCGAAACAGACGGATCCTCGCTACCCCGTGTCCATTACTGGCGGTGGTCGTTTCTCCTCCCTCACCGTGGACAGCCCGCTGCTGGCCGATGTACTCGACCGCGGCATCAAAGGCATCAAGTTGCTCACCGCGCGCCAGCAACGTGCAGTGAAGAACTATGTCGACTCGGCTGCCGGAAGCCTGTCGACCCAGCTCGATGATCTACCGGAACCTGGCGCGGATGAAACGATGATCCTTGGTTTCAGCGACCTGCATTGCAACCAGGCAATGACGGAACTGATCGGTCGGTTGGCCCATGCGACCCAACCCGCCATAGTGCTGAGCGCGGGGGATGACACGGTTAATGGGACTGCGGCGGAGCGTGGCTGCGTTCGTCGGGAGGCCGCGATTCCCGACCGGGTGCCGTTTCTGGTGGCGACCGGAAACCATGACTCCGAGGTGACAGAGGCTCAGATGAGAAGTGTCGGCATGACTGTGCTTGATGGCCAGGTTGTCGAGGCTGCCGGGCTCAGCGTGCTCGGCGACGATGACCCAGAGCACAACATCCCCTTCAGCGTCGACCGCGTCAAGGATCGGCCGGAAAGCGAAGAAGAGCTGGCGCAAAGGCTGGTCGACGTCGCACGCGACAAGCGCACCGACGTAATGCTGGTCCATCAGCCTGTCGCCGCGCGGGTGATCATGAGGACGCCGAATCCGCCGGCGCCGTTGGTGCTCTGGGGTCACTACCATGCTCAGGCCGGTCCGACGGTGATCATGCATGACGACGGGTCATGGATGGTCGGCATGCAGCAGGGCACCGCAGGTGGGGTCCGAGAGCCGACGTTCACCTCCTTCAGCACACCGTTCTCCCCGCCGCTGATCAGCGCTGACATCTACTTCTACTTCAGCGACAACGCCACAGGTTTGGTTACCGGAGTGCAGCCGGTTCACTTCCGCCCGAATGCAAAGGTCGTGATCGAGGACCGTATTGCGACCGGTGACCTGGCCAATCTGCCCGTGGAAACCCGGATCAGGCTGGGCGGCGCCTCACCGACGGCCAGCACGGAGGCGTCTCGTTAACTCGGGCACAGCTAAGATCACACCCGCCATTGATATCCGGCCCCCGTAGCCCAAATGGCAGAGGCAGGCGGCTTAAACCCGCTCCAGCATGGGTTCGAATCCCATCGGGGGCACTGTATCTAATTGCTCGCTGCCGCTCGCGCGGATCGCGCTGGGGAATCCGCCGACTTCGTCGTCGCTCGCAGACGGAAAAGCGTGTCCACTCGCTTCTCCTCAGCACGGCGGCGCGTGATCCGGCGTCCGATTGCTCGCTGCCGCTTGCGCGGATCGCGCTTGGGAATCCGCCGACTTCGTCGTCGCTCGCAGACGGAAAAGCGTGTCCACTCGCTTCTCCTCAGCACGGCGGCGCGCGATCCGGGGTCCGATTGCTCGCTGCCGCTTGCGCGGATCGCGCTGGGGAATCCGCCGACTTCGTCGTCGCTCGCAGACTCCAACACCAAGCTCATAGCTGCTTCAAAGCCGGAAGAAACCGCCGGTGCCGGGCGCTTCAGTAGACTGATGAGCGCGCCAACTGAGGCGCCTGACCAGGAGGACATATATATGTTGCGCAGTTCGAACCCGATCCTCTCCAGACAGGACGCGTTCACACCCGCAGCACCACCCCAGTACAACCAGAACCAGTACGGTCAGCCGCAGGCCGGCTATTCCCAGTACCCCGGCTACCCGCAGCAGGCGCCTGTCGAGGCGCTTGAAGGCCGGATGACCTTGGACGATGTTGTCACCAAGACCGCCGTCACGATGGGCGTGCTTGTGGTTGCGGCTGCCCTGGCGTGGAAGTTCGTGCCAGACACGCTCTACTTTCCGGCGCTGATCGCCTCCGGGCTCATCGGCTTCATCGTTGTCATGATCGTCGCGTTCCGGCGGAAGGTCTCGCCGGGTTTGGTGCTCCTCTACGCGGGCATTGAGGGCATCTTCATTGGCATGATCAGCAAGGTCTTCGAGAGTTACTACAGCGGCATCGTTGTTCAGGCGGTCATCGGGACGTTCGCGGCGGCCGGTGTGACCTTGGCGGCGTACAAGTTCTTCAATGTCCGCGTTACGCCGAAGTTTCGGAGAGTCGTGATCATTGCAACGGTCGCCTTCGCGGTGGCCCTGCTGATCAACTTCCTACTAGCACTGTTTGGCGTCAACCTGGGATTACGTGACTCCGGTACCGGCGCAATTAGCCTGCTGGCTGTCGTCTTCTCCCTCATCGGTGCCACACTCGCGGTACTGAATCTCGTACTTGACTTCGACTACATCGAGCAGGGTGTCGCTATAGGTGCCCCAGCGAGTGAGTCCTGGCGCGGTGCATTCGGCCTGACTGTGACCATGGTCTGGCTGTATATCGAGATTCTGCGCCTGTTGTCCTACCTTCGCAGGTAATCCCCGGCCAGCGGATCGTACGCAATCCGCAAGCCTCATCTCGCAACTTGAGGGCCGCGCTTCCGACGGGAAGCAGCGGCCCTCACTGTGCTCTGGCTACGGCACATGCGGCACGGACTGGTCGAGATGGGATTGCGCCGTAGAGTCGTGCGCGTGGAGTACGTGAACTCGCTAATCGATCTTGTCGGGCACACACCGCTGCTCAGGCTCTCGCGGGCCACGGACGGCGCCAAGCCGTTGGTCCTGGCCAAGGTGGAGTACCTGAATCCTGGTGGCTCGGTCAAAGATCGGATCGCGCTCAAGATGATCGAGGCTGCGGAGCGGGAGGGCAAGATCAAGTCGGGAGGCACGATTGTCGAACCGACCAGTGGCAACACCGGGGTAGGCCTGGCAATGGTTGCGCAGGCCAAGGGGTACGCATGCGTGTTTGTATGCCCTGACAAGGTCAGCGAGGACAAGCGCAACGTATTGACTGCGTACGGCGCACGCGTGGTCGTCTGCCCGACAGCTGTGGAGCCGGAACATCCGGACTCCTACTACTCGGTCTCAGATCGGCTGGTCCGCGAGATCGAAGGAGCTTGGAAACCCGACCAGTACAGCAACCCGAACAACCCGGCCAGCCACTACGAGACCACAGGGCCTGAGATCTGGGAGCAGACTGAGGGCAAGGTCACCCACTTCGTTACCGGGATCGGCACCGGCGGCACGATCAGCGGGGCAGGTCGCTACCTGAAGGAGGTCTCCGACGGCCGTGTCAAGATCATCGGCGCGGACCCATCGGGTTCGGTCTACTCCGGCGGGACCGGTCGGCCTTATCTCGTCGAGGGGGTCGGCGAGGACTTCTGGCCGGCCAATTACGATCCCACCGTCTGTGACCGGGTGATCGAAGTGTCGGACGCGGACTCCTTCGCAATGACGCGCCGGCTAGCGCGGGAGGAGGCGCTCCTGGTCGGCGGATCATCGGGTATGGCGGCCGCGGCGGCCATCCGGCTGGCGCATGAGATCGGCGATCCCGAAGCGGTGATCGTGGTGCTGCTGCCCGATTCCGGCCGCGGCTACCTCACCAAGGTGTTCAGCGATACCTGGCTTACTCGATACGGCTTCGCGCCGCGATCCGACCAATTGGTACGAGTGGTCGGCGATGTGCTGCGCGAGAAGTCCGGCAACCTGCCGTCTCTGGTCCATACCCACCCGAATGAGACAGTCGCCGAAGCCGTCGCGATCATGCGTGAGTACAGCGTTAGTCAGATGCCGGTGGTTCGTGCCGAGCCGCCCGTGATGGCCGCCGAAGTCGTCGGTTCAGTCAGCGAACGCGGACTCTTGGATTCGCTATTCAGTCACCGCGTGCGTCCAGCGGACGCCGTGGCCCGCGTGATGGAGGAGTCACTTCCGATGCTCGGGGTGACCGAGCCGGTCGCCGATGCGGTCGAGCTACTGAGGAGCTGTGACGCCTTGCTGGTCCTCGACGACGGTAAGCCCGTCGGTGTGCTGACCCGGCAGGATTTGCTCAGCGACATCAATATCCACTAGTCATACGACGCTAGTTACTTCGACCTGAAAAAGTCGAGGCGTGTCGAGCGGTGAATGTGTGTCTGACAAGGGAGAATGGTCTCAACCCCTTGGGCTAGAAGGGATTGAGACCATCCATGTTGCGCACGGTAGCTGATCAGCTGACGTTGTGGGAAGCGATTTTGCCGGAGGAGCTGCGGCGACTTCCCGAGGAGTTGGCTCGGGTGGATGTCTTGCTAGACGACCTGAGGTTTTTCGGCCCGTTCGTGCCGTTCTTCGACCCGCGGATCGGTCGGCCGTCGACGCCGATGGAGACCTATCTGCGGTTGATGTTTTTGAAGTTCCGTTATCGGCTGGGGTTTGAGTCGTTGTGTCGGGAGGTGACGGATTCGATCACCTGGCGGCAGTTCTGCCGGATCGGCATCGATCAGCCGGTGCCGCATCCGACCACGCTGATGAAGCTGACCACTCGGTGCGGCTCGGCCGCGGTCGAGGGGCTGAACGAGGCGTTGTTGGCCAAGGCCGCGGAGGCGAAGCTGTTGCGGTGCACCCGGATGCGGGTCGACACCACGGTGGTGCCATCGAATGTGTCCTATCCGACCGACTCCGGGTTGTTGGCCAAGGCGGTCAACCGGATCGCAGCGACCGGGCGACGGATCCGGGCCGCTGGTGGCGCGGTGCGCACCAAGCTCCGCGACCGATCGAGAGCTGCTGGGCGACGGGCTCATGATCTGAACGCGAAACTGCG
>JBKOUS010000064.1:0-7666 GCA_046723505.1 Actinomycetota bacterium
GGAATTTCGGATGAGACGGCCTTCCCGACCACGCTGCCGAGGCCCTTCAATGCATCATTCAGCTCGCTGGGAACGACCCACACCTTGTTGGCGTCGCCGCGAGCGATCGCCGGCAGCATCTGCATGTACTGGTAAGCGAGCAGGGCCTGGTCGGGCTGACCTGCATGAATGGCGCCGAAGACGGTAGTGATTGCCTGGGCCTCGCCCTCGGCGCGGAGCATCTTCGCTTGCCGGTCGGCCTGGGCCCGGAGTACGGCAGCCTCGCGGTCGCCCTGTGCCCGCAGGATCGCGGACTCCTTCTCACCGCCCGCGGATAGAATCTGCGACTGCCGTTGACCCTCGGCAAGCAGGATTGCTGCCCGCTTGTCCCGCTCTGCCCGGGCACCCTTTTCCATTGCGTCCCGGATCGTCGCAGGGGGGTCGATCGCGCGCAGCTCGACGCGGTTGACCTTGATCCCCCACTTACCCGTCGCCTCGTCGAGGACCAGGCGCAGCTGCTGGT
Source organism: Actinomycetota bacterium (assembly GCA_046723505.1). Taxonomy (GTDB): domain Bacteria; phylum Actinomycetota; class Actinomycetes; order Propionibacteriales; family Propionibacteriaceae; genus Microlunatus. The sequence goes on from JBKOUS010000064.1 coordinate 503, forward strand.
TGATCTCCTCGCGGCTGGTAAGAGCCTCTTCAAGATCAAGCCCACCGATGATGTTGCGCAACGTGGTCATGGTCAGCTGCTCGATCGCCTTGATGTAATCCTGGGCCTCATATGCCGCACGGACCGGGTCGATGATCTGGAAGTAGATGACCGAGTCGATGTTGACCATCAAGTTATCCTCGGTGATCACACCCTGGGGCGGGAACGGTACCACGTTCTCCCGCATGTCCATGTTGTAACGGACTTTGTCAAACAGCGGCACTACCAGATGGGGCCCCGGGTCCAACGTGCGCTTGAACTTGCCGAGCCGCTCGACCACACCGACTCGCTGTTGGCGAATCACCCGGACCGAGTTGGCTATGAAGAAGATCACCGCCAGCGCAATGGCCAAGACGACGATCAAGGACGCGAGCTCCACGATCTTCCTTCTCTCTAGGGGAGTTGCCCGTGCTTCGGGTAGACGACAGCAATGACTCCGTCGATCTCATAGACCTCGATCTCGGTGCCTTGCTCGATCACCACGTCCGAGGAATAGGGACGCGCCGTCCAGCTCTGGCCGTCCACCTTGATCTCGCCGCCAGATCTGTCGATCTGTGAAACCGCCACCCCGCTGCTGCCGACCATCTTTGCCGCCGATGATCGATAGCCGGGCATGTTGCGCACCTTGGCGAGCAACGTTGGCCTGAGCAGCAACAGCATGCTGATGCTGACGGCGGTCGCGGCCAGGATCTGCAGCCACCACAGCGAAGGCGCCAGCAACGCCACCACGGCGCCGGCGAGCGCCCCCACGGCAAGCATGATCAGAACCAGGTCGAGCGACATGATCTCGGCGATGCCAAGGAGGAAAGCGAGACTCAGCCAGATCGCCCAGGAGTTCTCACCCAGCCAGTCGGTCAAGTTCACCTCCATCGTGGTCTCCAGACGCGATTCTTATGGCACTGCTTGCGCGACCGGCGCTCGCAGTGCGGATTGATTTGTTCTTCAATGGTGCCAGTCCAGCTAAACAGCCCGAGCGGACCATCGACCGTCGGCCTCGGCCAGACTCAGCTCGACATCGAAGGTCTTTGTGAGGTTCTCGGCTGTCAAGGTGTCGTGGAGCGGACCGGAGGCCACGATGCTCCCGCCCTTGAGCAGCATGACGTGGGTGATGCCGGTCGGAATCTCCTCGACGTGATGGGTCACCAGCACCGTTGCGGGGGCGTATTGATCTTGTGCGAGCTCGCCGAGGGTATTGACGAGCGTCTCGCGGCCAGCCAGATCCAGGCCTGCGGCGGGCTCGTCGAGGAGCAACAACTCAGGATCTGTCATCAGTGCGCGAGCGATTTGTACGCGCTTGCGTTCGCCCTCGCTGAGGGTGCCGAATGTACGGTCGGCGAGGCGGTCTATGTGCAGCTGGGCGAGTAGCTCGTCGGCTCGTTCGTGATCCAGCTCGTCGTACTGCTCCCGCCAGCGACCGAGCACCGCATACGAAGCGGAGACGACCACGTCATGGACCCGCTCCCCCCGCGGGATGCGCTCTGCCAACGCAGCAGACGTCAGACCGATGCGGGGTCGCAGGTCGAAGACGTCGACGGTGCCGAGGACCTCACCAAGCAACCCGGCCACTCCACTCGAGGGATGGATCTGCGCCGAGATCACCTGCAGCAAGGTCGTCTTGCCCGCGCCGTTCGGACCGATCACGACCCATCGGTCGGACTCGTCTACCTCCCAATTGATGTCGTTGATCAAGGTGGAACCGTTCCGAACGATGCTCACGCCAGCCAGATCCACGACAGCTGCCATGGGTTCAACCTACAGTTCAACGGCAGCCAGCGGAGCCAGCCTTGACACACGTACCGTGGGGCGATGGATTCGCTGCCCTCGGTGCGCATGACCGCGAACCTGAACTCGATGATCAGAGGCCAACAGCCCATTGAGCAGGCCGAGCGAGCGATTCTGGGTCGCGACGTCGCCCATCATGTTGTTGATCCGGACGGTGCCCTGGGCCTCGATCCGCTGCAAGCATCAACACTCGATGCCGGCTTGGAGGCGCTGCGCGCCGTGGAGCCACAGGGATGGTTCCTCGCGCTCCCAGTGCCAGGATCCCTTGCCCCACTCCGTGGTCCGGCCCCCTTCAACCTCGCCGCGCTGGACGAAGGCGAAGCCGTGGTGGCGAGCACAGCTGGCGTCGGGCTGGTGCCGATAAGGGTCGGCCAGGCCATCCAATGGCGAATCTTCGCCGCGGAGCGACCGCTCTCTCCGAGTAGCCCAAATGAGGCCGAGCAGGCCTTGAACGAGGTGCTCATTGAGGCAGCCGCGATGCTGTCGCGGCTCGAGGTCGCCGCCGGCACTCGACCGGCGCTCGCGAGTGGGGTGATGCTCGCCCCCGGCTATAGCACGCGCCAGCGAGCTACTGTCGAGCGAGCGGCCTGGCTGCTCGCGGCTTGCGACGCCGCTTTGCTTGACGACGGAGCACGCATCTCCTCCTTCGAGGCCGACCGTCGCGCCGCGGAACTGCGCCGGGTTCGAGCGAAAGCAGTCGAGGCGCTCGGTTCGGCCGTGAGCTGGCTGCCCTAAGCGTCCATTACGCTGCCCACATGTCTCTGCTCCCCGCTCTCACTGGATCGTTCTCGACACCGGCGGCCGACAACCCGACCGGCGCGATGATGGAGGCGGCGTATGCGCACCACGGCATTGACGCCCGATACGTGAACTGCGACGTGGCCGCGGTGGACCTCGCAGATGCGGTACGGGGTGCGACGGCCATGGGCTGGATCGGCTTCAACTGCTCGCTCCCGCACAAGGTGGCAGTTGTCGAACTGCTTGATGAGCTCGCCGAGTCAGCCCAGCTCATCGGGGCGGTGAACTGCGCGGTACGTCGCGACGGCCGATGGATTGGGGAGAACACCGACGGCCAAGGCTTTCTGGCTTCGCTGCGCACCGTTGCCGAACCGGCGGGACAGCGGGTACTCGTTCTCGGCGCCGGAGGCGCGGCGCGCGCGATAGTCGTCGAGCTTGCGCTCGCCGGAGCATCTGAGATTTGGGTCGCGAACCGCAACTCCGCCAAGGCAGCCGAGATTGCTGCCCTGGTGGACACGCAGATGTCCGGCGCCTGCACGGCGGTCGAGTGGCGGGAGGAGCTGACGGTGCCTGAGTCCGCCACCGTTGTTGTGAACGCGACGGCGCTGGGGCTTCCAGGCTCAGCAGAGGTGCCGCTCGCATTCGACTCCATTCCAGCGAACCTGGTGGTGTGCGATGTGATCCCGAATCCGCCCGACACCGGGTTCCTGCGGCGGGCGCGTAAGGCAGGCGCGAAAACCCTCGACGGTCGGGGAATGCTGCTCAACCAAGCGGCAATCAATATCGAGCTCTGGACTGGTATCGATCCGGATCGTGAGGTCATGGGTAGTGCGCTTGATCAGGCGATTGCCGGCTGGATTCACCCGTAACACTATGTCGGGCACCTTGTTCGCGATCGGGGGCGCCGAGGCCAGGCTGCGACGACGGCGAGTACTGGAGGCTTTCGTCGCTGCGGCTGGCGGTTCAAAGGCGCAGATTGCAGTCGTTTCATCGGCCTCATCGCTTGGTGCAGAGGTGGTCGAGGTCTATAAAGGTGTCTTCTTATCGCTGGGCGCCAGTTCGGTCATTTCGCTGCGTCCGGAGAGTCGCGCGCAAGCGCACGACCCTGATCTGGTTCAGCCGCTCGGCAACGTCAGCGCCGTCTTCCTGACCGGCGGCAACCAGCTCAAGTTGAGCTCCTTCATCACCGGAACCCCCTTCGGGGACGCAATCCGAGAGGCGTATCAGCGTGGCACCGTGGTTGGGGGAACGTCGGCAGGTGCCAGCGTCCTGGCTGAGCACATGATCGCGTTCGGTGCCGGCGGCGCCACACCCAAACAGCGAATGAGTCAGCTGTCCGCCGGGCTCGGCTTGCTCCGCGGCGTGGTGATCGACCAGCACTTCGAACAGCGCAACCGCTACGGACGGCTGCTTTCCTTGGTCGCTCAGTCGCCCTCGCTACTCGGCCTGGGCGTCGACGAGGACACGGCCGCCGTCATTCACGACGGAAGCCGGCTCGAAGTCATCGGCCGGGGTGCGGTCACGGTGGTCGATGGGCAAAAACTGGTCTCCAACGCCTTCGTAGCCAAACGCACAAGTCCGCTGCTGGTCTCTGGGGCGGTCCTCCACGTGTTGCCTGCGGGAAGCGAATTCGATCTCACCAGCCGCACCTTGCTTGCCCATCAAACAGCAGTCCCGGATCCCGAGGTGCTGCAGGCACATGCGGCTGAGGCCGAATTGCGTGGTGTCGCGCGTGAGGTCGCCGCCGAAGGTGCGTCGGCCGCTTACCGCAGTCAACTGCGTCGCAACAGGGAGCGCTAGCTGAATTTCATGCCGGTCAGGATGCAACGGTTTCCGCCCACACCTGCTCCGCGCTGGCGGCAACGTAGATCTGCGTTGCGACTCATGCCGATTCAGGCCTCCTCCACTCTTCTCTCCTGCCGACTGACCGCTCGAGCCGTACGCGCCGAGGAGTGGCAGGATCGCAGCAAGCCGATCTCTGTTGATTGCCTCTGCTCGCGCGGCGCCCGTGGCGCCAACCGACGCTCGCAGAGGGATTTGTGAGGAGCATTCGTGACCGAGAGCGCTGCGCCGATCCCAGCCCCTGATCTCAAGATCATCTCTAGCAGGGTCTTCCGCGGTCCGAACATCTGGCACTACGAACCTGCCATCCAGCTCGTTGTCGATCTCGGCGTGCTCGAAGACTTCCCGACCGACAAACTGCCCGGCTTCGCCGACGCGTTGCTGGAGCGGCTGCCGGGCTTGATGAACCACACCTGCAGTCGCGGCCGGCGAGGCGGCTTCGCGGAGCGGCTCTCCGAGGGCACCTGGGTTGGCCATGTAGCCGAGCATGTGGCGCTGCAGCTGCAGCAGGCCGTCGGCCACGACATGCGCCGCGGCAAGACACGGCAGGTTAAAGGCGAGCGCGGCCGCTACAACGTGATCTACGCCTACTACGACGAGTCGGTAGGGCTTGCCGCTGGTGAGCTCGCCGTCCGGCTGGTCAACCACCTGATCGTCCATGACCCGGACTTCGACTTCGATGAAGCCCTGGAGCAGTTCATCGTCCGCGGGGAGCGGACCGCGTTCGGGCCGTCTACCCAGGCGATCGTTGAGGAGGCGGTCAGCCGCGACATTCCCTATTTGCGGCTCAACACCGCATCCCTGGTCCAGCTCGGCCAAGGGGTCCATCAGAAACGGATCAGGGCGACCATGACCTCCCAAACGTCGTCGGTAGCAGTCGACATCGCCAGCAACAAGGAACTCACCCTGGCGCTGCTGTCGGCTGCCGGACTGCCAGTTCCTCGGTCGCAATCGGTGCGCACCCTCGACGATGCGGTCCGGCTGGCCAGCCGCATCGGCTACCCCGTGGTCCTCAAGCCGCTCGACGGTAACCATGGACGCGGCGTCATGCTCGATCTGCGCAGTGACGCGGACGTGCGCCGCGCGTTCGACATTGCCAAGTCGGAGTCACGGGGCGGCTCGGTGATCGTCGAGACCTTCGTGACGGGGCGCGACTACCGATGCTTGGTGATCGACGGCAAGATCGCCGCTATCGCCGAGCGAGTGCCAGCCCACGTCATCGGTGACGGCGCGTTGACCATTGATCAGCTGGTTGCCAAGACCAATGCCGATCCCCGCCGTGGCGTGGGCCACGAAAAGGTGTTGACCAGGATCAAGATCGACAAAGCTGCCATCGATCTCGTAGGGGCCCAGGGGTATGGCATGGACAACGTGCCGCCCGAGGGCAAGATGATCAAGCTGACCCTGACCGGGAACATGTCCACCGGTGGCATCTCGATCGACCGCACCTTCGAAGCACACCCGGAGAACATCGAGATCGCTGAAGAGGCGGCGCAGGTGGTTGGGCTGGACATCGCGGGCATCGACTTCATTGCGCCAGATATCACACAGCCCGTACGCGAGACCGGCGGAGGGATTTGCGAGGTGAACGCCGCACCCGGTTTCCGAATGCACACCCATCCGACGATCGGTGACCCGCAATACGTGGCGAAGCCGGTGGTCGACATGCTGTTCCCGCCCGGTACCCCGAGCCGGATCCCGATCGTTGCTGTCACCGGGACCAATGGCAAGACCACGACATCGCGGATGATCGCCCACATCTTCAAGGGCATTGGCAAGAGGGTCGGCATGACCTCGACTGACGGTGTCGTCGTGGATGAGCGGTTGCTCATCCGGTCGGACGCGTCAGGACCGAGGTCGGCGAGGATGGTCCTGCAGAATCCGCGCGTTGACTTTGCGGTTTTTGAGGTGGCACGTGGCGGCATCCTGCGTGAGGGCCTGGGTTATGAGCGCAATGACGTTGGCGTGGTGCTGAACGTGCAGCCCGACCATTTGGGTCTGCGAGGAGTCGACACGCTCGAGCAGCTGGCCGACGTCAAGGCAGTCATTGTGGAGGCTGTGCCGCGAAACGGCTTCGCTGTGCTGAACGCCGATGATCCATTGGTCCGCGCCATGCGCCGACGCTGCGCCGGCCGGATCGTCTGGTTCACCATGGCCGAGCCGGGTAGCGAAATCCGTGACTCGGTTGATGATCATTGCCGTCGGGGTGGCCGAGCGGTAGTGGTGGAGCACAGCGATCTTGGCGACATGATCGTCGTCAAGGAGGGTCGCCGCTCCATGCAGCTGGCCTGGACCCATCTGTTGCCGGCGACCTTCGGGGGCCGTGCCATCATGAACGTTCAAAACTCCATGGCGGCTGCTGCCGCGGCCTTTGCGGCAGGCGCCTCCCTGCATGACATCCGGCAAGGTCTACGGACGTTCTCGACCAACTACTACCTCTCCCCTGGCCGGCTCAACGAGGTAAGCGTTGCGGGCCGAACCGTCATCGTCGACTACTGCCACAATGTCCCGGGGATGATCATGCTCGGTGATTTCGTGGACAAGACCGGGGACGCTTTGGAGTCGACGAACGATCTTGGACGGATTTCCCGGACGGGCGTCATTGCCACTGCCGGCGATCGCCGGAACGACGACATGCGCGAACTTGGCCGCGAGGCGGCACGGCATTTCGACGTGCTGATCGTGCGCGAGGACCGCAATCTGCGCGCCCGCGCACCTGGGGAGGTCGCCGACATCGTGGCAGCCGGAGCCCGTCAGGCCATG
>JBKOUS010000002.1:0-10613 GCA_046723505.1 Actinomycetota bacterium
CCCTGGCGACCTCACGCAACTCTGGTGGCTTGCTGCTGGCGCCGTCGCTGGAGCATCCGCGTGCTGGATGGTGCTCGGTTCCGGGCCCGTGCCCCGATTCGACCGAGCCAGCCTGGCAGGCGGACTCTGCGGCTTGCTCGCGGGCGCGGCCTTCGCAGGACTGGCCTGGGTGGCCAGCGGTGACCTGGGCACCCTCCGGCTCGCTGATTTGGGGCCGCGGTTGTTTCCGCTGCTGGTGATGGCCAGCACCACGATGGGTTTGTCTGGCCTGGTCACCGGTCTGGCCTTGGGATGGGCCGGCCGAGCCGGTCGCTAGGCTGTGCGTCGTGCCCGAGCCCCTCGCCGCTACGCACCCAGTGTCGTGTTTCCTAAGTCTCTTTACGGTTCGCACCGCCCAGGCACGCACCTCGCGGCGTTCTCCGCAGTCGGCATACGACCCGGTATTCCGCCCTCGTCGGCCTTGCGATGCACGCACCTGAACGACGCCACCCGCAAAGGAACTCAGGAGACACGACACTAGGCCGGGCAGCCCGGCTCGTGGTGCTGGTCTCGGGTAGCGGCACCTTGCTCCAGGCGTTGATCGATGCGTGCGCCGACCCAGCGTACGGCGCAAAGATCGTGGCCGTCGGCTCGGATCGCCCCGGTATCCAAGGATTGGAGCGGGCGATGCGTGCCAACATTCCAACCTTCGTCGAGTCGCTGCACGATCACGCCGGTAGGGCGGACTGGGACCTGGCGCTGACTGAAGACGTTGCCGCATACCAGCCAGATCTGGTGATCAGTGCCGGCTTCATGAAGCTTGTGGGGCCGGAGTTCCTGGCTCGCTTCGAAGGTCGAATGATCAATACGCATCCAACCTTGCTGCCCTCGTTTCCTGGAACGCATGGTCCTCGCGACGCGCTGGCGTACGGGGTCAAGATCACTGGTGCCACCGTGTTTCTAGTGGATGCGGGGATAGACAGTGGCGTGATCCTTGATCAGCGGGCAGTGCCGGTTGCCGATGATGACACAGTGGAGACTTTGCACGAAAGGATCAAGGTCGCCGAGCGCGAGTTGCTCGTCACAATCACCCACCAACTCATCACCCGGAGCTGGCGAGTCGCTGACAGGAAGGTGCTCTGGACATGACCGATCTAGTCAATGGGGATGACGTGAGCCGACGTCCGATCAAACGCGCCTTGGTCTCGGTCTATGACAAGACGGACCTACTCCTGGTGGCAGATGCGTTGGTTCAGGCGGGGGCAGAAATCGTTTCCACAGGTTCAACGGCCGAGACGATCGCCGAGGCAGGTCTACCGGTTACCCCAATCGAGAAGGTCACCGGATTTCCTGAGTGCCTGGACGGTCGCGTCAAGACCTTGCACCCGATGGTCCATGCCGGTTTGCTCGCCGACCTGCGGCTGGCGTCGCATCGCGCGCAGATCGCCGAGCTTGGTGTCGAGCCGTTCGATCTGTTGATCAGCAACCTGTATCCGTTTACCGCGACGGTAGCTTCCGGAGCGCCCCCGGAGGACTGCATCTCCCAGATCGACATTGGTGGCCCGGCGATGGTCCGCAGCGCGGCAAAGAACCAGGCCTCGGTAGCTGTCATCACCTCGCCGGCGCAATATCCGCAGCTCCTGACAGCTCTGGACGCGGGCGGTTTCACCTTGTCGGAGCGGCAAGCCCTGGCGGCGGCCGCCTTCGTGCACACAGCCACCTACGACGTGGCAGTGGCGAGCTGGATGGGCAGCGTGGTGACTGATCTCAGTGACGGCACCGGCTTCCCGCGGTGGATTGGGGGCACCTGGGAGAAGGTCAGCGGACTTCGGTATGGGGAAAACCCACACCAGCCGGCAGCGCTTTACCGGACCAGCGGAACCACCCGCGGCCTGGCGAGTGCGCATCAGCTGCACGGCAAGGAGATGTCGTACAACAACTACGTCGATGCTGATGCCGCCCGTCGATGCGCCGGCGATTTCGACGAGCCTGCCGTCGCGATCGTCAAGCATGCGAACCCATGTGGTGTCGCAGTGGGGTTAGACATAGCCGAGGCACATCGAAAGGCCCATGCCTGCGATCCGGTCTCGGCGTACGGAAGCGTAGTAGCGGCCAATCGGCCGGTCAGCCTGGACATGGCGCGACAAGTCGCGGAGATCTTCACCGAGGTGATCATCGCCCCCGGGTACGCCGCTGGGGCGGTCGACGTGCTCGCCGCCAAGAAGAATCTCCGGATTCTTGTAGTCGAGCCGCCCGCGCGCGGTGGGATTGAGAGCAGGCGCATCGACGGTGGGCTATTGGTCCAGCATGCCGACGGCGTGGACTCTGATCATGATCGGGCAGTCAACTGGCAGCTGGCTGCCGGTCTACCGGCCTCAGAGGAGGCGCTGGCGAATCTGGAGTTCGCCTGGAAGGCGGCACGATCGGTGAAGTCGAACGCGATCCTGCTCGCACAGGACAGGGCCTCCGTCGGAGTTGGGATGGGGCAGGTTAATCGCGTCGACTCCTGCCGGCTGGCCGTGCAAAGGGCGGGGGAGCGTGCTGCGGGTTCCGTCGCTGCCTCCGACGCCTTCTTCCCCTTCGCCGACGGGCCTGAGATCCTGCTGGCCGCCGGGGTGTCGGCTATTGTGCAGCCGGGCGGCTCGGTACGCGACGGGGACGTTATCGCAGCGGTTCAAGCCGCTGGGGCGACCATGTACTTCACCGGTGCGCGACACTTCTTCCACTGACTCTGAGCAATTGAGGTGTGTACATGACAGCGCGGATTCTTGACGGCAAAGCCTTGGCCGAGGCCATCAAGGCTGAGCTGAAAGATCGGGTGTCCGCGCTCGCCGAGGGTGGCATCATTCCGGGTCTCGGTACCGTGCTCGTCGGTGACGATCCCGGCAGCCGCTCCTACGTCGCGGGTAAGCACCGGGATTGTGCCCAGGTCGGCATCGCCTCGATCCAAGTGGAATTGCCCGACACAACCTCACAAGATCAGCTTGCATCGGTAATCGCCGAGCTGAACGCCGACCCTGCCTGCACCGGCTATATCGTCCAGCTGCCACTTCCGGCCAGTCTGGATGACAACGCCGCACTCGCGCTGGTCGATCCCGAGAAAGATGCTGACGGCTTGCATCCGGTCAACCTCGGCAAGCTGGTGCTGGGAGTGCCCGGCCCTTTGCCCTGCACTCCGCGTGGCGTCGTCGAACTGCTCCGCCGCAATGGCATCGGGCTCAACGGTGCGGAGGTCTGCGTCATCGGCCGAGGTACCACGGTCGGCCGGCCGCTGGGACTGCTGCTGTCGCGGAAAAGCGAAAACGCAACCGTCACGCTGTGCCACACCGGGACCCTAGAGTTGTCCCGGCACACTCGACAGGCTGACATCGTCGTTGCTGCCGCGGGACGGCCAGGACTCCTCACCGCTGACATGATCAAACCGGGCGCAGTCTGTGTCGACGTCGGCATCACCCGTACCCAGGCCGGGCGGCTAGTCGGTGATCTTGATCCGAGCGTACGTGAGGTTGCCGGCTGGGTGGCGCCTATGCCGGGCGGCATCGGGCCGATGACCCGAGCGATGTTGCTCAGCAACGTCGTGGAACGTGCCGAACAATTGGTGGCTCGTGCCGCGGCCTGACACGAGCGCCGCAGCAAGATCACTCCGGCAGTGGCCCCTGTTGGTCGTGGTGATCGGTGTACTCGCTGGCCTGGTGGTCAGCATTCTCGGGGAGTCCACGTGGCGCCTAGGCTGCCTGCTCATCGGCGCTTCCCTAGGGGTCGGCGCCGTGGAACGGATTGCCTTGCCGAGCCGGGATGCCGGGCTGCTTCAGGTGCGCACGAAGGCCTTCGATGTCACAGTTCTTGCAGTCGCTGGCGCGGCAATCATCGCCCTGGCGATTGTGGTGCCGGAAGGTCGCTGAGCTGCTTGCCCTGTGCGGGCAGCTCAAGCGATTCAGCTGCGCGCATCGAGAATCGCCCGGATTTCAAGCGCGATGCGCGAGCAGCTCAGACGACTCAGCCGCCTTGGGTTCCTGCGACGACGGCGATCACGATCCAGAAGATGATCAAGAGAACAATGGACACGATGGCGATGATCGTGAAGACCTTGCCGAGCATCCGGCCAATGCTGACGTTCTGCTCATTCGAGTACTGGATGCCCGACGCTTGGATTTCCTCCTTGGCCTTGTTTCCGAGGTACCAGGCGATGGGCGCGAAGATTGTGATGAAGATTCCGAGTATCCCGAAGATCAAGATCAAGGTTCCCTGCGGGTGCTCCTGCGGAGGTGTGCCGTAGGGCTGGCCATATGGCATATGTGACTGCTGGCCGTATGGTGCCGGCTGCCCGCCGCCCTGGGGATATTGTCCCGGCTGACCGGAGGGCGTTTGCGGGCTCGGCTGCGCCTGTGGATTTTCGTCGTACGGGTTAGTCATGGTCAATATTGTTCCTCATCTGGCGGCGGGCCGTTGGCACCAGTCACTTGTGGCAAGTTGCTGAAAGTCCGCCCCGCGACTTCTCAAGCCGCCTAGAAGTCCGTGCTCGCAATGCCAGCGATCACCGCGAGCACGATCAATACCGTCACCAGAGTGAAGATCGATACCCCGATGATGCCGGTGACAATGCCGCCAACGGCTTGCGAGCGTCCCGTGTAGCGCCCCGGTTCCCGGTCGATCTCGTTGCGAACGCGCCGCCCGACGACGATGCCACCGATTCCCACCAGACCGCCGACGATGCAGCTCATTCCGAAGACGGTGCCAAGGATGCCGAGGATCAGCGCCAAGTTTGCTTGCGGATGCTGCTGCGTCGGCGTGACCTCCGGCGCGGCGCCGTACGGGCTCACTGCACCGAAGGCCGGCCTGTACGGGTTGGCCTCGTAAGGAGTGCTGTCATATCCGCCCGGCTGTCCATAGTTGTGGCCAAAATCACCGTACGGTGGGGGCGGCTGCGGCGCGAAGCCAACTTCTGGCCCCGCATATATCGAGTTGGCGTTTGGGTTGCCGTAGGACTCGCCGGGCGTCGGGTACGGGTCGGCCTCAGGCCGTCGGTAAGGGTCGCTCGCAGGGTAGGAGGGCCAGTCACCCGCGTACTGATCGGGCGATTCACCACCGGTCGGACCGTATGTCGCTGGCGTTGCCGAGCCCGGGTTCGGATTGGCGCTGAGCCCGTTTGTGGGTTCTGACGCCTCGCGGCTGAACGGGTTCGGTTGCTGGCTTTCAGTCATGGGAACAAGTGTGACGCACAATTTCTGAGCTGCTCGCGCATCGCGCGTGGAATCCGCCGCCGCCGTCGTCGCTCGCAGAGGAAGAACGCCTCGCGCGGTGTCCATCGCTCGCTCCGCTCGGTGAGGCTGGCGCTCTATGTCAGCCCGGCTCCCCGTGCAGGGTCGCCAACGCTCGCACAGCGTCGCTAGTCGATCAGACCAAGCGCTCGGACCGCGTCGCGCTCCTCGATGAGCTCGGCCACGCTTGCATCGATCTTGCCGCGGGAGAAGTCGTTGATCTTCAGGCCCTGCACGATCTGGTAGGCGCCACCGGAGGTCGTGCACGCGAATGATGAGATCAGGCCCTCGGGCACCCCGTAGGAGCCGTCGGAAGGTACCGACATTGACACCCAATCGCCCTCGGGCGTCCCGCGGACCCAATCCCGCATGTGTTCCACGGTCGCGTTGGCTGCGCTTGCCGCCGAACTTGCCCCCCGGGCGTCGATGATGGCTGCGCCCCGCTGCTGCACGGTTGGCAAGAAGGTGGATTCCAGCCATTGCTGATCGTCAATCAGCTCGGCGGCATTCTGACCCCTGACTAGGGCATTGAACACATCTGGGTACTGGGTCGCAGAATGATTGCCCCAAATCGTCATGCGAGTGACGTCGTTCACGCTCCCACCGGTCTTCGCGGCCAGTTGAGCCTTGGCGCGGTTGTGATCGAGCCGGGTCAACGCGTTGAACCGTTCAGCAGGAACATCCGGTGCGTTGTGCATAGCGATTAGCGCATTGGTGTTCGCGGGGTTGCCGGTGACCAGGACCTTGACATCGTCGGCGGCGTGATCGTTGAGGGCCTGACCCTGCGGCTTGAAGATCGCGCCGTTGGCCTCCAGCAGTTCGCCGCGCTCCATGCCTTTGGTGCGAGGTCGCGCGCCCACCAGGCAGGCCAGGTTCACCCCATCGAAGATCGTCTTCGGGTCGTCTCCGATCTCGACCTTGCTCAGCAACGGAAAAGCGCAGTCATCCAGCTCCATCACGACACCCTCGAGTGCCGTGAGGGCTGGGGTGATTTCGAGCAGACGTAACTCGACTGGCTGGTCGGGGCCGAGCATCGAACCACTGCCGATCCGGAACAGCAGGCTATAGCCAATTTGGCCGGCGGCGCCGGTGACGGCAACCTTCACGGGTGCGCTCACGGAATCTCCCTCGAACAGATGCTAGGTGGGGTTCGTAGGGTGACGCTAGCAAGGACGAGCATTCGCGGCGCGGTGAGGTTGGCGATGGATCCCAACTCTGTGGTTGATCCAGTCGCTGCTGTTGTCGCCGCGCTCGACAGAAAACAGGGCACCCGCTGGATTGGGATCGACGGCAAGGGCGCGACCGGCAAGACCAGGCTCGCGGACCGGATCGCGGCAGCACTGCCCAGGTCGGTCGTGGTGCACGTCGACGACTTCGCCCGGCCCGATGTCCAGGGCTGGGAGCGGGACCGGTTCGTTCGGCAAGTGTTGAAGCCGCTGCTCGGTGGGCGACCGGGTCGGTATCAGCGCTGGGACTTCGACCACAACATGGGCGCGGAGTGGCACACCGTTCCGATCGGGGTTCCGGTCGTTGTCGAAGGCGTCTCCGCTACCGATGATCGGCTCGGTGTTCCATGGGACTTCACGATCTGGATCGAGGTTCCGTATCGGGTGCGGCTGGCGCGAGCCTTGGAACGGGATGGTCCGGAGCGGATGGACCGCTGGCTCACCGACTGGATGCCGAGCGAGGACGCGTACGAGGCGGAACAGCGACCGCAGGACCGGGTCGACCTGGTGTACCGGCCGCCGGATGCCGCGTGAGCCGGTCGAAGGACCACGTGGTCGTTCGATAGGTTGGCGGTATGGCGAAGATCAAGGTCGAAGGCACTGTCGTCGAGATCGACGGCGATGAGATGACACGGATCATTTGGCAGTTCATCAAGGACCGGCTGATCCACCCCTATCTCGATGTGAACCTGGAGTACTACGACCTCAGCATCACCCATCGCGATGCCACCGACGACCAGGTCACCATTGACGCCGCGAACGCGATCAAGAAGCACGGCGTCGGCGTCAAGTGCGCCACAATCACCCCGGATGAGGCACGGATGCAAGAGTTCAAGCTCAAGAGGATGTGGGTATCGCCCAACGGGACGATTCGCAACATCCTCGGTGGCGTGGTCTTCCGGGAGCCGATCATCATCTCCAACATCCCGCGATTGGTGCCCAATTGGACCAAGCCGATCGTGATCGGCCGTCATGCACACGGTGACCAGTACAAGGCGACCAATTTCAAAGTGCCCGGTCCCGGCCAGCTCACGATCACCTTCACTCCAGAAGATGGCGGCGAGCCAATCCAACATGTCGTCACTAATTTCCCGGCCGACGGTGGCGTGGCGATGGGCATGTACAACTTCAACGCCTCAATCGCCGATTTCGCGCGGGCGTCTTTCTCGTACGGATTGGAGCGCGGTTATCCGGTCTATCTGTCGACCAAGAACACGATCCTGAAGGCCTATGACGGCGCCTTCAAGGACATCTTCGCTGAGGTATTCGAAAACGAGTACGCGGCTGATTTCAAGGCAGCCGGCCTGACCTATGAACACCGGTTGATCGATGACATGGTCGCGGCGGCGCTCAAGTGGGGCGGAGGATACGTCTGGGCTTGCAAGAACTATGACGGTGACGTGCAGTCTGACACCGTCGCCCAGGGCTTTGGCTCGCTCGGGCTGATGACGAGCGTTCTGATGACGCCGGATGGCAAGACGGTCGAGGCCGAGGCTGCCCACGGCACGGTGACACGGCACTACCGGCAGTACCAGCAGGGCAAGCCAACTTCTACCAACCCGATCGCTTCCATCTACGCGTGGACCGGCGGCCTCAAGCACCGGGGGAAACTCGACAACACTCCAGAGGTGATTGCCTTCGCAGAGTCTTTGGAGGACGTGGTCGTCAAGTCCGTGGAGGGTGGCGCCATGACCAAGGATCTTGCGATGCTGGTTGGCCCTGACCAACCATGGCAGACCACCGAGGAGTTCCTTGCCACGCTGGACACCAACCTCGCCTCCCGCCTCTCCGTACCCTCCTAACTCCGACTTGTCAGAAGACAGTTGACCTATAGCTCAACTGGGTTCTGACAACTCGGCGTTAGAGGCTGGTGGCGCGGCCGATCTGGACGAGCTTCCAGCCGGCGTTACGCCAGGTGGGGGCGTGCAGCCTCAAGCGGCCATCGATGATCACCTTGGACCTGACCAGAGCACCGAGGCGCTCTGGGTCGAGCTGACGGAACTCGGGCCACTCGGTCAGGTGCAGTACCACCTCCGCGCCCAGCACCGCTTGCTCGACGCTGGCTACCTGTGTAAAGCCCTCCCGCGGGGCGAGCCGTGCCTGCGGATCATAGATGCGTACGTCGGCCCCGGACGCGTGCAGCTGATCGGCCACGGTGAGGGCGGGGGAGTTGCGGGTGTCATCGGTGCCGGGCTTGAACGCCGCCCCCAGCACGGCGATGCGCTTGCCGGCAACGCTGCCACCAGCCTGATCGATGGCGAGCTCTGCGAGTTCGGTCCGCTGACGGGCGTTGATCGCCTCTACCGAGCGAATGAAGTCGGTCAGCACATGTACGCCAAGCTCCTCAGCGCGTACCGCCAGCGCCGCGATGTCTTTAGGCAGGCAGCCCCCACCGAAGCCCAACCCGGCGTTGAGAAACTCCCGCCCGATCCGCTCGTCGTACCCGAGGGCGTCGGCCAGCATGACCACATCGCCGCCGGCCGCCTGGCACATTTGCGCCATCGCGTTGATGAAGCTGATCTTGGTCGCCAGGAATGCGTTTGCCGCGACCTTGATCAACTCACTGGTGGCGATGTCGCATCGAACGACGGGGACGCGGTCGGTGATCGGAATCGCATAGATCTCCTCCAGCACCTCAAGTGCATATCGGGAGTGGGTCCCGAAGACCAGCCGGTCAGGACGCAGCGTGTCCTCGACGGCGTACGCCTCGCGCAGAAACTCTGGATTCCAGGCCACCTCGATGGCGTCTCCCGCCGGCGCGGAACTGCGCAGTCGCTGTTCGAGCGCCATCGCGGTACCGACTGGCACGGTGGACTTCCCGACCACCAAAGTCGGCTGGGTCAGCGACGGCGCCAAAGTGTCGACAGCCGCATACAACTGACTCAGGTCGGCGGCGCCGCCAGGTCCTGACGGAGTGCCGAGGGCAAGGAAATGCACGTCTGCCCAATCCGCAATCTCGGCGTAATCGGTGGTGAACCGTAGCCGTCCGGACGCTGTATGTCTCTCCAGCAGCGGCTCTAGGCCAACTTCGAAGATATGCGCCTGTCCAGCATTCAACGTCTTAACGCGATCGACTTCGATGTCAACCCCGATTACCTGATGGCCGAATTCGGCCATGCCCGCCGCGTGGGTTGCACCCAGATAGTTCGTACCGATGACGCTCACCCGCAATGTCACCCGGAGATTTTCCCACAACATGCCGCCCAAGGCGGCTCGGTCGTGGAACCCAGCATGTCGTTCAACAGGCCTACGGGCAGGAATAGAGCACCAGGTCGGCCAGCCGTCCGTCGCTCAGGGGTTCTGACGCGGGTTGGATACCGACTTTGGTGTAGCCAGCCCGTTCGGCGACGCGCCGCGAGGCTGTGTTACCCCGCGCGCAACGAATGATGAGTGACGTCGCAAGGCCAGTCTCCTTGGTGTATCGAGTCACCAGCCGGACAGCCTCGGTCACGACGCCGCGGCCGCGCGCGTCGGGATGTGCCCAATAGCCGATCTCGCCTCGCCTGGCGTAGGTGTTGAGACCATCCAGGCTGATCGAACCCAGGCACCGGTCGTCCTCCGGATCAGCAAGGCACCAGGTGACGCCGATCCCGCGCGCGGCGAGCTCGCCAAGGGATTCCAGATAGGCGAGGGCGTTGTGGCGCTGGTACGGCCGTGGCATTGAAACCAGCCAATGGGCCGTACGGGGATCTGAGCAGGCCTCGACGATGCGGTCGACATCAGATGCACGGAACGCCCGCAGTCGGATCCCGCCGCCCTCCAGTTCGACCGGATGCAGCCATGGCTGCGGCACCCGAGGGTCCTCTCGGGTCAGTGTGGCGATCCAGCCGTCCAGCAGCTCACCTCGCCGCTCCAGCAGGCGCCGGACGGCGCCGTCAAAGATGAAGCCGACTTTCGCCGCAACACGTCGCGATGCCCAATTGCCGACCAGCGCACGCCAGCGAATGACCTGGAGCCCGGCAACCGCGAACCCGTAGTTGCAGACCAACTGCAAGGCGGCAGTCATGACCGAGCGGCCACGCGCCTCCGGATGCAGGCCAAAGCCAACATCGGCGATCCCTCCCCCTTCCAGGTGAAGGTCGATGCTGCCACAGAAGCCGCGCTCGGAGCCCCGCTGAGCCTGAATGGCCCAGCCGAGTCGTTCACCGCT
>JBKOUS010000214.1:0-12232 GCA_046723505.1 Actinomycetota bacterium
GAAGCCCAGTTGAGCCGCCCGCAGGGCACACGCATAGCCCCCGCTGCCGGCACCGAGCACGATGAGATCGAACGAAGCAGCCATGCCGCCATCCTCTCAGCCGCTGTGACGGCCGGGATTTCTCGCAGGTACCGGCCATAAGGTGCGCATGAGTTGGTTCCGGCGGACCGCCAAGCTCTGACTAGGGGGTTCGCCCATCGACCACCCCCTCAGTCCGCACATAGTCCGCAGAAAGCACCGAATCGACCGCCGTGCGGGTGCGATCGTCGGAGTCCGGCCAAAGGTGGGAATAGGTGTCGAGCGTCTGACTCGCCGACGCGTGTCCCAGCCGGGCTTGCACAACCTTCACGGACTCGCCGTGTCGGATCAATAGGCTCGCGTAGTAATGCCGCAACTGGTGAATCCCCGTGCCAGGCGGCGCGCCGGCTGCCTTGACAGCGGCCCGCCACACGTCGCCAAACGAGCTACGCCGCACCGGTGCACCGGTGCCAGTGGTGAAGACCAGACCGGCCGGGCTGGGCGGGTAGGCAGCGAGATGGGCCGCCCGCGTCAATGACAACCTGCGGCAACGGGATCGTGCGCACCGACGCCGCCGTCTTCGGTGGCGCTAGGAACGACTCACGGCCAGGGACGGACAGGAGCTGCTGATCCACACGCACCACACGCCGCAGAAAGTCGATCCTGTCGACGGTGAGGCCGAGTGCCTCGCCCTGCCGCATGCCTGTCCCCGCGGCCAAGATGACAAGCCCTCGATACCGAGGTGGCACAGCCTCGACCAACGCCCACACTGTGTCGGTCGGCAGCGGCTCAATCTGTTGGCGCGGCACCTTCGGCAACCGCGTCCCGTCGCAAGGATTCGAGGCGATCATACGGTCGCGCATGGCCGCCTTGAACACGCCAGCGACAACACCGTGCGCCAAGATGACCGAGCGAGGCGCTAGGCGCTCTGAGAGCCGCTTCACCCAGGCTTGCACATCGCTCGGCTTGATCGCCGACAACAGCTTGTCTCCGCAGCGCACTCTCAATGGTCAACTGTGAAGTGACGCGGTGTACCTGACTGGCCCTCCACTGCTCGGCGTACGCCTTGAACGTGATACGGCCAGCGCGCGGATCCACGTACTCGCCCCTGACCATGCTCGCGGTAACCTCGTCCAGCCACCGCTGCGCGTCGGCTTTGCGGTCGAAGTGGCGGGCGTGCTCCCGGCCCGACTGGTCGCGATAGCGGGCCCTGTAGCGGCCGTCGGGACGCTTGCTGATGCTCGCCATTAGCCGCCGGCCTTACCGGGCCCTTCGGACGGCCTGAGGTATCCCGCATCCCGCGCTATTGCGACCCACCGACTCGCGGTCGATCTCGGGAGTTGCAGCCCTTCCTCGACGGCTTTTGTTGGCTTGTACGACACTGCGAGGCCGTAGCGGTAGAGGTGCGCGACCCAAGCCATTGCACGCTCGTTGGGACGCTTGCTAGCGCCTTCGGGGGCTATGAACCCCCATGGCTCCCGGCCGTCGGGGTTGGGGAGTTCGCGGAGCGCCGGGCTTTCAAGGCCAGGCATGAGCAGTGCCATTTCGACCCAGTCGGCAATTTTCACATGCCGCAGCAGCTCCGTGGTGATCTCGCGAGCGCGCAACTCGGAGCAGACGTAGCGCCACCACTCATGGTCGAAGCGGATGGCTATTGAGGAGTAGTTAACCGCACCTTCTGGCGTCCTCCCGAGGAATACCGGTTCGTTGTAAGTGATCAGCTCTGGCCCAACGATGCCCGGCACGATCTCGACTTCCCCGGTGAGTTCCCTTTTGGTGAGCTCCCTTCCCATGGGGATCAATGTTTACTAGTGAGAAGGGTTCGTCAACTCAATCCCAGATTGTGGGACGGTATTTGCATAACCCCCTCGAGCCGACAAGCCTGTGAACATAACCGTCTCAGTGGGAGCGGTTGTGAAGCAGAAGGGGGGACGTCGGGGTGCAAGAAACCCACGAACCACTACTGGACCTTGAATGGCTTAGCGAATTCATCGACATTCCGCCGCGGACGATCTACAACTGGCGACTTCGCGGCGAGGGCCCGCCCGCGTACGGAGTCGGCCGACGCCTGCGCTTTCGACGCAGCGAGGTAGATGGATGGCTCGACAGTCGACGCGACAAGGCCGGGGCGGCATGAGCTGCCAGGCTGAAGCGGAGAGGTCAGCGTGACAGGAAGTGTCTCTAGAAGTGCAAAGGGGGCGTCCCCGCCAAGAGACGCCCTCCCCTGAAAGTCCAGCCGCCACAAAGCCGCTCGACGCATCCATTTTACCGCCATTCGGGCGGCGGTCCCGATGACTGAACCCATCGACATCCGCTACCGGGTACGCCTAGCCACACTCCACGGCGAACGCGCCCTGATCTTGGAAACCGAAATCCCAGATGATGCGCCCACCGACGTCAAAGAAGGTCTAGCACGCCGCGCTGCCGTCAACGCTGGCGGTGTCTGCCCGTGCGGCGCCCGAGCGATCCTGCCGAACCGCGCCATCCGCCGCCGCGCCACCCGCGCCGGCCAAGCCATCCAGGTCACTGTGCCGCACGAACTCGACTGCCTCGCACTGCTACCCGGTTACCTGCCGATGGATCTCGGGCCGGAGGTGGCGTGATGACCGACAGGCCCTACGCCGTCGCAGCCCCCCGCTACCTGGAACACGGTTGGCACCCGCTCCCAGTCCCGTGGGGGAAGAAAGGCCCGCCACCTCTCGGGGATGACTGGACACGACGGGCACCCGCCCACCATTGACACGGTGCGGATGTGGTGCACCAAACCCGCATTCGAGGACAAAGCCCGCGGCAAGATCTGCCTAGTCGTGCCGAGGCATTCGCCCAGTACGCCACAGCCGGAGACGGCGGAGCCCACGTCAACGGTGATCATCCGCCGGAACGCACCAGCTGGTGGCCCGTCGACCTAGGCTCCGTCCTCGCCGGCGACTGGCGGCGACCGGAACCAACCATCGGCAAGCGTCGCGACGGGCGCGGCCTGTTCTACAAGGGCAAATCGCATCTCGTGGTCGGTGAAACCGAATCCGCCAAGACATGGTTCACACTCGCCGCGGCGTGGGACGAAATCCTGGCAGGAAACCACGTCGTCTTCATCGATTTCGAAGACGACGAAGGCACCATCGTTGACCGACTCCGCGCAACCGCGCCGCCCTTCGACCTAATCAGAGGGGAATACCAGACCGACCAGGTGATCAAGCAGTACTTCCACTACATCCGACCCGAAGGCAGCCTCCGAGTCAGGGCCAACGTCGAAGACCTAGCCGAGGTGATGCACCGACCACGTCACCAAAAGCAAAGACGACCGCGGCCAGTACGCCATCGGAGGCGTCCACAAACTCAACGCCGTCTCCGGCGCCGCCTATCTCCTGGTGAACCGCCAACCATTCGGTGTCGGTCTCACCGGCCGCTCCACAATCCTGATCAGCAAAGACAGGCCCGGCCAGCTACGCCCCCACGGGCTGCCGTCGATAGGCGGCCTGCACGCCTACGGCGATCTAGTCATGGAATCACGCGACCAAGACCACGCCGAAATCACCATTTGGCGCCAAAGGAAAAAGACGACACACCAGAACGGCCGACCCGCCTCATGGCCAAGATCGTGGAACTGCTCGCCGCCAGTGGCACACTCTCCCAACGCAGAATCCTCGCCGGCGTCTCAGGTAACACCGGCAGCAAGCGTGATGCGCTCGACCTGTTGATCCTCGACGGCTACGTCAGCGACAAGACCCCGCACGAGTTGACCAAACCCTGGCAGGAGCAGGAGACATGACCAACCGTTCCCCCGTTCCCCAACCGTTCCCAACCGTTCCCAACCGTTCCCAAGGGAACAGGTTCCTCCCCGTTCCCCCGTTCCCCCCTCTATAGGAACGGGAACGG
The DNA here is from genome assembly GCA_046723505.1 of Actinomycetota bacterium. Classification (GTDB taxonomy): domain Bacteria; phylum Actinomycetota; class Actinomycetes; order Propionibacteriales; family Propionibacteriaceae; genus Microlunatus. The sequence continues at coordinate 3,895 of JBKOUS010000214.1, forward strand.
GGAACGCCCCCGGGGAGCGGAGATTCAAAGTCAAAGCGTTCCCAACCACGCCGCAGCCGTCGCCGTCGCACGCCACATCCTCGGCGCGACCATCATCGAAGAGACCGACACATGAGCGGCCGGGGCCTCGTAACGGGTGATACGCGCGACGTCCCTAAAGGGACTCGTAGCGCCGTATCAGTCCCTTACCGCTACTCGTTGTGAGTTGCCCTATCCGACCTGTCCTCCTTCGATAAGGACAGGTCGGGATAGGGCTCGCAGGTTATACCGGTCACTCCTCCGGCGGCACGCAGGTGCCCGTGTCCTTCTCGAACTCGACAGTCACCGTGCCGTCGGCGTTTTGCGTGAAGTGGGCCACGATCTGGACGTTGGCCACCACTCCGCCTGACGGACCGAGTATCACAAAATGCTCGGTATCCGTGAAGTCGGCTGAGCCGCTGGCTGAGAAATTGCCCCCAAACCAGGACGCACCCGCCAACCGGTAGGTGCCGTCGGCGCTGCTCTCGAGCGTTACATTCTTGGGCGCGATCGTGCCGGTGACATGCACGCCGCCACTGGCGTCCGTGCTCTCGTGGAACAGGGACGTGGCCGTGCCGCTGACGACCGTGTACGTCGTTGCGCCACAGCTGAACACTGCGCCCGTCACGTCCACGTTATGAATGACTTGGCCGGGACTGGCTGAAGCCGCCGAGGCCAGCCCGAAGCTGCCGAGGCCGGCAACCAGCAGACCTGCCACCGCCAGACCTAACCGTTGGACCCCCAACATCCTGCGCAATCTCCCCATCAATTGATCTCCTCTCCCACACGGGCTTACAGCACTCTACGTTGAGCCGACTGGCGCGGCAATTATGCTCGTGTGGCTCCGCAGACGCAGGCGAAACGCCGAAGAAAGCTCTGAGCAACAGCAGCGGCCCCGGCGGAATGATCTTCGACGGTCTTGATCACCGTCCCCCAAACCCCAGCGCGTTTTTTGTGAGGCGCACTCCGGCGACGCGCCAGGTCTCACTCTCTCTGCCCGAGGGTGGGGCTACGTATGCCCTAATTGGCCTTCTGTGCTAGGAGGCTCACAGGGGGCGGCTGGAGTCAGGGAGATGGTCAGGGGCGTTTAGGGGCTTTCAGGGGCTCTCATGGCAATGGCAATCGGAATCGGGCGGATTCGGAAACTAATTCCCTGGCCGGTGCCCTGGTTGACACCCAGAAAAGCGGGGGCCTTCTTCTGTGGGAAAAAACGGCTCGAGTAGATGACTTGATTCCCGGCTGGTGATCAGATTGCGTAACAGAAAGAATCGGGGGTGTCACCAGCGGTGCACGGTCCGCGGGCGTTTGCCGTAGAGCTGTATCGCTCTTGCTTTTCGGGCTGCGGCACGGAGGTTGCATGCAGCGTGGCTGAAGCCGCGGAGTTTGGTTCTGTCCCAATCATCATGATCTAGGTGGAGTTCTTGGCCTTTGAGCATCGGTAGTCCGCAGCGTGAGCAGGGTTTGCCGTACGCCTGGGGGAGTAGTTGTTTGCGGAGCTTCTGGAACTCATAACCGTAGCCGCGGGCCTTCTTGGGTGCGCGTTTGCGGCTTCTGTTCCATGTCATGGCTAGGGCGCTATCCGATACACCGAGGCCCAGCTGCTCTTCGGTATCCGTGGCATCAGAGGCTTCACCCGCCGCAGCTTCGTCCTGTGCGGCTTATGCACAATCTTCCAACCCTGCGGGCAGCAGGTGTAGCAGTAGAGCCGGGGTCGGCCTCTCTTGCGTTCGACACAGTTTGCACTCTCGCGGGAGCGTCACGCTGGTTAGTTTATTGCATAGCTGAGCTATATACTTTGCGGTATGAGTGATGCGCAGGAGGTGAGCGTTGCTGCGCGTCAGATGGCAGCACAGCGGTGGGGTGCGTCGAAGCCGATTCGTTTGGCGCAGCAGCTTGCGGAGCGGGTTGATGAGTTGCCTGAGATTGAACGTCGGGCATTAATCGATGCGCTGACTAAAGACGCCGGGCAGGAGCCGCGGACCACATGATTTGGCTGAGCGGTGTCAACGCCGCCGAGGGTGATTTCTGTAGGCATGGTCACCTCGGACCGACGGGCGGCCCAGTCGGAGTTACTCCTTTCACCGGTGAACACATCGCCCTGCGCCGCCCAGCCATCAAACACTCGATTGATCGGAGAATCAGAAATGTTTAAAACCGGCAGCACTGTCACTGAGCCGGCGCCTGTCGTGTCGGTCCCGGCCGAACCGGTCCCGCTGTCCGTGCTCGAGCTCGACGTGGCTGCGCCGAGCGTCGGGTGGGATGCCTTCCTCGCCGAGCGAGCGATCCCACTCCTGGTCGATGATCTTGGCCGGGATGCGGTCTCCCGCGACAATGCCCGCTTGCTGCTCGCCGAGCATCGTGTGCAGCAGGCGGCAGCTGAGGCTCGACGGCGGGCTGTGCGTGAGGAGCAGGAACGGAAGGCGGTTGAGGCCGACCGGGCGTTCCGTGTGCAGCGTTGCCGAAGGGTCTGCGCTGGTATGAGACTCCCGACGGTGTGAGCCCTGCAGAGGCGTGGCGTGCTGCTGAGCTTGCCGCGCAGCCGAAGCGGACGAGTCTGTTGGAGGAGGCGCTGTCCAATTCGGGGACGCTGACCTACCATTCCTTGCCTTCCACATCGGATGAGGAGGAGTCATGACCGCCGCCACTGTCCCGGTTCCGTCTCCGCTCGCGGTTGACGGCGTGGTCTTCAACGATGTCGCCACACGCAGTTTGGTTGTGCGGCGGCCTGAGACAGCGGGAGGGTATGAGAAGTTGCTGTGGCGGGAAGCACACGCGGCGTTGGTGGCCGCAGTGGAGTCTGGGTGGCGCGGCGAGCATCCTTTCGTGTGGGGTAGCGGCTTGGGGAACCGTGAGATTGTCCACGGCCTGCCCGGTGAGAACTTGACGTTGACGTTCCACTTTCCGGTCGGTGTCGCGGCTTACGCGTCGCTGGTTGGCAAGCCGGGTTTGGCTGCGATTGTCACGCTTGACCGTTCGCTGCGTCGTTTCCTGGGCTGCCAGTTCCGGCACCGCGGGGCGGTTTAACTGCCGTTCCCAAATCGGTTCATTAGGGACGTTGAGGAGGTGCAGCTGTATCGGCCTCTCTGCCGGATACCATCTCTGCCGCCTTCTACGCCTGTCTGGGGCGATGTGGCGCCTTCTGAGTCCCACGGCAGCCTCCGACGTTATCGTCGCTTTTGAGAGCCTTACAGGGGCCCCCAGAAAGCTGTAGAAGATGCGGCCGGCTCCGCTCGCGGGGTGACAATGCAACTCGATATCGCTGTTTGGCGTGGCCGCCTGTTTTGGAGGCTGGTGGTTAAAGCAGCGGTGCGATTCTTCCGCCCGTAAAAATGTTCGCCCCCGAGCGAGAGCGGTGAGGGGGGTCTTTGCGTCTCGCTCGGGGCCAGTTCGGAAGACTGAGCTTCCGCCGTTTCAATTGTTCCAATTGTTCCACCGGAATTCCCAAATAGGTAAGTTCGATTAGCTGGTCGGCCCGTACGGAACAGTTGCTCCACGGTGCCGTTCCCAACCGATCCTGACCCACCGGTCGAGTTCTCAGTAGCTAGATCTCGCTGCAGTCCTCGCCGGCCGCTTCGCTCGTGAATGCGGTTATCTCCTCACCTCGGCCATCCTCGGCCTGCGGTACAGCACGGGCCGCTTCTTCGCCATGGTGAAATTCCTCCGGAGTGACTCCGCTGAGGAAGTGCCCGGCGCAATTGTGTGCGTTGCCCGGAGCATTGTCCGGAGGCTCTGCTGCTGCAGGCGGCGCAGTCGCTAACATTCCCGCGATTATTGCGGCAGCCGCCAACCACACTCTCGTGCGCTTCATGTTCGTTCCCCCCTGTTCCTGGATCGGCTCTTTGAGCTCCTGCCGTTGACGGGTGGTAACGCTACACGGGGATGTCGCCGCTGCGCCCTAAGCGCGGAGAGTTGAGCGTTTCCTGCAGCGGACCCTTACCAGGTGGAGTTGCTAGCCGGTTGGGCCATACGGCACTGTCGATCCGCGGTGCCGCTCCCAACCAATCCGCACCCACTTGTCTAGTTCGTCAAGGTCAACGTGGCCGGCGAGCATCAAAAGCCCCCTAATATTGGGTGCCGTGCCGAACTCCGACTACTGGGCAACCCTGGCGCAAGTGCTACCGGTACTTGCGTTGGCGGTCGTCGTCGAGGCGCGGGCCATCAGTCAGCGATGGAATGTTGAGACACCCAAATGGCTGCGGTTCACGCAGTCATTGATCTGGGTTGTCACCCTTGTGGTGTTGGCCCTCGGTGAGTCAGCAGCGCTCAAGGCCTTGCGCGGCGTACCGGTTTGGCCTTGGTGGACGTTGTTGATGGAGAACGCCATCAGCGCCGCCATCGGGTTGTTGATTCTCGGGCCAGCGCTTGAGCTCCTGACTAAGGGGTACGCGGAGGCCTTTGCCCGAATAATGACCGGCGCGTGGATGCCGCGCTTGCGTCTGGCACTCGTGGAGCGCCGCGAACTCCGCCAATATCGCAGGCTTCATGCCCTACGGCAGTGGGCATGGCGGCACCTGCATTGGCATGAAGCCGTGGACAGCATCATCGCTAGCGATGTCGCCCAGGTTCGAGCGATGGTCGCCGAGACCAATGAGTCACCTCTCAAGGAGGAGGTCGAGGAAAAGTTGCGCGAATTCACCGCTCTGCAAGACAATGCGGCGAGGGGCCATGAGGATGCGCGGCAAAAGTATCGCGAGCTCCTCAAGGTGGAGCTGGAATTTGACCGCGCATTCCGTAAGGACCGGATTGTCAGGCGTCGTCTGCTCTCGGAGGTGCGCGCTGCGGAGCGACATGGGGTTCTTCGAACCATCTTGGCCGACACGACAAATGGCGAAGGCAGAGTCGGCCAGCCGCAAAGTGCTTTTCAAGACCACGAACAGCTCGCGGCTCACCACGACGACGAACAGCTCCCGGCTCAGGCCGATCGGTAGGGAATAGCAGAGCCGCCGGAGAGACCACGGCGGCTCTTCTCGTGTGCGGTTATGGCTGGTTCACTGGCCGTCCGCCCGGATTGCAGCGAGCACGATGTGTGCCCGTGCAAACAACTGGGCGATGGCCGCGGCGACGTCGGGGAACCGTTTCGGGTCGACCACGGTCGGGGCGGCCGGCCAGACGATGCGCACCGCGCCAGGCATGCCCAGCGGCTCGACCAATTCGATTTTCAGGTGGTCGTGGTTGATTTGGGCCGACGCTAAAGGGGTGATGGGATGATTCATTTGGGACTCGCTTCCTTGCTAAGTGGGTTCCCGGCCCGTCGGTGTTGGCTCACTGGCGGGCCACTGTTGTTGGTGGTGTTGATCTTGGTTTAGTCCGCGGTTAGTCCGCAGGACGTTGATAAGGGACGAGTAACGTCCGTCACTGACAAGTTGTGAAATGGCTAGTCAGAGCGGGTTTCCCGCGTATCTCCCCTAGCCACAGCCTGGGCTGGGCCATAATTGGCGCATGAGTTGGTTCCGGCGGACCGCGAGCCGGGTGAAGAAGAGCCGGGGCTATGCCTCGCAGAGTCGGACGGTGGACGATGCTGTGACGTCGCATCTCGCCCAATTCGCACGGAGTCGACGCGGAGTGGAGGCCTTTGTCGAGCCCAAGACTGCGGTAACTCAGACCACCCTGCTGCTAGTCGCCTTCGACGGCGAGTGGACCAGACGTGTTGTGCCGTCGCCCGAATGGGCACACGCCTTCGCCGAGTCTTTGCAGATCCCCGGGTACGACGCGGCAGTCGTCGGCTATCCGCAGCGCATGCGTGACTACAACACCCGCAACAAGAAACACCCGGACTTGCGCTGACGCATCCTGAGGCCGTCGCGGCTACGCGCGGCATGGCTTCGTTACTCGCCTCGTAGACGCTCACAGCTGCCAGACAGGCTCAGCACCGGTCAAGCACAGGCCAGATCGCCAGCATTCCCCACATGACGCCATTCGTACCCCTCCACGGAGGCCACGACGCCCACGGCTGGGCGGACAGTTCGTTGTCGGTAGCACCGATTCTGGGCAGCTTCCTCCTGCTGCTGCTCCTGCTCCTGGCTCTCGCCGGCTTCTATCTCTGGCGCCAGGGCAAGCTCACGCTCGGCGGTGTCCGATCACCAGAGGACGAGGCAAAGCGCATCCTCGCCGACCGCTTCGCCCGAGGCGACATCAGCTCCGACGAGTTTCTGGAGCGGGCCAGCATGCTGAACTGGGCTCCCGGCACGAATCCGCTGGCAACCAAGCGTGGCAAGAACCGCGGCTGAGTAGTGCCGTTCGCTGGCCTCCGATCCGGCGTTGTTGATCGCGCCGCCGAGCACCCACTGATTATCGGTGAGGGCACAACAGACGGCTATCCGGCCCCGTGTCGTCAGGCTTGTGCCGCGAGCGAGCGGGCGAGAGCGATCAGCGTGCGTACGCCGACGCCGGTCCCGCCGGGGGCGACATACCCGTATGGTTTGCCGTCCCGGAAAGCTGGGCCAGCAATGTCAAGGTGTGCCCATTGGGTGCCTGCTGCCACGAACTCGCGGAGAAAAGCGGCGGCTACGAGAGCGCCTGCCCAGCGGTCCGGCCCGGTGGAACGCAGATCGGCCACCTTGGAGTCGAGCTTGCTGCGGATCTCACCAGGGATCGGCAGGTGCCAGATGTCCTCTCCCGCCGCCTCGGCAGCATCCAGAACCAGGTCGGCCGTAGCGTCGTCGGTTGCCATCAGACCAGCCGTACGATCGCCAAGGGCGACCACGCAGGCGCCCGTAAGGGTCGCGACGTCGACCACCATGTCCGGATGATCCTCGTTCGCCCGTGCCAGAGCGTCAGCCAAGACGAGTCGACCCTCGGCGTCAGAATTGCCATTCTCAACTGTCTTGCCGCCATAGATCGTCAGTACGTCTGATGGCCGAAAAGCACTTCCGGAGGGCATGTTCTCAGCGAGTGCACCGTAAGCCGTGACCCTGATCTTGAGGCCAAGTTGGGCAATCGCGTGTGCCACGGCTAGCACGGTTGCCGCGCCGGCCATGTCGTATCTCATTGTGTACATGCCCTCGGCAGGCTTGAGGTTGAGACCACCGCTGTCAAAGGTGATGCCTTTGCCAACCAGGGCGAGATGGAACGCGGCGGCTCGAGGGCTATAGCTAAGCCGGACCAGCCGGGGCGGCCGGGCGGATCCACCCCCCACCGCCATCAACCCGCCGTAACCGCCCTCACTCAACGCCGTTTCATCCAACACGTCGATAGCGATGTTGCTGCCGAGAACCAAGTTGCGCACCTGCTCGGCGAACGACTCCGGGTACAGCAAATTGGCAGGCGTATTGACCCACTCACGCACCGTCACGACCGCCTGCGCAACGATCTTGGCAGCAGCCGTGATATCGGCGCCTTTCCCATCGCTTGGCCGGATTACCGTGATCGCCTCGACCGCGCCGCCTTTGGCCGGCTCGGCGCTGATCGGCTCATAGTCGTAGCTGCCGAGCAGCGCGCCCTCAGCGACCGCAGCGAGCTGCTCGGAGCCGGCGGTACCGAGCGAAACGGCGACCGAGAGGCTTGCATTTTCAGCCAGCGAGGCCGCGTGTCGTACGCCCGCCCCGGCCGCCCGCCGCAAGTCTTCGTTTGGCTGCTCGGAGCCGAGACCCACGACCACGATCCGTGGCCCGCCGCCGGCTGCGGGGAGAGTCCGCTTGCTATCCGGATCCGCCTTCGCACCAAGTGAAACCGCCATCTCTTCGACGGACACGCCGAAGCGTTTAGCGAAAGCGCGGGCAATTGCTTCGGGTACTTTCCGTACCCCTGACTCGCTCATGCCCACTACGAGCACGTCAGCATTGCGGGGGACACTCTTGGCGACGGCGAGCGGGGGAAGCATCCGAGTGGGCACGATAGGGACATCCTTCAGTCGGTCGACGTGATCAAATTGGGGCGTCAACAGGTTAGTCGGTTGTGGCCCTGGTCGAGTGTCGGCAGGCGCCCCTGGCGATCGGAGGAGCGATGAGTGCGGAGAATTCCGGGATCGGGGCACTGCTGAATTCGCCGCTGCATCAGCGACATGTCGCCGCGGGCGCCAAGTTCGCACCGTTCAGCGGCTGGTCTATGCCCTTGGAGTACTCAGGTGCCGGGGTGCTCGCCGAGCACGCGGCCGTCCGCAATGCTGTCGGGATCTTCGACGTCAGTCACCTCGGCAAAGCCACAGTGGCTGGCTCAAATGCAGCAGACTTCGTCAATCGGTGTCTGACTGCCGACCTCCGCAAGATCGGATCAGGTCAAGCACAGTACACGTTGCTCTGCAACCCTGATGGCGGCGTGGTCGACGACATGATCGCCTATCTCAGGTCTTCGGAGGAAGTCTTCTTGATCCCGAATGCGGCGA
>JBKOUS010000055.1:0-9674 GCA_046723505.1 Actinomycetota bacterium
CTTGGCGAGCAGCAGCCGCGCTCGCCACACCGGCACCGGGTTGTGCAGCGCGACCACCTGTGGGCTCAGCGGGATCCGCTGCGCCTGGGCGATCGCCTCCAGCGCTCCGGCCACATCGCCCTCCGCCTGCCGGATCCGGGCAAGCATTCCAAGGCCGGTGGCCAGAGGTTGGGTGTAGGCCAGCTGCCGGCACAGCGCGACCCCCTGGGTGGCGTGCCGCTTGGCAGCAAGCAGCTCATCGCGCTCGTATAGCACCTCGGCCATCCCTATGTGCGCCATGCCGATATGCGGCAGCTGGGCGCTGGCCCCGCCGGTGCTCTCCAGCCCTTGCCGATAGGTAGCCAGCGCCGCGCCCAGGCAGCCCCGTGCGCGCTGGACCTGGCCAAGGTCATAGGCGACCCGCATCGCAAGATAGCCCTCACCCGCTGCCCGCCGCTCGGCGACCACCTCTACCAGGGCCTCTTCGGCTTGCCGAGGACGGCCACTCAGCCAGTCCGACACCGCCAGGTTCCAGGCGACATGGGAGCCCAGCAGCCAGTCACTCTGCACTAGATGGCTCAGGGCCTGCTGGTCGTAAGCGACAGCGCGTGCTCCGTCGCCACGCAGCCGCGCTACGTCAGCATGGAGGAACGCGATCGCGGCAGGGACGTTGGCCAGCACACTCAACGCCCGCCCGACCGACGGCTGGTGCGGCTCCTCACCGCTGGCGGCCAACGCGCGGTCGGCGGCAGCCAGCAGGGGCTCGACCGCCTCCGGTTGGCTGGCGACGATGGCGGCGACCGCTCGGGCCAGGCACAGGCGCGCCCGGGAGCCGACCGACTCCGGCGGCAGCGCGGAGAGCCAGCGGCCCAACGTGGCACCTTCGCTGCGCCGTAGCAGCGCCTCGACGTGCTCCTCGACCAGCCGGGCGGTCCAGGCGACCTCGCCGGCAGCCAGTGCGTGCCGTACGGCATCGTCCGCGAACCCGTGCGCCTCGTTCCAGGCGGCTGCGGCTCGGTGCAGTTCAGGTACCCGCTCTGGACGTATCTGTTCCAGGCGGGCGCGGAGCAGGTCGGCGAACAGGTGGTGGTACCGCCACCAGCCGCGCACCTCGTCCAACGGCACAGTAAACAGATTCGCCTGTTCGGCCTGCTCCAGCATCTGCTGGCTGTCGGTGCGTCCGGTGACCGCGTCGCACAGCGGCCCGCTCAGCCGCTCCAGGACCGCGGTCTCAAGAAGGAAGCCGACGACCTGCTCGGGCTGGCGGCTCAGCACCTCCTGGGTCAGGTAATCGAGCACATACCGGTGGCTCCCGGCGAACGTCTCCACGAACCCCGCCGGGTCGGGATGCCTCTGCAACGACAACGCGGCAAGCTGCACGCCGACTGCCCAGCCCTCCGTTCGGTCCTGCAACTTGGCAACGGAAGCCGCCGGCAGGTCCAGCCCAGTTGCCTCTCGCAGGAAGGCAGCCGTCTCCGCCAGCGTGAAGCGCAGATCGGCGGCGCGCAACTCGGCCAGCTGCCCGCGGCCGCGCAGTCGCGCCAGCGGCAGCGGCGGGTCGGTGCGGCTGGTCAGGACCAGCCGTAGCCCCGGCGGCATGCGGTTGAGCAGAAACACGACGCTGGTATGAACTGCTGGCGACTCGATCAGATGGTAGTCGTCCAAGACCAGCGTGACCTCGCTTTCATCGGACAGCGCCGTGAGCTCGTTGATCACGGTTGTCATCACCGCCTCCAGCGGCGGCTGCGGGCCGCGGAGCAGTGGGTCGACCAGCTCGAGGACGCCAGATCGCACCTGATCAAGAGCCGCGGCAACATATCGCCAGAACCTGGCCGGGTCATTGTCGCCATCGTCCAACGACAACCACGCGGTTGGGCGCCGGCTGCGTCGAGCCCACTCGCCAATCAGTGTTGTCTTTCCGAACCCTGCGGGCGTGCTGACCACGGTAAGCCCACGACCCATCCCCTGGGAGAGGCGGGCGAGCAGCTCAGGACGCGGGAGGAAGCCCCCAGGCGGGACATGGAACTTTGTGGCCAATAGCACATCCCGCTCAGGCATGGCGTCCATCGGGGGGCTGATCGTGGGGGGTCCGGCTCTCAATTCCCACACCTCTGCAACCGGCCAGGCCCGTCGTGGGCGGCTCAGGCGCAGCCATTGTAAAGCGCGAGGGAGCGGACTAAAGCAGCTGCCGCCCATGCACCCGCTCAGGTTCCAGCGCTGCGCTGCGATTCCACCTCGGGATCCACTTTCGGGTGACGCCCAGCGAGCTGGGCGGCCCTAACGTGATGGTGAAGGCAACTGGGAAGGGGGTGTGAGATGAGGAGACTAGTCGCCGCGGAATACGTAACCATCGACGGAGTCATGCAGGATCCAGGCGGCGTCGGAGAAATCGAACGAGGGGGCTGGTCGAGCCCGTACTGGAACGACGAACTCGCCAAGTACCAGTCGTATCAGCTATTCGGAAGCGACGCGCTGCTGCTCGGGCGAAAGACGTTTGCGGGCTTCGCTGCTGCTTGGCCGGGTAGGGAGGAGACAGAGGGCGAGTTCGCCGTGAGGATGAACAGCCTCCAAAAGTTCGTCGTCTCGCGGAGCCTCAAGGAGCCGCTCGAGTGGAACGGGACGCTGCTCAGGGGCGATGTCGCAGAAGAGGTCGGGAGGCTGAAGCAGGAGCCCGGGCAAGACATCCTCATCTACGGCAGCGGCAAGCTGGTCAACAGTCTTATGGCGCACAACTTGATCGACGTCTACCGGCTCATGGTGCATCCGATCGTGCTCGGAACAGGAAACCCGCTCTTCGAAGACGGCACCGCGATGACCTCCCTCAAGCTGACCGACTCAAAGACGACCAACACCGGGGTCGTCATGCTCACCTACGAGCCCGCCGACTAGGACCGTTGATGGGCGCGAACGTCGATTGCGAAGAGGCCGACGACCAGCCTAGTAACGCGGCTCGCGGGGAGACCGTCTCCGTCAATGGCCTTGAGATGTACTACGAATCCCGCGGCGTCGGCAGGCCGCTGGTGTTGCTTCACGGCGCGATGTCGACTATCGAGACCAGCTTCGGCGCGGTCATTCCACTTCTCGCGGAGACTAGGCGGCTCATCGCCATCGAGCAGCAGGGCCCAGCCCGCACGCCGGACGCCAAACGCCCCCTGAGTTATGCGCAAATGGCCCAGGACACAGCCCTGCTTGTCCAGAAGCTCAATATTGAGAATGCCGACTTCTTCGGATACAGCATGGGAGCAGGCATCGCGCTTGAACTGGCGATGCGATAACCCGATCTCGTAGCAGGCTAGCCGTTGCTTCCCTGGCCTACAGCAACGACGGGTTCCATCCCACTACCGCTGCGCAGCTGATGGAAATTGCCGCAACTGACCTCGCAGGCTCGATCTTTCACGAGTGGTACGTGAGAGTGGCCCCCGATCCTGCAAACTGGTGGACTCTTGTCCGCAAATGCAATGAGCTCGACCGCCAGTTCCAAGGCTGGCGGCCCGGTGACATTCAGGCGATCACCACCCCAACGCTGATCATCATTGGCGATTCGGACATCGTGCGGCCTGAGCACGCGGTAGAGATTTTCCGACTTTTCGGTGGCGGTGTCGATGGCGACAGCGCCGGGCTTCCGGCATCCCAGCTCGCCGTACTGCCAGCTACGACGCACCTCTCACCATCGTCGACCGGGCCGACTGGCTGGTTTCGATGATCTCCGGCTTCCTCGACGTCACCTGAACGAGCGCACGCGCGAAGTGGTTGAGCGAAGAGATTGGCCTCGCCCGGGCCGTGCCGAATGCCGTTGAGTTGGCTAGGCGATCTTCCTGAGCGTCACGTCCATGGCAAGCCGCCAGTCGGTCCCGTCCTCGGTTTGCTCATGGAGGGCCCGCTGGATCCTCCCGTCGTCGCTGAACTCCGCGGTCGTACGGATACGCTCCCCAGTCCAAATCCATTTGCCGCCGTCGTAGGTCAACTGATCGACGGTCACATGCCCCTGACTATCGAAAAAGTGGGAGGTGTACTGACCGCGCTGATCATCGAAGCCGATGATCTCCACTCCGCCGACATCGAGATTGCCGATGCGCCCGTACGCGGTGTGCAGGACAGATAGTCGACCAGGGATCCATTCGTATACGTCGCTGGTGACGATCTTCGCGGCCGGGTTGTCGGGAGTTGCGATCGTCTCACCCTCGTTGATCCATTTGCCGATAAACACTTCGAGCTCGCGGTGCTCAGCCCCCGGGCCTGACCCGTCGGGCTCCCAGGTTCCAATCCGTGCCTGTTCTGTCATTGGGGGCCTCCTTCTTACCCGCTCAGTATGAGGTTGGCGACCTGCTCCGGCCGGTCGACCTGGACGTAGTGGCCGGCGTCGTCGAGCAGATGCACTTGGCTGTTGGGGAACAGCTCCGCGAATTGCCTGGCGACCCGAGGGTTGAGATAACGGTCGCGCGACCCGAAGATCACTAGGACCGAAGGGGCGAAGCGGCGCAGCTCCGGGATACGCCGCCGTCGGGTTAGTACGGTGCCGAGCAGGTCGTCGTTGAGTCGCCAGAACGCCGGCCGGGCGGGCAGGAACTGCTCGTACAACTGGGGGACGAGCACCCTGCGGATCTCAGGATCCTGGATGAAACGGCCGACCTGCCAGGCGTACAGGCGTCGATCCACGTCGGGTCGCCAACGAACCAGAGCGCGGGCGCCGGTGCGGATCAACGGCGTTGAGTAGAGGGCAATGGCGGGAGGGCGGCGCAGGCTCGGGGTCCAGTGGTAGTAGGTGTTGAGCAGCACCAGCTCCGCAACCCGTCCGGGATTGTCCAAAGCCCAGTCGATCGAAGGCGGGCCGGAGGCATCGTGCGCGACCAGCGTTACCTGGCTGGCCTCGAGATGTTCGTCAATGGCGGCGACGACGGCAGCGAGGTCGCCCACCTGATTGGTTGCCGTGTACGGATAGCGCTGCGGCTTGTCCGAGCGCCCCCAGCCGAGGAAGTCGAAGCGCACCACGGGCCGGCGTCCAACCAGGTGCGGAAGTAGCCGATCGTATAGGTGGATGTTGTCGGGGAAGCCGTGCAGCAGCACCAGCGGCACGCCGGTCCCGGGAGTCATCTCGGCATACAGCCGGTGCGGTCCACGCGTCACGGTCAGCCTGCGACTGCTTAAATCCACCGACCCCCTACCCTCCCTGCTCGCGGGAGCGAGCACCATCGATGCCCCGCTGGTGCTGAGGTACGGCCGCCTGCGCACACGCCGGCTGAAGGTCTTCCTTCACTGCCCTGGCTCCGTGATCACCGTCGGGATGTTGTGGTTGTGGTGGAGCAGGTTGGTGGGGTCGTAGCGGGTCTTGACTTGGACCAGTCGGTCCCAAGTCGACCCTGGATAGGCCTGGTGGATGCCGGAGTCCTGGTCGGTGAGGAAGCCAACATAGGCGCCGTCGTCACTCTGCTTCAGGGCCGCGGCGAACTGGTCGACCCAAGCCTGGCGCACCGGTTTGTCGGCATGCCCGTCGTAGAAGGAGGCGAGGTTGGCCATGATCGCCGAGTGGCGGTGTGCAAACGCGGTCTCATCGGCGGGTACGCGCGCCATCGCCCCGCCCAATACCCGTAGCTGCGCCACCCGTAGGCTCGCATCCGAGGCCTGCAGGTAGCCGATGATGGTCTCGGCCGCCTGGCGATCGATGTGGTCGAGGAACATCGTGTGCCCCACAGCGGCCGGATGATAGTCCGGGTCCTCGGGCGGGTAGATCTCCGGGTAGGGCATCGGTTTGACCAGGTCTGCGAGCGGGGTAGCCAGTGCCCGGAACGGCGCGATCGCGTGCTGTCCAGCCTCGACCTCGCCGGTGTAGACCATCAGGGCGAGGATGATGAGCTGGCCGTGCTGCTCGGCGGGAACAAAAGGCAGCGGCGGCGCGGGCATGACGTTGGCGATGGTCGACAACTCCTCGGGCGCCGCTTCGGCCAGGGCGATGAACCCGGTGACTACTTCGGCGCTGGCTGGCAGGACCAGCATCCCGCCGACGACCTGGGCAACCGGATGCAGCCGGAACCGGAGCCTTGTCGCCACACCGAAGTTGCCTCCGCCGCCGCGCAGCGCCCAGAACAGGTCTGGGTGGTTGTCGGCGTTGACGTGCAGCAGCTCGCCGTCGGCGGTCACCATCTCGACGGCCAGCAGGTTGTCGATCGTCAGGCCGTGCTTCCGAACCAGGAAGCCGACGCCGCCGGCCAGAGTGATGCCTCCGATGCCGACGGAGCCGGTGTCGCCGAAGCCAGTAGCCAGGTCGTGCGCCGCCGCGGCGGTGGTGTACTCACCGGCAGTTAGGCCCGGCTGCGCCCATGCGGTGCGCGTCTGTGTGTCGAGGTCGAGCCCGCGCATGGCCGACAGGTCGAGCACGATCCCCCCGTCGATGGCGCTGTGCCCGGCCGGGCTGTGGCCGCCGCTACGGACGGCAAGCTCCAGCCCGGTATCGCGCACCAACGCGACCACCCGGGCGACATCTGCCGTGTCGGCGGCCTGGACAATCAGCTGAGGGCGGCGGTCGAAGCCACCGTAGAAGATGGTGCGCGCCTGGTCGTAGGCGGGATCATCCGGCATGATCAGCCGGCCCTTCACTTGCGTGCGCAGCCGCGGGATCGAGATGCCAAGCGGCTGTGTGAGCGGGGATCGCAAGTTAGCTCCTTCCTTGTTACACGCTAGGGCCGTCAGGGTCGCTGGACGTCACCCGAAAGTGGACTCGCGGGTGGAATCGTCGTCGACGTCTGCCGATACCCGGGAACGCCTGGCCGCGCTGGCTGCCATGCTGGCCACTCTGAGCCATGCCTTTGAGACTCCCGGCCGACGCTGAACTCATCGGCCGGTCTGAGCTTCGCCCTGGCCCATCGGCTTGCCTGAGGCCGGCAAGGGGTAATCAGCTGTGGGTAGTGGGCAGAACGTCGGTGCCGCGGTGGACGGCTGGGAGGCCGAATGTGGCGATGAGGTGGGGTCCACGGCCGAAAACGAAGATGCGCGTGATGCCAGTGTTGGTCACTGTGAGGACGCCGAGTCCGAATGCGTGAAGGGTCCCGTCCCGGTGGCGCTGGTAGGCGGCCGCGGCGGGTTGTCCGTTGGCGATGGTCGGGATCAATCGCTAATCGCCCGGGGACCCGATGACGTGCCTGAGGAAACGCAGACAGGTTGTGCGGCCCGATAACCACGTCCGGGTTCCGACGCAACCGACCAGGCGGGGCGACCTCGACGCTTGTATGGCAATCGGCGGCGTTGGCATCGCTCTAAAAGCGATGGCCGGCGTTGCGCCGAGAGAAAGTTGGCGCCACCGTGCACGCCGGCGGTCTGACGCTCTGTGACAGGTAGCGACTTCAGCGGGTCACCCGAGGCGTACCAGTGACGCGTCGTACAGCGGTCGATGTCGCTCTATCCGCCGGCGTACCTTGGCGTGATGCGGAAGGTCGTCCTCCTCGACGCCCCATCTAACCTTGGTCTACGGCCGCCCGTGCCTGGCACGATTCCCGGTTGCTACAAGCTGGCTGGTGCTTTGCGGGATCAGCGATTGCTGCAGCGCTTGAACGCGAGCGAAGGCGGCGTCGTAGTGCCACCAAGATACGACCGAGGCGACTGGAAGCCCGGCGATGGCGTGTTTAACGCGCAGGCCATAGCTGGCTACACTCGCCGACTTGCCGGTCGTCTGGACGGCCACCTACGGACGGGTGAGTTTCCGGTGGTGCTCGGCGGGGACTGCAGCATTCTGCTCGGATCCACACTCGCGCTGCGCCGGATCGGCCGCTACGGGCTCGCTTTCATCGATGGCCACTCCGACTTCCGGCACGTCGGCAACTCCGCCGGTGTGGGAGCCGCCGCCGGCGAGGACCTTGCGCTGGTAACCGGGCGCGGCCAGTCCGACCTAACCGACCTCGACGGGCTCAGGCCTTATCTGCGGGATGTGGATGTGTCGGTTCTCGGCATCCGTGACGACGACGAATGCCGGGAGGAGCTGGCGGCATTGACGATCCAGCTTGCTGTCGCTGAGGACATCCGCCACGATGCCGAGGCCGTGGGGCGTGAGGCTTTGACCAGATTGGAGTCGACGGAGCTCAGCGGCTTCTGGGTGCACATGGACGCTGACGTTCTTGACCCCTCAGTGATGCCTGCGGTAGATAGTCCGGATCCGAACGGCCTCGCCACCGACGAGGTCTATCGACTGCTGCGCACGCTTGTGGCATCGCAGCGATGTGCAGGCTTCCAGCTGACTGTCTACGACCCGGACCTCGATCCGGACGCCCGCTGCGCGCGGCTACTCGCGGACCTGGTTGAGCACGCGCTCGCGACTTGACAAGACTCCGGTCATCCCGTAGGCGATGGAGAAGCAGCGGCCGGCGCCCCGTCTCATCCGCTGACCCAGGCTCGGAATCCCTCCCGCCAGCTCGCGTACCGCGGCTCCCAGCCGAGCTCTTTCCTGGCCTTCTCGTTCGAGGAACCGCGCCAGCTGGTCATCTGGGTGACGACGAACTCTCCGGCCAGCAGCCGCCCCAGCCAGGCGGGCATCCGCAGCGGCGGCTTCGCGCCCAAGATGTTGGCCAGGTACGGCAGCCACTCCGCGACTGGCGCCGGGTCGCTGTCCACGACGTTGTAGACGCCGGGCGCACCGCGGTCAACCGCGGCGAGCGTCGCGGCCGCGGCATCGGTGATCTCGATGAACGACCAGATCCCGGTGCCGCCGCCGATCACCGGCGCTTGGCGTTTCCGCACGACGTCGAGGAGGACTTCCGAGGCGCCCGGCCCGTAGAAGCTGCCGTACCTGAGTACGATTCCCTCCGGTGCCGCGAGCGGCACGGTCATGTCAACGTGTTTCATCGCCGCCAGCGACCGCGCTGACGACGGGCTGGGCGATCGCGAGGCGAGCGGGTCTTCCTCGGTTTTCACCGCGCCGCCGGAAGCCTCGTACATGGCGACGTTGCTCTGCGCGATGACCCGGCGGGTGCCCGCCCGCGCCGCACCCGCCAGCAGATTGTCGGTGCCCCGGGTCCGCAGTTCGTTCGTGACCGCGAATGTTTTGTCCGGCTTGCGGAGGCTGCGCATGTCCGCCAGAGCCGTCATCTGGTGCACGATCACCTCCGGCCGGGCGGCCCGCACCGCCGCGATCACCGCCTCACGATCCAGCCCGTCGACCACCACAGGCTCCGCGCCGACCTCGCGCAGCTGCGCGACCTTACCGGGCGTCCTCGTGGTAGCGGTGACCTCGTGACCCGCCGCGACCAGCGCAGGAACGAGGTGCCGTCCCAGTGACCCGGTCGCTCCCGCAACAAAGACTCGCATGATCCTTCCTTCCACGTAGTGCTTTCCACTGAAGACACCGCACCACCAGAAGCCGTGACATTCACCGCCTGGCGATGCTCAGCCACATGCCGCTGGTCTCCAGTCGAATCCGTGCCGTACAGCTGGGCTAGGAGACTGGTGGGACTATCTTTCGCGCGGTGATAAGGAATGCGGCGCCGGTGACCAGGTGCATGGTGGCTAGCAGTATGCCGGTCGTGGTGTCTTGGGCGGCTGTGAGGGGAGCGGCTGCGGAGATGACGGCGGTTAGGGCGGCTGTGATGAGGACGGCGTGCACCGATCGGCGGGAGCGCCGAGCGGCCAGCGCGAGCAGGCCTGAGCCGGCCGCGAACGTGAGCAGCGTGGTGAGGACGACTGCGACGATGCCGACCTGGGTCATGAAGGCACTC
>JBKOUS010000180.1:0-9760 GCA_046723505.1 Actinomycetota bacterium
GTCATAGACCGGCCAGGAGACGGTCGCGTCAAAGGTCAGCCCGACAACCGAGGCGGGCTCAGCCAGCAAAGGCTTGCAGGCCATCGTCAATGACGCCAGCGAGTAGGCCGAGACCTGCAGTGCGGTACCGACGTCGGACCACGGCGTGCTGAGGAACTTGCCGCCGAGCGCCGTTTCCGGGTTGGCAAAGGCAAGCGAGTGCACCAGCCCGTCGAGATGATCCAGATGCTCTCCCAGCTGTGCTGGCAAACCCGCCAGATGATCTTCGTTCGTGACGTCAACTTCGAGCAGCAGAGGAACCGGATCGAGCTTCTTGATCACCCGAGACGTCAGGCTCATGGCCCGGCCGAAGTTGGAGACAATGACCGTTGCTCCCTCGCCTTGGGCGATCCTGGCCACGTGGAAGCCGATGGAGGTGTCGAGCGTGACGCCAGCGACAAGGATGGTCTTACCCTCGAGAATGCCCACAAATATCCCTTCTGCCGTCGAAACGTCGGGCCGTCTTTATCGCTTAGTGGCCCATGCCGAGGCCGCCGTCCACCGGGATGAGCGCTCCGGTGATGTAGCTGGCCGCGTCGCTGGCAAGGAACTCGACCGTCCCCGCAATGTCATCCACCGAGCCGAACCGGCCCAGCGGGATTTGCTCGGCATACTTCTTGACCAGGTCGGCGCCGAGCTCCGCGGTCATATCGGTCTCAATGAAGCCCGGAGCCACCACGTTGGTGGTTACCCCACGCGATCCAAGTTCGCGCGCCAGGGAGCGCGCCATCCCAACGAGCCCAGACTTTGCTGCTGCGTAGTTGACCTGGCCTGCCGAACCCATCTGTCCGACCACCGAGGACATGAAGATGATCCGGCCGAACCTGCCACGGATCATTGGCCTGGCGGCGCGCCGCGCCACCCGGAACGCTCCCGTCAAGTTGGTGGCAATCACCTGATCCCAATCCTCGTCCGACATCCGCATCAGCAAGGTGTCGCGGGTGATCCCGGCATTCGCAACCAGCACCTCGACGTTCCCAAGAGCCGATTCCACCTGGGAGAACGCCATTTCTACCTGGTCTGGATCGGTTACGTCACACGGCACGCCTACGACACCCTGCGGCACCTCTCCACGGCGATAAGTTGCCGCAACACGATGTCCTGCCTTGGCGAGCCGTTCGGCAATGCCCTGGCCGATCCCCCTGCTGCCACCGGTTACCAGGACGACGCGCGATGGATTCACGGGGTCACGCTACCGACTACTCCAGAACGTCAGCGCAGAGGCGTAGGCTGACGTGGTGACCGATGGCGAGATGGGCACACACACCCGAACAGTCGCCGAGTCGGGCCGCAGAGGCTCAGCCCCGCTGATCACGGACGCCCGGATGGGGACGAGTGAGGAAATGTCGTCCCGGATCCGGCACTACACGATCACCATGGCCTTCCGCGCCGCCTGCTTTATCAGCATGATCTTCGTGCATGGCGCCTTTCGCTGGGTCCTGTTCGCGTGCGCTGTGGTGTTGCCGTTCATTGCAGTTATCGCCGCGAACCAGGTCAACCAGCATTTTCGCTCCGGCAAGATGACCCACGCGCTGCCGAGCGATCGCCCACAGCTCACCACCGGTCACGATGACGAAACGACCAACAGCGAGGTTTTCGAGGAGGACGGCACTCAACGTCGGCCTAATGAGCGCGTTGCCTAGCGGTATCGACCCGCTTCCCGAAGATCCTGACGGCCTGATCTGCTCCGCTCGAGGCTGCCGGCAACGTGCCTCGTACGACCTGCAGTGGAACAACCCGAAGATTCATGCGGCGGATCGTCGAAAGCACTGGCTAGCCTGCGATGATCACCGCGAGTCCCTGATGCAGTTCCTCTCAGCCCGCGGATTTCTCAAGGACGCGCTCACCCTCTAGCCACCAATTGCCGACATGGGCCGATCGGGTTGCAGGAAGCTCGGGTCGTTGATGCCGTGGCCTGGTTGCTTGCTGGCTACAGCAGCGACCCAGAGGGCGGCAATCTCGGAGTCACTTGCACCGCTCCGCAACGGCGTACGCAAATCGGACTCCGTGCGGGCGAACAGGCAGTTCCTAATCTGGCCGTCGGCTGTCAGCCGGACCCGGTCGCAGGTGCCGCAGAAGGGCTTCGAGACGGCTGCGATGATGCCAACTGAATAGCTAGTGCCTACTATCCGGAAGAGCTCCGCCGGTGCGCTCCCGCGGGTCAGCGCATCCTCAGGGTCCTCGACCAGCTCGACATGCTGGCTGAGGTGCTGCTTGATCTCCGCTGCAGTGATCATTCCCTCACGTTGCCAGCCATGCTGGGGATCCAGTGGCATCTGCTCAATGAACCGCAGCTGGACCTGTTCGGCCATCGCCCAGCGCAGCAAGTCGTACGCCTCGTGATCATTGACACCGCGCAGCAACACAGAGTTGATCTTGACCGGGCTCAGCCCTGCTTCTCGAGCGGCAGCGATTCCCGCCAGCACGTCGGGCAGCCGTGGCCGATGGGCCAGCTCGGCAAAGGTGCCCGGGTCGAGGGTGTCCAGCGAGATGTTGATCCTCTTCAACCCCGCGGCGGCCAGCTTCTCAGCCCTGGCAGCCAAACCGATTCCGTTCGTAGTCAGGGCGATCTCTGGCGCCGGCGTGAGCGCCGCGATATCGGCCACGAGCAGCTCCAGGTTCTTGCGTAACAGAGGTTCGCCACCGGTAAGCCGTACGGTCGTGATGCCCAGCCGTTCCACACCAATGGTGATCAGCCGCAGAATCTCCTCATCTGTCAACACGTCTGCACGAGGCAGCCAGTCGAGACCCTCGACCGGCATGCAATAGGTGCAGCGCAGATTGCATCGATCGGTAAGCGAAATCCGCAGGTCCGTTGCCACTCGACCATAGGCATCCGCAAGCACCTGTTGATCGCGCTCCCTCAGCTCCGCACCCGCGGAAGCCGAGTGGCGCAGGCGCGGATACGGAAGCAGCGTGGTCATGTGTGGAGTCTAATTTGCCCGTTCGCCGACCAGATGATCCTTTCAGCATGGGTGTAGACGTTCATGGTTCGCCGCGAACGAATCCGAGCTCAGCCTTCACGGCCAGTTCGACTGCCAGCGAGCTGAAAGCTGAGACCGAGCCAGTACCGGAATTCCGGCCAAGCACCGCCTTGATCTCCAGGGGCTCCTCCACAGCCAAAGTCGCTGCGGCGAGCCACCTCACCCGTGCCACTCGCAGCACCGGGTGATGGCGGGTTGCTCGTCCCATGACATCATCCTGGCCCAGAACATCATGTTTTCGGGGCCGCACAATGCCCCGCTGAGGAGCACCGTCCATGGAACTCAAGCAATGGCTGTCCACCTTGTCCGCCGGGCTGGAAATCAGCGACATCGCGATGGACGACGACGCGGTCCGTGCCCTGTTGGACCTCGCTCGGGACTCCGCGCATGAGGTGGAACGGATAGCCGCGCCGCTCACAACTTTCCTTGTCGGCATTGCCGTCGGGCGTGGTGCCGCGCTGACCACGGCCGCGGCTACGGCGATGACGCTCCTGCTGAACCAGGAGGCAGCCGACTAGCCTGGCTCCGTGCGCCGTTTGTGGCTCCGCTGGGCACTGCTGATCGCCTTTGTCGCCGTGCTCGGAGTTGCCTTCGTCAGCTTGGGCAACTGGCAGCTGGATCGGCTGGCTCAGCGCAAGGAGCGTAACGCCACAACGATCGCCAACGAGCAGAAACCGGTGCAGCCTTATGAACAGGTCTTCACCCACGCGATCACCGACGCGGATCAGTGGCAACGGGTCGAGGCGCGTGGCACCTTCGACGCAGATCATCAGTTCGTGGTGCGCTACCGCAGCAATGGTGGCGCCGACGGGTATGAGGTCGTGACACCCTTGCGCACCGCCAGCGGCACCGTGCTGGTGGATCGCGGGTTCATCCCGCTAGAACGCGGCACCCGGATCCCATCATTGGCTGTGGCGCCACCGGCAGGCGAGGTGACAGTGCTGGGACACGTACGCCGCAGCGAGAAGGGTCGGCGCGCCGCGACCACGCCAGTCGGCAATCAGATGCGCTTGATCAACTCAGATTCCATCGCGGCGACACTGCCTTATGACATCGAGTCCGGCTATATCGGCCTCATAACCGTCCAGCCCGAACAGCAGGGCGGCTTTCAGCCGATCCAGCTGCCGGAGCTCTCTAATGGCCCGCATTTCTGGTACGCCGTGCAATGGTTCATGTTCACTGCAGTCGCCGTGGCGGGCATCGTTGTCTTTATCAGGGGAGATCTGCGGGCGCGTCGCGAGGAGGGCGAGGAAGCCACCGAGGCGCACGCGACGGTGTGAGGATCTGATTATGGATCTTGGGTTGGCCGATCGTGCATTCCTGGTGACGGCCGCCAGCACTGGGCTGGGGCGGGCAACGGCTCAGCAGCTTGTCGACGAGGGCGCCAACGTCGTCCTGGTCGCTCGACAGGCCGAGTTGCTGGCGGAAGCAGTCAGGCGGATGGGACCGGACCGGGCCGTTGCGCTTGCGGCCGACCTCACTGATGCCAATACTGCCGAGGCGGCCTGCGCTCTTGCTTTGGATGCTTTCGGTCGGCTCGATGGTGCACTGATCAACGTTGGCGGGCCACCGGCCGGATCGGTGCTGGGTACCAGCGAGGAGCAGTGGCGCAGCGCGTTCGAGTCGGTGTTCCTCGCGGCGTTGCGGGTCTGTGGCGCTGTGGTCCGGCATGGCACGGCAGGCGACCTGTGCATCGCGTGGGTGCTGTCGACGTCGGTGAAGACGCCCATTCCGGGACTTGCGACGTCGAACGGCCTACGTCCAGGGCTGGCCATGCTGGTCAAGCAGCTGGCCGACGAACTCGGCCCGCGGGGGACACGGGTGATCGGGCTCATGCCAGGCGCCATCGAGACCGAACGTGCCCAATACCTCAACTCGCTCAAGGAGGATCCGGCTGCGGCGCGAGCCAGCGCCGAGGCAGCGATTCCACTGCGCCGCTATGGCCAACCCGAAGAGTTCGGGCGGGTCGCGGCCTTCCTGCTGTCCCCCGCGGCGTCCTACCTGACCGGCTCGGTGATCGCAGTTGAGGGTGGCGCCCAACGGGGACTTTGATCAAACTGAGTGCGGTAGAGCTCGGTATACAGCCCACCCTCGCCCATCAGTTCCTCATGCCGGCCGCGCTGCACGATCCGTCCGTGGTCCACGACGATGATCAAGTCGGCATTGCGGATCGTGGACAGCCGGTGTGCAATGACGATGCTGGTACGTCCCTCCATCGCCAGATCCAACGCGCGCTGGACAGCGACTTCGGATTCTGAATCCAGATGTGCGGTGGCTTCGTCGAGGACCACGATTGCTGGGGCCTTGAGCAGTAGCCGGGCGATGGCCAGACGTTGCCGCTCGCCACCGGATAGCCGGTAGCCGCGCTCGCCGACCACGGTCTCCAGGCCGTCGGGCAGGCTCTCGACGAGCGGCTTGATCTGTGCTGCTTCCAGTGCTTCCCACATTTCGGCCTCGCTGACATCGGGCCGGGCGTATCGGAGATTCGCACGAATCGTGTCGTGGAACATGTGCGCGTCCTGGGTGACGTAGCCAACCGTGGCGCGCAACGAGGACTGCTTCAGCTTCTTCACGTCGGTACCGGCTACTGAGACGGTTCCGGAAGTGGCGTCGTAGAGCCGCGCGATGAGGTGAGTCATGGTCGTCTTGCCGCCGCCGGATCGGCCGACAAGCGCCACTGTTTGGCCGGCCGCCACGCTGAAGGTCACGTCGTGCAACACTTCGCCGCTCGGCCGTTGGTCGAGGGAGGCAATCGATTCCAGGCTTGCCAGGGAGACCTCATCGGCGCTCGGGTAGCTGAACGAAACGTCCTCAAAGCTCACCGAGGCTGGTCCCTCGACTGTCCCGGCGTCCTCGGCATCGCGGATCATGGGCAGCAGATCGAGCACCTCGAAGACTCGGTCGAAGCTGACGAGGGCGTTCATCACATCGATGCGGAGATTGGTGAGCTGGGTGAGTGGCCCGTACAGCTGAGCGAGCAGCGCGGCCAAGGCCGTCAGGGTACCCACCGTGAGCACACCGTCTATGGCCAAGGACCCGCCAACGCCGTACACCAGCGCAACAGCTAACGACGCGACCAGTCCTAACGACGTGAAGAAGAACCGCCCGTTCATGGCGATCTTGACCGAGACATCGCGTACGGCGCCGGCCCGTTCCGCGAACCGGTCGTGCTCCTCGGGAACCCGGCCGAAAAGCTTGACCAGCAATGCGCCACTGACGCTGAAACGCTCCGTCATGGTCGCGGACATGTCACCGTTGAGTTGCATCTGTTGACGTGTGAGATCTGCGAGCTTGCGGCCGACGATCTTGGCCGGGATGAGGAAGATCGGCAACATGATCAGTGCAGCAAGTGTGAGCTGCCAGCTCAGCACCAGCATGGCGGCGAGGACCAGCACCAGGCTGATCAAGTTCGTCAAGACCGTGGACAGGGTCGAGGTGAATGCCTGCTGGGCGCCGATCACATCTGAATTGAGTCGTGATACCAGCTTTCCAGTCTGGGTTCTGGTGAAGAACGCGACAGGCATTTGCATCACATGGTCGAAGACCTGCGTGCGCAGGTCGAAGATCAAGCCCTCGCCGATGGTTGAAGAAAACCAGCGCTGAACCAGGCCGAGCACCGCCTGCAACAGCGCCAGTCCAGCAAGGGCCAGGCTCAGGATGATCACGACCCGTCGATTCCCCTGCAGCACACCTTGGTCAATGATCTCTTTGAACAGCAGCGGCGGCGCCACGGCGAGTGCGGCCAAGATGACCACCAAGACAACAAAGACAATGATCAAAAGCCGGTAGGGCTTGGCGAACCGCAGGACGCGCCAGACGACGCCAGGGCTGAGCTGATGCTGGGCAATATCAGGATCCTGCGACATGCGGCGCATCATCATGTACATCGACATGGGCTTTCCTCCGGGGCTGGCAACGCTCGGCGGTCCCAGGCTATTCCGGGCCCGCGATGGCGAGGAGCGCGAAAGGGCCCGGACGCAACTGCGTCCGGGCCTCTCGATGATGAGCCGCGATCAGCGCTTCCTGGCAGGAGCCTTCTTGGCGGTCGTCTTCTTGGCCGGTGCCTTCTTGGCTGCCGACTTCTTGGCAGGAGCTTTCTTGGCGGTCGTCTTCTTGGCGGGCGCCTTCTTGGCCGCTGACTTCTTCGCCGGAGCCTTGGCTGCCTTGGCGGTCGTCTTCTTCGCTGCCGTCTTCTTGGCAGGCGCCTTCTTCGCCGGGACCTTGGCTGTCTTTGCGGAGGACTTCTTCGCAGCTGTCTTCGCCGGAGCCTTCCTGGCCGGAGCCGTGGTGCCCCTCCTCGCTGAACTGCTTGAGGCTGCCTTCTTGGCACCGCGGGTAGCGCCGCCGCGACCGCGGAGCTCAACCCCCGCTTCCTTCAGAACACCATGCACGAACCCGAAGGAACGACCGGCGTCGTCAGCGATCTTGCGAATGCTGTCGCCTGCGGCGTACCGCCTGGCGTACTGGGAAGCAAGCGTTGTCCGCTGCGCCCCGGTGATGCGTGAACCCTTAGCCAGTGCCTTGGCCACTGCGCCTCCCTTTGTCGTGGGTCATCGCGGCTGCACGACGACCTTTTCCAGACCAGATGATCGAGACCTCAAGATCATGATCACCCATTTCTAGCACGTTTCCGGGGCGTTTGGGGATTTTCTGGCTGATCAGCGCAGCACGAGGGGTTTGATCACATGGCAAGGCAGCTGACCTGCGATGCCCGAGTCCGATCAAGCCACTCGATGATCACGCAAGGGCGACCAAATCGGCATACTCAGTACTCCAAAGATCTTCCACACCGTCCGGAAGCAGCAGTACGCGATCTGGTTCAAGAGCGTCCACGGCTCCCTCGTCATGGGTGACGAGAACGATGGCACCCGCGTAGCGCTTGATCGCTGACAGCACCTCAGCACGCGAGGCCGGATCAAGGTTGTTTGTGGGTTCGTCCAGCAGCAGCACATTGGCACTCGAGCAAACCAGCATGGCCAATGCCAGCCGGGTCTTCTCGCCGCCTGACAGCACGCTCGCCGGTTTGTCGACATCGTCACCTGAGAAGAGGAATGCGCCCAAGACCTTGCGCACCTCGGTATCGCCGAGATGCGGCGCGGCAGTCTTCATGTTCGCCAACACCGAGCGACCCACATCCAAGGTCTCATGCTCCTGGGCGTAGTAGCCGAGGCGCAGGCCGTGACCAGCCACGACCTCACCCGTGTCCGGCTCGTCCAAGCGCGCAAGGATTCGCAGCAGAGTGGTCTTGCCCGCGCCGTTAAGGCCCAGGACCACGACCTGGCTGCCCTTGTCGATAGCAAGATCGATATCGGTGAAGACCTCGAGCGATCCATAGCTCTTGCTGAGGTCTGTCGCGGTGAGCGGCGTCTTCCCGCAAGGTGCCGGGTCTGGGAACTTGATCTTGGCCACGGGATCACGAGCCCGTTCACCATCGATCCCCGCCAACAGGCGCTCAGCGCGCCTGACCATGTTGTGCGCGGCCATGGCCTTGGTTGCCTTGGCGCGCATCCTGTCCGCCTGGCTGAGGAGTTGATCCGCCTTGCGCTCCGCGTTCAGCCGCTCTCGTCTGCGGCGCTTCTCGTCAGTCTCGCGTTGCTGCAGATAACGCTTCCACCCCATCGTGTAGATATCGAGTTCGGCACAGTTGGCGTCGAGGTGGAACACCTTGTTCACGCATCTCTCCAGGAGCCCCACGTCGTGAGTGATCACCAGCAACCCGCCGGAGTGACCAGCCAGGAAGTCGCGCAACCACACGATCGAGTCGGCGTCCAGGTGGTTGGTTGGCTCATCGAGCAGCAAGGTTGGCGCCCCGGAAAACAAGATCCGGCCGAGCTCGATCCGTCTCCGTTGACCGCCCGACAAAGTCCCCAGCGGCTGGTGGAGCACCCGCTCGGGCAAACCCAAGTTGCTTGCGATTCGGGCCGCCTCTGCTTCCGCGGCATAGCCACCCGCGGCAGCCAGCTCGGCCTCCGCCCTCGCGTACGAGGCCATCGCCTTGTCCCGAACATCGGCCGAATCGTCACCCATCGCCAGCTCGGCCCGTTGCAGCCGGTCAACGACCGCGTCCAGCCCGCGGGCCGACAGGATCCGGTTCTTGGCCAGGACATCAAGATCGCCGGTTCGCGGATCCTGCGGCAGGTACCCGACTGGGCCGGTTCTGGTGATCGTTCCACTGGCCGGCTGAGCTTCGCCGGACAAGATGCGGGTGAGTGTGGTCTTGCCAGCCCCGTTGCGTCCGACCAAGCCGATCTTGTCGCCTGCCACCACCTGGAAGGAGGCATGCTCCAGCAGAAGACGCGCACCCGCGCGTACCTCCACATCCCTCGCAACCAGCATTGGACTCACTCTTCCGTAGGCATTTTCTGCGCGACCAATGATCGCCTTCTTTGAACTCTCGGTCGGTCGCGGGGCAATGGGGAACGGCTCAGGACGACCGCAGTTACGTCTAGCGTTCCGGCTGAGTTTGCAATTCCCAAGGTTTCAAACTTCTTACGTCCTTCGCCGTTCCCCATTGCCCCGCTCCCTCCCTCTTCTCGTGGGTCGATCTTGGTCGAGCGGCGCTCGGAAAGCCCGATGCTGGTTGCGAGGGCTGTTCGCTACCTCTTCCGCGGCCCCCTCGGAGAGGTGTGTTTACCGGTAAACACACCACTCCGAACGCAGGCCGCGACCACCAGGAGAAGAACACCGAGGCAGTCGCCACCAACCAGCGAAACGCAACCCGCCAGAGCCCACCCGCG
>JBKOUS010000049.1:0-9202 GCA_046723505.1 Actinomycetota bacterium
GTCCCAGAAGTAGTGCCCGCTGTAGCCCGTGCCGGTCACACCCTTGGCGGGCACGCCGGACTGCTCAGCGCGCGCCGTAGCTTGGGCGAGCTGGAACAGATTCCAGCGAATCGCCTGTTGCAACGCCGGCTGACCGTGCACCACGACATCGGCCCGCTCCCAGAACGCATCCAGCCACTCCCGCTGCGCGGCGAATTCCGGTTCGACGCCGTGCTCACGTACGCGATCAAGGGTTCGGCGGCAGCGATCGACAAGCTCGCGAGATGGCACTCCACGTGAGGTGTGGTAGGCAACAGCCTTGGTGACCTTGATCGGCTGACCCGGCTTGGCCTGCGCTCGGTACACCATCTTGCCGGTGTCCTCATCTGCGCTGGTGAAGGTGCGATAGTCATTGTCGGTCATGATCTGATGATCAACCCCGACCGCGAGTGTCATCTTGGAGTTGGCGCAGCGATAGCCGAGAATGATCCGCTGATCTTGCCACCAGTGGCTCTGCGGCTCGAGGACCCGAGCCTCGAAAGCTGCGCCCTTGCGGGGATCGACTCCGGCGCCCATCGCGGCGGATCGTACGTGGTACTCGTCGCGGCCGTCTTGGCGATTCAGGGTCTGCGAGGAGATCACCACGGGAGCCTCCGCGTCCAGCATGGTGACCTCCATTGTCATGATCGCCAGGTGCCGTTGGGTGAACGACACCATGCGAGTCGAGGACACCTTGACGCGCTTGCCTCCGGGTGTCCGCCAGACGATGTTGCGACGCAGCAGACCGTCACGGAAGTCCAAGGTGCGCTCGTACGACTCAAGATCAGCTACCGATAGCAGCATCGGCTCGTCGTCGACGTACAGCTTGATCGTTTTGTTGTCCGGCACATTGACGATGGTTTGGCCCACTCGCGCGAAGCCAAAGGCCTCTTCGGCGTGCCGGATCGGCCACGTCTCGTGGAAGCCGTTGATGAAGGTGCCGTGGGCATAAGTTTCCCGACCCTCCTCGACATTCCCACGCATGCCTAAATAGCCGTTGCCGACCGCGAAAAGGGACTCGGTGACACCTAGATCATCTGGGCTGTACTCCGATTCGGTGAACTTCCACTCATCGATCGGGAAACGGTTGCGGTCGAGTGGGTCCGCTGCAGAGATCGGATCATCGGGACCACGGCGCGTCATGCTGACACCAACTCAGCAAGATCAGCAACAACGACGTCGGCGCCAGACTCGGTCAGTCGCTGCACGCCGACGCCACGGTCTACCCCGACAACTAGACCGAAGCCGCCGGCATGGCCTGCCTGCACTCCGGAGACTGCATCCTCGAACACCACAGCCCGCTCGACGGGTACGCCGAGTTTCTCGGCGGCGGCGACGAAGGTCTCAGGGCTGGGCTTACCTTTCAGCCCGTTCTCGGCGGCGACATTTCCGTCGACAATGACGTCGAATCGTGGTCGTAGGTCGGCGGCCTCCAGCACCGCCGACGCATTGCGTGACGACGTCACTACAGCGATCTTGGTTCCGCGCTCCTTGAGATGATCAAGTAGCTGGACCGAGCCCACGTAGGGCCGTACGCCCTCTTCTTGCAACAGCCCGACAAAGAATTCATTCTTGCGATTGGCGAGTCCGCAGATGGTCTCGACTTGGGGACTGTCGCTGGGGGTGCCCTCGGCCAGCTGTATGCCTCGGGAGGCGAGGAACGCGCGGATGCCGTCGTAGCGTGGCTTGCCGTCGATGTAGTCGAAGTAGTCGCTTTCGACATAGGGCCGGTCGATGCCCCGCTTGGCGAGGAAGTCGGCAAAGAGCTGCTGCCATGCCCGCATGTGTACCTCTGCGGTCGGGGTCAGCACGCCGTCCAGGTCGAACAACGCGGCGTCATACTCGTGCCAGTTCACACATGAAGATTAGAGCGTGCAGAGCCCGGCTGCGGGATAACGCAGAACTGCGTTCGCCCACCGCAGAACGAAGGCTCTTGGCAGGTGATCAAAGCGTATGGTCAGGTCGTGGGCAGCCCTTTCGAATCGGACCCGGTACTTGTCGAGGTAGTGCGCAACGGCTTTGTCGAAAGTGTTCATCGGGGGCGAGTAGCCATCACCAATGCAGATGGGAGTCTGGCCTCCTCGGTCGGCGCCGACTACGCCCCGATGTATCCCCGCAGCGCCAACAAGCCACTTCAGGCGGTCGGCATGTTGCGGGCTGGTCTTGATCTTGATGCGGAGTTGCTGGCACTGGTCTGTGCATCTCACTCGGGCGAGTCGTTCCACCTCGACGGCGTCCGCCGCATTCTCGGCATGTCGGGCCTCGACGAGTCGGCTTTGCAGATGCCGGCGGAGTGGCCATTGGACCAGCAGGCCAGAGAGGACGCTATTCGCAGCGGCGCAGCCAAGTCCTCACTTGCGATGAACTGCTCCGGAAAACACGCAGGAATGATCAGGACAACTGTCTTGAACGGCCGGGACATCACCAGCTACCGCGATCCTGATCATCCGATTCAGCTGGCCATCGTGCAAGCCATTGATGATCTTGCTCATGAGCAGGCCACCAACTTGGCGGTTGACGGCTGCGGCGCCCCGCTCTATGCGATCTCGCTCTACGGCCTGGCCCGCGCATTTGGGCGCATCGCCAGTGCATCCGACGGCGCTGAACATCGCGTCGCTACGGCAATCCGCAGCCATCCAGAGTATGTGTCAGGTACCGGCCGTGATGAACTCGAGCTGCACCGTGCTATCCCGGGCTTGATGGGTAAGGCGGGCGCTGAGTCGGTCTACGCGGTCGGGCTTCGAGACGGCCGCGGAGTGGCGATCAAGATCAGCGATGGGAGCCTCCGCGGTCGTCCCGTCGCTATGGCCGGCGTACTCAAGCGGCTTGGGTTTGATCATGAAACGTTGGACGCCCAAGTCAGCAGTCCGGTGCTGGGTGGTGGCGACCGGGTCGGCGAGATCCGGCCCTGCAAAGAAACCCTGGCCGAACTCGGCGCCTGACACTGCTTCGGCCGGACAGCCTCGGCTCCCTTGTCCGGCGAAGTCAGCGTGCCGGACGTAGGTGTAGGCCGATATCGGGATCGACCAACGGCTCCTGTGCTGCGGCGATGCCGTCAACGATCATGGGCGCGTCGAGGGGCGTACCTCGCTTGATCAGCCCTAGGGCAATGGGCCCGAGCTCGAAGTGACGGGCCGAGCCGCCCACGAAACCCACAGCCCGCCCATCGAGCAGCAGCTCAGCCTTGGCAGCCGGCAGCGCGTCGACACTACCGTCCAGGTGCAGGCGAACGAGCCGGCGCGGCGGTCGTCCGAGGTTGTGCACCCGGGCGACCGTTTCCTGACCCCGGTAGCAGCCCTTGTCCAGGTGGACGGCAACGCCAAGCAGATCGACCTCATTCGGGATAGTGCGGTGGTCGGTGTCGAGGCCGATCCGGGGCACACCGGTAGCGATCCGATGTGCCTCGAGAGCCCATGTGCCAGCTCGTGGACCGCGGTCCATGACATCTCCGAGCCGATCGCGTGCCACGATGAGCTCGCGGCCACCGAGCGAGTCAGGGCCAACTCGGACAAGGTGGTCCCCGGCGAGCTGCGCAGCGGACCAGACGACTGCGCACTCGGCGCTCCGGTCGCGCACCTCGACTCTCATCAAGAAGCGCATCCCATCAAGCCAGGCCACTAGTGTTGGCGCAAAACCCGGTTCTGTGTGCGCCCAGAAGGTTTCGCCGTCATCCACGCCATAGAGCACGTGTTCGATATGGCCGTGTGGCGACAGCACAAGCGTCGTCACACCCCGTCCGGGCTCAAGCCCCTCGAGGTACTGCGTCGTCAGCGAGTGCAGCCAGGTCAGCCGGTCAGGCCCGGTAACCGTGATCACACCACGGTGGGACAGGTCAACGACACCCTCGCCACTGGTCAGCATGCGCTGCTCACGCATCGGGTCGCCGTAGTGCCAAGGCACGCCGATATCTGGCCCGGTCTCGGCCACCACAGCGGTCATGCTCGCTTCAGCACTCCCATCGATACTTTTCTTCCCGTACGCCTGCCATGGTAGGAGCGTCTCTGCACAAAATCTGAGAGCGGAAAGTTGATCAGACTCGGCGCAGCCGACCCCACATGTGGGTCTGCAAACTGTGTCCCAGCGCGGCCTTATCGAATGTCCACAGTAAGTCCCCAGCAACGTTGCCATAGAGGCGCTGACCCGCGGCATACTCCTCAGCTGAGGCTGTACGCACTACCGCGTCGGTCGCCAGCTCGATCTTGGCTCCGCTGATTGTTCCGTACCACACCTCCGCGTACCCAGCTGGGTGGCACATCACGACCTCCAGACTGCCGTCGGGCTGCGGCCGCCAGAACCCGGTCTCCATGGCCAGCGGTCGGACCGCCATTCCGTGATCATCAACCTCAAAGATCTGGGACAGGTAGTGCAGGTAGTTCCCGCCGTTGTGGGCGAAGTCGATTTGCTGTCCGAACTCGAAGTCCTCAGTGCCCGGATAAGTTGCCTTACCGCTGCCCTCCCAGCGGCCGATCATCCAAGCGATGGCAGTCAGATCCGGATGGAGGTCCGCTGGGAGCTCGTACGCCATCGGCTCAACCGCCGGAACGGGCAGCTGCTGAGCGCACACTTAGCTGCGAGCGTTGCGTTTCGGGCGCCGCCGTGCTGAGGAGGGGCGAGGAGACACGCTTCATCGTCTGCGAGCGACGACCAAGTGGGCGGATTCAAAGCGCGATGCGCGAGCAGCTCGAAAAAAGAGCCCGATCAGCATGATCAGCAGCACCAGCCCGAGGGCGGCCACACCGCAAATCAACAGCACCGCGAAGGTGAGGGACAGCGACATGGCTCGCAGTCTAGTGGGGTACCGCATCGTCACCGTGGATCTCCGGGAGCGTACGTTCCATGATCGTGCAGGCGGTCACGTAGGTCTTACCTCCGGCGACCGGCCAGCTGTCGAGCGCCGCGCCCGCCTCGGAATAGCCCAATCGCTGGTAAAGCGTCCGGGCTCTGGGGTTGTCGTGCTCCACCAGCATCCTGGCCATCGGCCGACCATGATCGATGATCCTTTGCTCCAACGCCGTGATCAGCTGTGTTCCGATGCCCAGCGACTGGAACCGTTCGTGCACGGCAAGCATCCAGATATTGCCGGCCTCCTCCGATGTCCGGAAGTCGACCCCGCCCATTGCGATCAACCGGTCATTCGGCAGGGAGACGACGAGCAGCACTACCTCTCCGGTGTACGAGGCCTCGAGCGCTGCGGCCACGGCACGGATATGGTCCGGCCCGCCTGACCAGTTCAGATCGCTCAGGTCGGCCGCTTCAAGATCACGAAAACTGAGCCGCAGGTCCATAGGCCACCACTGTGCCAGGCTATGGTGTCGTGCCGACGGCTGACTTCTCATGCGAAGCATTCTTCGCAACATAGACGCGGCTCTAGTAGACAAGTGCCCGAACGCTGTCGGCGAGCGCTTCCTCAACGAAGCTGGCTGCGCCCTGGATCGTTGCCGACTCGATGAGGTCGGCCTCGGCCAGTTCGCGCCGGGCGGCGCATTGGGTGCAGACAGTGATCGCGCCGCCGAGCCTGACTGTCTCCACCAGCTCCGCAACTGGCGTGGCGTGGGGGAGCTCGAGATCGGGCTGACGCCCGGGCACGGCGAACCACACCGCCTCGCCGGTGAGCCAGACCGATACCGAAGCCCCGGCAGCGACACCCATTGCGGCGACGGTCCACGCCTGATTCGCCCGCTCGGCCGCTTCAGCGCCGCAGGTGATCTTGATCAAGAGCGACCGCGTTGTCATTTCGGTGGACATGGCCGCCATTGTGTCAGAGGGTATCGCTGTGTTGATCACAAGATTCGCAGGTTTGGCACCCTGGGAGGCCAGATACGGCTACTCGCGCGTGGTCGTGGCAGGTGGTTGGGCGATCACGGCAGGCACCAC
The DNA here is from genome assembly GCA_046723505.1 of Actinomycetota bacterium. Classification (GTDB taxonomy): domain Bacteria; phylum Actinomycetota; class Actinomycetes; order Propionibacteriales; family Propionibacteriaceae; genus Microlunatus. The sequence goes on from JBKOUS010000049.1 coordinate 5,893, forward strand.
CGCGACGGGCTTGGATGGGGTACTACATCCAGGTGACCCATACCGGCAGGCGCTGGCAGCCTTGACGATCGCGCTCGATGCGCTGGAGGCAGCGGGTGCGGCAGCGGACCAGGTTGTGCGGACTCGGATGTATGTCACCGACATCACCTCGCAGGCCGAAGTCGGCCGGGCGCACCGGGAGATACTCGGGCACATTCGCCCTGTAGCAACCATGGTCGAGGTGGCGCGGCTCGCAGATCCTGCCCATCTGGTCGAGGTCGAGATAGAGGCGTACGTCGGAAGCTGAGAGATCGATCTCCCACGATGGAAGACTGACAGCTGTGATCGAGCGACCACACATGCCATGCGTCTGGTAGTTCAGCGGGTCACCTCGGCACGAGTCGAGGTGGGCGATGAGGTTGTGGGTGCAATCGACCGGCCCGGCCTGGTGATCTTGGTGGGAGTTACCCATGATGATCAGCCAGCGATTGCGGACCGCCTGGCCGAGAAGGTGTGGACGCTTCGGATCTTGCATGGCGAGCGATCGTGTCAGGAGGAAAACGCGCCGATCTTGCTGGTCAGCCAGTTCACGCTTTACGCCGACACCCGCAAGGGCCGCCGCCCTTCATGGAGCGCGGCGGCACCGCGTGCGGTAAGCGAACCGCTGGTCGAGGCTTTCGCCTCCTCGTTGCGGATCCGCGGTGCGGAGGTCGCTACTGGAGTCTTCGGCGCCACCATGCAGGTCTATTTGACCAATGACGGGCCGGTAACACTCATCCTCGATTCAGCTGGCTAAATGGGGCTTCCGAAGACGACCTCGGAGATCAAGACGGCATCACGACCCATGGCCGTCGATCCGGGCTCGGTACTGGTCGCGATGGTAAGGATGACTTGGTCGCCCGACTGGGGCGGGATGCTCAACTTCTGCACGGATTCCACTCCGTCGTTCAGCGACTGTTGAACGGACGTGCCATTGGCAAAGGTCCAAGTCACCTGGGTGATCCGGCGGTATTCGCTGTAGCGCTGCATCCCGCTTGCCGGGTCTATCTTGGCGTACCCATTCACCAGACCGACTTGGGCGATCGTGGTTCCGGCTGGAAATCCGAAGGTGACCACCTGGCCGACGCCATTACCGTTGCAACGCCACGCCGTGTTCATTCTCCCGTCCAACATCTGTTCGGGCACATAGACGACTGGGTCACCAGCGCCATCGGTGGACTGTGGCGCCTGACAGCCGACGTTCACCTGGTTCGGCGTCAACCAGGCAACTTGACCCGAGTGCGGCGCGTCGGAGGGCGGAGCCTTTTCCACGCTGGACGCCCCCGAGTTGGGGGCCGTCATTCGCCAGTTGGATCGCAGCAGTAACCCAAGTCCAGCGATTACTCCTGTTGTGAGACACAGCAAGAGCACGATCATGATGATCACAGGATTGCGGCTCCGCGGCGGCGAGGGTAGGGCTGGTGCTGGAACCTGCTGATAGCTGGAGGGATGCGAATCCAGCGGATGCAGAAGTGTCCGGTGGTCGCCGCTTGTTACACCTGAAGCGGATACGTCGTGGCGATAGAGCCAGGCAAAGTCATCTGCAACACCCCTCGACGCCGGCGCGGGCTCGTGTGGTTGTGGTCGCAGTGTGTCCGCGTCTTCCGAGGAAGAACCGTGCCCTGATGCGGTCGGGTCTGCGATGCTTCGAGGATCACCGGTCGGGTGAGATGCGCCCATGGGACGCGAAGGTTCACCGCCTGACGGCTGAGACATAGACCCTCACCGTAACGCCAAGCCCGACAGCTCGAGACGTTTCGGTGAGGTTCGACGACCTCGAGCTGTGAGCGTTGCGTTTCGCGCGCCGCCGCCCTGAGGTCAGACGGCTTCGATGTCGACGTCGATCTCCTTGACACTGCCGCGTGCGGCCACGACCGGGCTATCGACTGTCTCCGCACCTGGTGCAAGAGTGCGTAGCGTCCAGTTGCCGTCAGCGGCGAAGAAGCGGAAGTGGCCCGTGGCCGATGTCGGGACCTCGGCGGTGAACTCGCCGCCAGAGTCCAGGAGCCGTACGTACGCTCCAGCGACAGGATTCCCGCCCCGCAGCACGCGGCCCTGAATCACGGCTTCCTTCGTGACATCGACGCCGGCCAGACTGAGGCCACCCTTAGTTGCTGCGCACATGATGTTCTCCTTTTTGAGTTAACGCGGGAATCGCGTGATTGGTCAGCCGTGATATCAGGCATTGCCAGGTTCGTCGCCGACGGCCACTGGCACACCGACCAGCGAGCCGTACTCCGTCCAAGAACCGTCGTAGTTCTTTACGTTCTTCTGTCCGAGGATCTGGTGCAGAACGAACCAGGTGTGCGCGCTGCGCTCGCCGATCCGGCAGTAGGCAATGATGTCGTTGTTCCAGGTCAGACCCGCGTCGCTGTAGATCTCCTTGAGCTCGTCATCGGACCTGAAAGTGCCGTCATCATTGGCCGCCTTGCTCCACGGCACGTTGACCGCGGTGGGAATGTGGCCGCCGCGTTGGGCCTGCTCTTGCGGCAAGTGGGCTGGGGCAAGGAGGCGGCCCGCGTATTCGTCAGGGCTGCGAACATCGACCAGGCTCTTGGTCCCGATTGCGGCAATCACCTCGTCCCGGAAAGCCCGGATGTCAAGGTTGGGCTCTGTCGCTGTGTAGCTCGTGGCTGGTCGGGTGACCGTTTCGCTGCTCAGCTCACGCGCGTCCAGTTCCCACTTCTTGCGACCGCCGTCGAGCAGCAGGATCCCGTCGTGCCCATACAGCTTGAAATACCAGTACGCATACGCTGCGAACCAGTTGTTGTTACCGCCGTAGAGCACAATAGTGTCGTCATTGCTGATGCCTCGCTCAGACAGCAGCTTTTCGAATTGCTCCTTGTTGATGAAGTCGCGGCGGACCGGATCTTGCAGATCTTTCTTCCAGTCCAGCTTGACCGCGCCCGGGATATGACCACCGTCGTAAGCGGTGGTGTCTTCATCGACCTCGACAAGAACGACGTTCTCGTCGCCGGCATGCTCGGCGACCCAGTCAGCGTCGACGAGTACTTCTTGCCTGCTCATGTTGTGTCTTCTCCTGGTGTTGGTGGCTGGACAGCCGAGGGTGGGTACGGATGGCCGCACGGGAGGCGGGAGGAGGCGTCGACGATCAGGAGCCCACGAGGTCGGACTCGAGACGCCGGAGCACGCCTCTACATTCGCCGAAGCTGACACAAAGACGAGCGCATCCGGCAGTGGTCTACAGCACGCCGGCGGGTGAGCGACAGCGCCCACGCGTTCGTCGAGGTCACGTGGAGAAGACTAGAGGTGGAGGCTTGACCAACCAACA
>JBKOUS010000036.1:0-12558 GCA_046723505.1 Actinomycetota bacterium
GCCATCGCCACGCCAATAACAGTCTCCAAGAGCACGCACACGATGGTGATGAAGGTGGTATTGAGGAAGGCGTTCCAGAAGCGATCTATGGTGCCGTAGGAACCCGCCACCGGGTTGGCGCCGGCGAAGATGTCGGTGAAGTTCTGCAGGCCGACGAACTTGTCGCCACCGGCGACCAGGCCTGTGGTGGGATCCACCCCGGTGTTGGTCTGGTGGAAGGACTCCCAGATGGACAAGATGACCGGGATTCCGGCCACCACAGCAATGATGATCAGGGTAGGCGCCAGCAGGATCCAGGCCAGCCGGCCTTGACCATCGCTCAGCGCGTTCTTCTTATGCTTGTGCCCGTCACCTTCAGTGGCCGGCACACTCCGCGGTTCCGCGGTGGCTGTTGCCATGCGGCTACCTCCTTTGAGAAATGCGCTGAGCTCCCGGCGCAACACCTGGCTGCGCCGGGAACCTTGCGAACGCTAACTACTTAATCAGAGTCTGCAACTTGGCCTGCAGTGCTTGCAAGGCCGCATCGGGTTGAGTCTGACCTTGGAGTGCGCCATAGGCGGCGTCCTGGATCGCCAGAGTGACATCACCGTACTCCACGACGATCGGCCGAGGCACCGCGGTCTGAATAGACTTCAGCTGCGTCGGCATGAAGGGGAACTTCTTAATCAAGTCGGGATCGCTGTACAGGTCCTCGAGGACCGGCGAGTTCGACGTAGCGAGTGTGTTGGACTTCTGCGCCTCGGGAGATGACACATACTTCAGGAAATCGAGTGCGGTGCCCTTGTTATCGGCGTACTTGCCGATGGCGAAGGTATGACCACCGAGGCTGGAAATTCCAGGACCGCTGATGCCCGGCAGCGCCGCCACATCGAACTTGCCCTTGATCGTGGAATCTTTGTCGTTGGCTGCGTGGTTGTACACGTAGCCCCAGTTGCGGTGGAAGATCAGCTCGCCGTGCTGGAACGCGGTTCTTCCGTTCTCCTCTTGCCAGGTGATGGCGGCCTTCGGGATGTGACCGTCCTTGAACCAGTCGGACAGCGTCTGCAGGCCCTTGGTGGCCTCGGGAGTTGCCACATTCGGCTTGCCATCCTCACCCACGATGACCCCACCTGCGCCGTGGACTGCCTCATCGAAGTTCACCGTCAGGCCCTCGTACTTGTTGTACTGCCCGGCGAAGCAGCCAAGCTTGGAGTCCTTCTCGCCTGCCGTGATCTTGTCGCAGGCGGCCTTCATCTCGTCGAATGTGGTCGGCGGCTTCAGCCCGTACTTGTCGAGCAGGTCCTTGCGGTAGTACAGCAAGCCGCCGTCGGACGTCGAAGGCAGGCCGTACAACTTATTGAAGTACGTCGCTGCCTTAACCGTCGCGTCCAGCATTCCCTCGGTCGAGGTGTCTGGCGGCATTGCCTCCACAATGCCCTTGGCGGCGAATTCAGCAGTCCAGACCACGTCCATACTCAAAATGCCCATCTTGGTGTTCTTGATCTGAGCGTTCTGGACCATCTGCTGCCGCTGCTGGTCGGCGCTGTCGGGCAACTCGTGGAAAGTGACCTTCCCGTTCGGGTGCTGCTTGTTGAACTGGTCGATCAAGTTCTGGGTGTTACCTGAAGTGTCCTTGCCAGCCCAGAACTCGGTATCACCTTGCTTAGTAAAATCAGCAGCGGCGGCCGACGTTCCGCCGCCGCTTGGCTCGCCACCGCCACCACCACATGCAGCGGCGACGAACAGGGCACTCAGTGATGCGGCCGCGATGAGTACGCGGCGCGCGGGACGAACGAAAGTCATACACGCCTCACTTCGTTGTAGAGAGGACACCCATTCGGTGGTGCCACCTCGAAACACTAGAGGCAATCTGACATAAAAGCGCTACTTCTCTCACGTTACGTTTAGATTCGTTATAAGAGGCGCATAGCACAGAGGGATCCGTTTTGGGAAGAGCGACTCAGAGGTAAAGGCCGGTCTTCCCGTCCTGGAGCCTCTCAGCTGCGACGGCATGAAGATCCCGCTCCCTGAGCAGCACGTAGTCCTTCCCCCTTACCTCGACCTCGGCTCGGTCTTCTGGGTCGAACAACACCCGATCTTCTGGTTTCACCGTTCTGACGTGGGTTCCCACTGCAACGACCTCACCCCAGGCGAGCCGGCGCCCGATTGCGACTGTGGCCGGGATCAAGATCCCGCCGCTACTACGCCGCTCCCCAGGCTCGTTGTCGGTCGAGACGAGCACCCGATCGTGCAGCATGCGGATCGGCAGCCCACCCGCGTCCAGACCGCCGGCGTTCTCACGGCCGCTTAGGTCGGCCACCACTCAGACGCTCCTCCCACGTCGCACAATCGCCCGGATGATCAGCAAAAATCCAGCAATCCCTGCGACGGCCGCAGCGACCACCGCGACGCGACCGATGCGTAGATCGCCACGGGCAGTGAAGACTTTGGACTTGGCATTCTCGATTTCGACATTTGCGAAACGCTTCAGATTCGCAATCTGGCGCTGTTTTATCCGGTTGGGATGCACCTGGTCGATCAGCGCCTCAACCGAAGCAGTCAGCCGATCCCGGGTGGCTCCCAGATCCGCCTCGATCTGGGACGGCGTTCGGGTGGGCTGCGAAGCGGGCTGAGAAGCATTGCTGGACACGTACCCTCCCTAGCACAATTTCTGCGCACCCGGCGGCGGCCGGGGCGTCCCGAATCCACAGCGTATTGCAGGCCAACTGTTACCGCCGCAGCGGCAGCGACTCAAGGCTGCTCCGGTGGACCGCTAGTGTTCTTGCATGACCACTCGGCTCAGCGACGGCGACGCGGCACCCCCCTTTAGCCTGCCCGACGCCGACGGCAAGAATGTGTCCCTCGCCGACTTCCCAGGGCAGCGTGTCATCGTCTACTTCTATCCCGCTGCCATGACCCCGGGCTGCACAACACAGGCAATCGACTTCACCGCTGCGATGGACGAGCTTGGCGCCGCAGGGCTGCATGTGATCGGAATCTCGCCAGACGCTCAGGAAAGACTCATCCAGTTCCGCGAGCAGGAGTCAGTTGGTTTCCCCCTGCTGTCAGACCCGGACAAGTCGACGCTCAATGCCTACGGCGCCTACGGGGAAAAGTTGCTCTACGGCAAGCTCATCCAAGGGGTGATCCGCTCCACGTTCGTCATCGATGTCGACAAGAAAGGGCAGGGCACGATCGCGGTCGCTCAATACAACGTCAAGGCCACCGGTCACGTCGACAAGCTCAAGCGAGATCTTCATCTGTAGACTCCGTCCACGCTGAGCGGAGCGAAGCATTCAACAGAGCCGGAGTGGTGGAACTGGTAGACACGCAGGATTTAGGTTCCTGTGCCTTCGGGTGTGAGGGTTCGAGTCCCTCCTTCGGCACTGGTTGCCGCCAACGTGTCAGAAAGTAAGCACCATGTGTGGTCTTGGCTTCTGACAAACTCCAGCTCACGTACTCCGCTGGCGAACCTCCCCCGCCGGGTTGTTTGCCACACCCACGGCCGCGCTCGGAGCCCCAGTAATGAGCCCATAACTGGCACCAGCGATCACGGCACCGGTAATTGGCGCGACGATGAACAACCACATCTGGCTAAGTGCGGCGGTGCCGGCGAACCATGCGACTCCGAGCGAACGGGCTGGGTTGACCGACGCGTTCGTCACCGGAATGGCAACGAGAATGACCACGGTCAAACCCAGGCCGATCGCGATAGGCGCCAAACCTTTCGGGGCGCGGTCATCGGTGGCGCCGAGGATGATGTAGACAAAGATCGCGGTGATGACGATCTCGATGATGAGCCCGGCTACCAGCCCATAACCGCCGGGCGATCGATCACCGTACCCGTTCGAGGCGAAGCCGCTCTCCACCGCACTGAACCCGGGCTTGCCGTTCGCGATCGCGAACAACACGGCACCGGCGACCGATGCCGCGACAATCTGAGTGACGATGTAGGGCAGCACGCCCTTCCACTCGAAGCGTTTCGCAATGGCCAGACCGATCGTGACAGCCGGGTTGAAATGCCCCCCGGAGACATGCCCAAACGCGTAGGCACCGACCAGCACGGACAGACCGAAGGCAAGAGAGACCCCGAGGAACCCGATCCCCAGCTGCACGTTGTCATCAGTGAGAAACGTCGCAGCCAAGATCGCTGCCCCACATCCCCCGAACACCAGCAAGAACGTCCCGAGGAATTCGGCGCCCAGTCTTGCAGCCAACGACGGTTCCCTCATGTTGCTCCCCCTGCCCGCGGTGCGACTTAGGTCCGCGAGTCTAGGGGACTGCAGTAACCGCTGCGAGACCGCCTAACCGAGACGATCAATCAGCAGACTCTTGGCGCGATCGACGGTGATAGCTGACAAAGCTGTAGCCGTCGTGTGGTTCACGGCCGGTTTCGATCCACGCGTCCGGAGCAATCTCCGGAAACGTGACCTCGCCATTGGGATTCTGGTCGACCTCGGTGATCTCTAGGCCGGTGAGCCGATCCCATGCGGCTCGGTAGATCTCACCGCCACCGACAACGAAAATCTTCTGAGGATTCAGCTGCAGCGCTTGGTCGAACGCCTCAGCCACAGAGGGAACCGCGCGGACGCCGTCGCCTCGCCACATCCGATCCCGAGTGATCACGAACGTGATCCGGCCCGGCAGCGCCCGGCCTATGGAGTCATACGTCTTGCGGCCCATGATCAGCACGTGCCCCATGGTCAATGCCTTGAACCGCTGCCAGTCTGCTGGGATCCGCCACGGTATGTCGTTCCCCGCACCAATGACGCCGTTAGCCGCAACGGCGGCGATCCCGATGATCTCGGGCATTGATCAGACTGCGATCGGCGCTTTGATGCCCGGATGCGGGTCGTAGCCCTCGATCGTGATGTCCTCGAGGGTGAAGTCGTCGATCGACCTGACGCCAGATTTCAGCAGAAGTCTCGGCAGTGGGCGTGGCTCGCGGCTCAACTGCAGCCTGGCCTGGTCAAGGTGGTTCAGATAGAGATGTGCATCGCCCAGGGTGTGCACGAAGTCGCCGACCTCCAAGTCGCATACCTGAGCGACCATGTGGGTCAGCAGCGCGTAGGAGGCGATGTTGAACGGGACGCCGAGAAAGATGTCCGCTGAGCGCTGATAGAGCTGGCAGGACAGCCGGCCTTGTGCCACGTAGAACTGGAATATCGCATGGCAAGGTGGCAGCGCCATGTCAGCCAGATCGGCAACGTTCCACGCACTGACGATGTGTCGGCGCGAATCCGGAACGGTCTTGATCGAATTGATCACACCGGCGAGCTGGTCGATATGGCCGCCGCCGGGCGTCGGCCAGGACCGCCATTGGTAGCCGTAAATGGGCCCAAGCTCGCCGTCAGCATCCGCCCACTCATCCCAGATGGTCACCCCCTGCTCCTGAAGCCATTTGATGTTGGTCGAGCCTTGAATGAACCACAACAGCTCAGCGATGATCGACCGAGTGTGCAACTTCTTGGTCGTGAGCAGCGGAAAACCCTGACGCAGATCAAAGCGCATTTGGTAGCCAAACGTGCTTAGTGTCCCCGTGCCGGTCCGGTCGCCCTTATCGGCGCCGTGTCTAAGTACGTGGTCAAGCAGGTCGAGGTAGGTCTTCACGGCTCATCCCTCCTGAACGACAGGCTCCAGCCGGCGTAGCTCCGCTACGAGTACGGGCAGGATGGCACGTGCGGCACGCCCGCGATGGCTGATCGCATCCTTGGCTGATGGTTCTAGCTCGCCATTCGTCATCGTGTACCCATCGGCCACGAACAGCGGATCGTAGCCGAACCCATGATGACCCGCGGGACTGACAGCGATGCTGCCTCGCATCTCCCCGAGACGGACGTGCTCGGTACCGTCAGTAAGCACCAGCGCCATAGCACAGATGAACCGCGCAGTTCGCTCGGCCGGCGCGACGTCCTCCAGCTGGCGCAGCAGTAGTGCATTGTTCTCCTCATCGCTGGCGCCGGTTCCGGCCCAGCGCGCCGACCGTACGCCGGGCATCTGGTTGAGTACGTCAACCGCGAGTCCCGAATCATCGGCCAACGCCGGCAGGCCGGTGGCCGCGACACAGGCCCAAGCCTTAAGGAGCGCATTGCCTTCGAAGGTGCGCTCGGCCTCGGCCGGCTCGGCATAAGCAGCGACGTCGGAGAGTCCCAGGACCTGTATATCGGGCGCCGCCGCCCCCACTATGCGTCGCAGTTCGGCCAGCTTCCCGACATTCCTTGTGGCCAGCACCACCTTGTGGGCAGTGGTCATCATGAAGCAAGTGCGGCACGCTGCAGCCCGGTCAGCTGCGCACATCCGGTGGCGCCGAGGTCCAGAAGCTCCTCAAGCAGCTTCCGATCAAAAGGAGTGCCCTCAGCTGTGCCCTGTAGTTCGACGAAGGCTCCAGCACCGGTCATCACCACATTCATGTCCGTGTCTGCCGCCGAGTCCTCGGTGTAACAAAGGTCCAACATCGAGATGCCGTTGACCACGCCGACCGAGACGGCTGCAACGGATCCAGTCAGCGGTTCAGCTGTCAGCAACTCGCGGTCGCGGAGCCAGCTGACGGCATCCGCGAGTGCAACATAGGCGCCAGTGATCGAGGCAGTTCTGGTGCCACCGTCGGCTTGCAGCACGTCGCAGTCCAACACAATGGTGTTTTCACCGAGAGCGTGGCAGTCGATGATGGCGCGCAGGCTGCGACCGATCAGCCGGCTGATTTCGTGTGTACGACCACCGATCCTGCCACGCACCGATTCGCGGTCGGTACGGGTGCTTGTCGCCCTCGGCAGCATCGCATACTCACTGGTCACCCAGCCGAGCCCCGAACCCTTGCGCCAGCGCGGAACTCCCTCGGTCACACTGGCGGCAACGAGTACCCGGGTCTGGCCAAACTCCACCAGCACCGAGCCCTCCGCCTGACTCAGCCATCCCCGGGTGAACCGGACCTCGCGAAGTTGATCATGGCTGCGTCCGTCGGCTCGAGAGGTCACCACGCCACCTTATTGGATCATCGACCAACGACGTCCCAGACAGCTCCAGGCTTCGCGAGCGAGATGGGCCCATCGAAGTGAGGTGCCGCCTCGGCCAAGACACGATCGGGTTCATACCACGGCGGAATGTGGGTAAGCACGACCGCAGCAACGCCGGCGGCCTTGCCAATCGCGGCGGCTTGTGCGCCTGACAGATGCATCCCATCAGGATTGCCCGGCTGGTCGAGAAAGGACGATTCCACCAGGAGCAAGTCGACGGTGTGCGCCAGCTGTATCAGGGCCTCCGTCGGGCCGGTGTCGCCGGAGTACACCAACGCCCCGCCGCCGGGAACGTCCTCCTCGACACGAATGGCGTACGCCTCCACCGGATGAGCGACGCGGACAGTGCGGACGGTAAAGGGCCCGATCCGCTGGCTCGGCTGCCAGGTCCGCCAGTCGAAATGCATGGCCACAGACGGGTCTTGCTCACTGACCTCGCCGGTGCCATGTGGAACGTCATACGCCTGGGCGATCCGCATGGCAGCGTTGGAAGGGCCGTACACCGGACGGCGCGGCCAAGGGGCGCTTGGCGAATAGCACGCAGCAACGTAGTAGCCGCAGAGGTCCAGGCAGTGGTCGGCATGCAAATGACTCAGCGCGATGGCATCCAGCTCACGCGGGTCCAGGTAGCGGTAGAGGGCACCCATGGCGCCGGGACCGAAGTCGAGCAAGAGCGAGAATGTCCGATCCTGGTACGGCGCCTGCACCAGGTAACTGGAGGCTGCGGAGTCAGGCCCGGAGAGGGAGCCGCTGCAGCCGACGATCGTCAGTTTCATCATGGTGATCACACGAACTGCTCGACTCCGACAACGAGACCGCCGATCAGCCGATGCCCGACGCCCTCGAACGCCTCTGGGTTGCCCGTGGTCAAGAACCGGTAGTTGGCGTTCCGTGGCTGATCATGGGTCAGGTTGCGCCGCGTGAGCGCCGCGTACACGTCCTTGGCGCACTCCTCGGCACTGGACACCAGGCTGACATTGTCACCAAGCACGTATGAGATCACGCCCGTGAGCAGCGGATAGTGGGTACAGCCCAAGATCAATGTGTCGATATCGGCTTGCTGCAAGGGTTTCAAGTACTCCTCTGCACAATGCAGCAGATCCGGCCCGCCGGTGATCCCCGCCTCGACAAAGGACACGAAGCGGGGACAGGCCGCTGTGTGCAGCTCGATGTGCGGAGCTGCGGCGAACGCATCGTCGTACGCCTGCGATGTGGCGGTTGCTTCAGTGCAGATCACTCCAACACGACCGGACCGCGTAGCGGCGACCGCCCGGCGCGCAGCAGGCAAGATCACTTCCACAACGGGCACCGGGTAGCGTTCCCGGGCGTCGCGGAGCACCGCTGCGCTGCCCGAGTTGCAAGCGATGACCAGGATCTTGACGCCCTGCTCGACCAAGTGATCAAGGCACTCCAGCGCGTACTCGCGGACATTGGCGATCGGCTGCTCGCCGTATGGCGCGCGTGCAGTGTCGCCCAGGTAGACGATGTCCTCGTGAGGCAGCTGGTCGATGACCGCGCGGGCCACAGTAAGGCCGCCGAATCCGGAGTCGAAGATGCCGATCGGGGCATCAGTATCAGCCACCACGAGCGCTCAGCCTACAAGTGACGATCGAGTGACTTCTGCCATCACGCCCAGACCTGGGTGTCGAGGAAATCCTCACTGGCGTCGAGGTCGCCGCTGTATGCCCCCGTCGAGAGGTATTTCCAGCCGGCATCGGCGATGATCAACACGATGTCGGCGCGCTCCCTTGCCTGGACCACCTTGGCGGCTTGCGCTAGGGCTGCGTGCAGGATCGCTCCCGAGGAGAGCCCGGCGAAGATGCCCTCTCGTTCCAGCAGCTCGCGGACGCGCCGGACGGCGTCACGGGAACCCACAGAGAATCTCGAGGTGACATAAGACGCGTCATAGAGCTCTGGGACGAAGCCCTCCTCCAGGTTGCGCAAGCCGTAGACCAGCTCCCCATACCGCGGCTCGGCAGCAATGATCTTCACATCGGGCTTCTTCTCGGCGAAGAAGCGACCCACCCCCATCAGTGTTCCCGTCGTGCCGAGCCCTGCGACAACATGGGTCACCTCAGGAAGATCCTCCAGAATCTCCGGCGCCGTCGTCAGGTAGTGCGCCTCGGCGTTCGCTGGGTTTCCGTACTGGTAGAGCATCACCCAGTCGGGGTGTTCTGCCGCGAGCTGCTTGGCGATATGGATCGCCTCGTTCGAGCCACCCTCGGCCGGTGATGAAACGATTTCGGCGCCCCAAATGGCCAGCAGCTGTTTGCGTTCGGCTGATGTGTTCTCCGGCATCACGCAGATCAACCGGTACCCGCCGAGCTTGGCCACCATGGCAAGCGAAATGCCGGTGTTGCCACTCGTCGGCTCCAGAATGGTCGCGCCAGGTCGCAGCCTCCCATCAGCCTCGGCAGCCTTGATCATGGCAAGCGCCGCCCGGTCTTTGATCGAACCGGTCGGGTTGTAGTCCTCCAGCTTTGCCCAAAGGCGCACCGACTCGCTCGGCGATAGCCGGGGCAGGCCTACCAGCGGGGTATGGCCGACCGACTCGGCAAGCGAGGCGTATTGCACCATGAACGAACCGCCTCAGCCGCCGGCGACAGCGGGCAGGACCACAACAACGTCACCGTCCGCGATCGGGGCATTGAGCCCCCCGCTGAAGCGGACGTCTTCGTCGTTGACGTAGACGTTCACGAACCGGCGCAGGGTCTGCGCCTCAACGATCCGGTCCTTCAACCCGGGGTTGCGTGCCTCAATGTCGTCGAGTACCTGTTGCAAGGTCGCACCGTTGCCGTGCACCGCTTTCGCGCCGCCGGTGAACGTACGGAGGATCGTCGGGATCCTCACCTCTACTGACATCGAGTCTCTCCTTTGTTCCGCACTGCGAGCATCGGGCGCCGCCCCAGTGCAAGAAAACATGCCGGGCACGCTTGCCAAACGACCGGCCTTCGAGGCCTATTCCGTGACGTCGATCTCCTCTTCGGTGACCACGCCGTCCACGATGCGGTAGGAGCGTACGCCGATCGGGCCATCTGACGCACCCGACTCGGCGGTTGACACCAGGACGTAGTGAGCCTGCGGTTCAGAAGCCAGGGCGATGTCGGTTCGGGATGGATAGGCCTCGGTCGACGTATGCGAGTGGTAAACCACGACGATCTCCTCCCCCGACGCACTCATGGCCTTGTACAGCTGGAACTGCTCCTGCGGATCGAAACGGAAGAAGGTTGGTGAGCGGTCGGCGTTGATCATCCGGACCAGCCGGGTCGCCACGTCGGAGCCCTCGGGCCCGACAATCACTCCGCATGCCTCATCCGGATGATCTTCCCGAGCGTGGGCGATCATTGCTTCCACGTGCTCGCGGGCGATCTTCAACACGGCGGTCAGACTAGGCGCGACGCCCCTTGCCGGGCGGTCCATCCGGACTGTGAGACCTAAGGTCATGTGTCGAAAGACAGCTGCGAGCGTCGGAAATCGCGCGCCGCCGGGCTGAGGAGGAGCGAGCGGAGGCCTCCCTTCCTCTGCGAGCGACGACAACGGCGGCGGATCCCAAGCGCGCAGGATCGCGCGCCGCTGTCCTGGACGAACGAACGAGCAGACACGCTCTTCGTCTGCAAGTGAGAGAGGAAGGCAGCGGCCTTCACAGCGCGATCCTCGCGAGCGGAGCGAGCAATCAAACATTGCGCGAGCAGCTCCCAATCAAAACGGCGTCGCGATGCCTAGGCGTTCAACCAGTAGGAGGAAGGCCTCCGCGAAGGGATTGTCCTGCGTCTCCTCACGGATCTCCGTCCATGCGAGCTGCTCCCGTACGGCACGCACAGCCAGCAGCAGGGCTGCAAAATCGCAGTAGTGCTCGGAGAGCGACCTCAGCTTGGCGATCATGATGGGAGTAGGCGGCAGCACAGGAATCCGGACGCCTAGGACCTCATATTCGCGCGCAGTGTCAAGCAGGGAGTGCTCCACGGGAATGCCTCCGAGCCGATGCAACACGTCGACCTGCGCAGGCTCCTCGGCAGGCTCGGTCGAGCCGCTTGGGTCGCAGTATGCCTTGAAGAGCCAGTCTTCGGGCGGTCGCTCGACCCGCAGCCCGGCGGCCGCAAGGCTGTTGGCGGCCAGCTCTACATCGGTTTCAGCCACCACAAGATCGACATCGTGGCTTGGCTCGGGCCCGCCGGCTACCCAGAGGGCATAGCCACCGCCCAGCGCGAAGGGAACGCCGTCGGCTTTCAGGGCTGACGCGGAACGCTTGAGTGCGGTACGAAGAAGCGGCTCATCGGATGTGTCAGATGGCGGCGGCGATTGCTCGACGATGGTGGGTACCTTCTTCCCATGCGGTTGGCGACATTCAATATCCTGCACGGCCGCTCGATCCATGACGGGTTGGTCGATCTTGATCGGCTGGCCGATGCTATCCGTTTCTTGGATGCTGACATCTTGGCGCTCCAGGAAGTCGACCGTGACCAGCCGCGTTCTCATCTCGCCGATCTGACGGCAGTCGCCGCCGAAGCGATGGGGGCCGTGACCCATCGCTTCGCCGCGGCGCTTTCAGGCACGCCGGCCGCGTGGATCGCGGCATCGGAGAACGACCTTCCGGGAGTTGCGTCCTATGGCATCGCCTTGCTTTCGCGTTATCCATCTGATTCCTGGCAGGCTTTCCGATTACCGCGGATCCCGACCCCCGTCCCGCTGTACCTGCGTACTCCCCGGAAAATGATCATCGTCAAGGAGGAGCCACGTGCTGCGGTGATCGGACGCCTGCGCACCCCCGCGGGGTTGGTCGTCGTCGCCAACACTCATCTTTCCTACGTGCCTGGCTGGGGGCGACGGCAGCTGCGGCGGATCCAGCGCGACCTCGCGCCGCTGCAGGAACCGGTGATCTTGATGGGCGACCTCAACATGGCGGATGACCGACCAGCGCAGGTCACCGGTTACCGTGCGTTGGCCAGGCACTTCACCTTCCCGGTCGAGCAACCCGATCGCCAGCTCGACCACATCCTGCTACGCGGCCGGCTGGGGAAAGTGATCGCCACGAGCGCACCTGCGCTACCACTGTCAGATCACCGCGCACTCATCGTGGAGCTATCCACACCCAGCACAGAGGGGGACAATGATCAACACTGACAACTACATCCGGTGGGAACGAGTGGACTCGGTCACTCAGACGACAACGGGGCTCCTGGCAAAGCTGCACCATGAACAGCTAAAAATCGATGTGGTACGCGCCGAGTTACTCCGGATCAAGATCAGTCGCGGCGGTGTCTTCGACGAGTCTCCGACCTTCGCGGTCTGCGTCGACCCACTTGCCTCACCTGCTGATTTTCAAGTGGCACAGGACGAGGAACGGGTGCAGTTGATCACCACCGCTTGTACCGCGTCGCTCTGGCTGGATCCATTCCGCATTGACATACACCGCAGCGATGGGTCGCCGGTGATCGAAACCGCCCAGGACACCGAAGGACGGTACTGGGCGTACGCGACCCTCAACGACTCCTTCACCGTGCGGCGCCGCTGCCGCCAGGAAGACGCGATCTTCGGGTTGGGCGAGAAGGCTGGGCGGCACAACCGC
>JBKOUS010000074.1:0-10458 GCA_046723505.1 Actinomycetota bacterium
ACCGCTGCCGCATGGTTGTTGATCCGCTTCATGATCTTCAGCTCTTCACCGATGATGTTCTCGCTGTCGCGGTCCCACTCGCTCTCAGAAGTGATGAAGAACGTGGTTTTGCCGGAGTCCCCATAGGGCGTCTGGACCACAAGGTCGGAACCGAGCCCCGCAGCGCTGGCAAGTTCATCAAGCTTCTGGTAGCTGTCCGCACGACCCAGCACATTGGGCACCGATGGTGCTCCGGCCTCCTCTCCCAGCTTCGTCGTGACGATCTTGGAATCGAGGCGTCGGCGCAGTTCGTCCGGAGGCAAGATGAGGTGGTAGTCGAGTTCCCTGCAGATCTCTTCGGTCTCCTCGTCGAAGAAGACCATCGCGACCATCGGACGGAGGCCCGATGGTGACCGCGACTCCATGAACTCTTGGACTTCGCGATCTCGCAGCAGGTAGTTGTTGATCTCCTCACTGCTCTCGAATTCGACGTACGGCTTGTTTGTGGGCGTGAACACCCGAGGGTGACCCGAGTCCCAGGAGTCGTAGTAGACGATGTACCCGAAGTTGCGCACCCACCGGTCGATGCCGAGCAGGTTGAACGCCGTGGGGCCGATGAAGAAGATCGGCTGCTCATTCGTCCTGAAGAACGTTCGGATGTCTGAGATCCCCTTGAGCTTGCGGGATCCGAACAGTTTGGAGATCTGGCTCTTTACGTCGCTCACGTCTAATCCTTCGCTATTGGGACGTCGCGGGTCCTCTTTCACTTCTCCTGATCGTGGCCTAGGTGAGTGTGGTGATGTCGGGGGATCGTGCCTTCTGGGATCGGCGCCTCTCGATCCCGGAGCAGCGGGAGCAGCGGGTCCCACCGCGTACCATCGCGGGCATCCTTGCGTTTGCGGGCGATTGCGCACAAAGCCTCCAAAACCACCCTGTTCGCGAGTGCGGCGGTGATGTCCGCGTGATCGTACGGCGGACTCACCTCGACCACGTCAATGCCAACCACCGGCAGTTCGAGGCAAATTCGACGTACGGCATCGAGCAGTTCGCGCGCGGACAACCCTCCCGGCTCCGGAGTACCGGTGCCCGGTGCGTGCCCAGGATCGCAGACATCGATGTCAACCGATAAGAAGACTCCGTCGCAGTCGTCGGTTGCGATCGTGAACGCCTCGGTCAGGCACTCGCGCAGGCCGCGCTGCACAATCTCGGTCATCTCGTAGGACCGCATGTTCTGGGCGGCCATCCAGTCCAGGGTTTCCGGCGGTGGCCAATAGCCGCGTAGCCCGATCTGCAAGAACCGATCGCCGCGTACGGCACCTGACTCGATCAACCTCCGCATCGGCTGGCCATGACCCCAGAGCGAGCCGAACTCGATATCACCGGTGTCGGCGTGAGCGTCGAAGTGAATCATCGACACTCGGCCTGCCCCGATGACATTGGCACATCCCTTGGCATCCGGGTAGGCGATCGAGTGGTCCCCGCCCAGGGAAAGCGGTATAGCCCCGGCTTCAGCGACCTTCTGCACGGCCGCCTCAAGTGCTGGCAGGGCAACCTCGATGTCGCCGGAGTACATCTCAACGTCACCGGCGTCATAGACCTTCAGGTCAGCCAAGCCATCGGTTCGTAGAGCCAATGAGGGCCGAGATCCGTCGTGCGGCAGGTAGTCGGTCATGCGGATGGCCTGCGGACCGAAGCGGGTGCCGGCCCGATAGGAGGTGCCGCCGTCGAACGGCGCCCCCAAGATCACGACATCGGCATCCGAATAGCTGGTCTCGTCGTCAAGATCGCATTCCGGCACGCCGAGAAACGTGAAATCCGGGCCAAACTGGGCACCGTAGCGAGTCATTGCACCAGATGCTCGTGCGGCCGCATAGCGTGCGCCGACTCGTGGATGACAGTCTCGCCACGGAAGTTGTCCGAGTTCGCCGCGCTGCGAATGAACTGGTAGAGGAATTGGACGGCGACACCCGCGAGGTTGGAGAGCACGATGATGCACGCGGCCACCGCCGCCCAGCCACCCAGCCAGCCGATGTAGGGACCGAAGCTCTTCGACGTCCAGGTGAACGATGTGCCCGCGTCGCGAATGATCGTGTTGAACTCGCGATAGGCGTACGCAGCGAAGAACATCGGCAAGAAGCCGGCAATGAACACCACCGGAGCTTTGCCGCCGACGGTCGCCGCCAAGATGCCGAGCGTCGCAGTCAAGGCGTACGCCGGTGCCACGGAGGAAATCC
Organism: Actinomycetota bacterium; assembly: GCA_046723505.1. Taxonomy (GTDB): domain Bacteria; phylum Actinomycetota; class Actinomycetes; order Propionibacteriales; family Propionibacteriaceae; genus Microlunatus. Next base: position 2,214 of record JBKOUS010000074.1, read on the forward strand.
CGAGCATGGTGCCGCCGAACAGACCGACGACGTTACTCTTCAGCCCCTTGTCTGCCATCTCGACGACCCTTCTCGAGTTGGAATTGTGAGTTAAGACGAAGGATTAGCCCTCGAAGCCGTGATACTGCATCACGTGCTTGATCCGGGTGTATTCCTCCAGCGCGTACGCGGAGAGGTCTTTGCCATAACCTGAATGCTTATAGCCCCCGTGCGGCATCTCCCCGACGAGTGGGATGTGACAGTTCACCCAAACGCAGCCGAAATCCAGTCGGACAGACATCCGCGCAGCGGTGCCGGCGTTTGAGGTCCAGACCGAGGAAGCCAGCGCGTACTCGCTGTCGTTGGAGAGCTGCACTGCCTCGTCCTCGTCGCTGAACTTCTGCACCGTGATCACAGGCCCGAAGATCTCGGTGGTGATCAACTCGTCGCGCTGCTGAACGTCGGCGACCACCGTTGGCTCGTAGAAGTATCCGCGATCGCCGATCTGCTTCCCACCGGTCACGACCCTGGCATGATCGGGAGTCCGGTCCACCAGCCCTGACACATGGTGCAACTGGTTGACATTATTGATCGGCCCGAAGAACAAATCTTCGTCATTGGGGTCATAACCGGTCCGCGTGGCCGCCGCCGCGTTGCCGAGCTCTGCCACGAACTCGTCATAAATCCCGGACTGGCACAGCACACGGGTCGCCGCGGTACAGTCCTGACCGCCGTTGAAGTAACCGGCCACCCTGATGCCCTCGACGGTGGACGGGAGATCGGCGTCGTTGAACACTACGACCGGGGCCTTTCCGCCCAGTTCGAGATGGCTGATCTTGACGTCGGCCGCCGCCGCCGTCGCCACGGCGATCCCAGCTCGTGTGGAGCCAGTGATCGACACCATCACGGGGATGGGGTGCGATACCAATGCGGCGCCGGTATCTCTATCACCGCAGACCAGGTTCGTTACGCCCTTGGGGAAAATCTCCTGCATCTTCTTCACCATCCACACCGACGAGGCGGGCGTCCCGTCCGATGGCTTGAGCACAACCGTGTTGCCAGCGGCCAGTGCTGGGGCGAACTTCCAGACCGCCATCATCATGGGGTAGTTCCAGGGCGCTACTTGACCGACCGGACCGCGGGGCTCCCTGCGAATGGAGGACGTGAAGCCTCTCATGTACTCCGCGGTCGCTCTCCCCTCCAGCACGCGCGCGGCGCCAGCGAAGAAGCGGATCTGGTCGAGCATGGGAACGATCTCGTCCGACAAGGTAAGTGAGTACGGTTTGCCAGTGTTCTCAGACTCGATGCGCACCAGCTCCTCGGCGTTGGCCTCGATAAGGTCGGCCAGCCGTAACAAGAAACGCTGGCGCTCGCTCGGCGTGGTCCACCGATATGTCTCAAACGCGGCCGCCGCCGCCTGAAAAGCAGCGTCTATGTCTTCTGGGCCCGAGTTGGGCGAGGTTGCATAGACCTCGCCGGTGGAGGGGTTGATGATGTCTAACGTGTCACCCGACGCAGCCGGGCGCTCCTCACCGTTGATGATGTTGTAGAAGACCTGCTTGTCCGCCATGGCCGTAACCTTTCAGCCTTTACTAGTTCGAAATTCCGTCATCGCCCCGCGTGTTCATGGTGGCTATGGCCGCCTGCGCTGGCCATCGTGCTCGGAGCATCGAGGGAGGGGTTCTGGTCGAAGAAGCCAAACGGTTTGAGCCAGAACGAAATGATGTCGACTGGCATGATCGGCCAGTCCTCGATGCGCGTGATGTGGTGGATGCCGAACACGTACCAGAGCACGATATCGGTTCCCACCAGCGGCGCATCGTCGGCGATCCAGCTAGTGATGCCGGTGTCCTCACTCGACTGGGTTGGATAGTCACCGGCCGGCCAGCGCTCGGCATCGTCGTACGCGGTCACCCAAACGGTGTGGTCAATGACCGGCGCACGCCTGTAGACCGGCGACGAGGAGTCCAGCATCGATGGGATTGCTGCTCCGGGTACCAGCTTGTATGCGGTGTTGCTGCCGTGCCGGTTCACTTTGTTGGGATTGATCACCTTCCAGACCCGCTGCGTCTCCCAGTTGAAGTCCCTGGCCGACTGGCTTTCGGCCTCAATGGTCGTGGACTCAGCGGAAAGGGCCAGTCCGTACGGGTTGTCGTCACTGATGGGTGCGGCGACGGAGTCCACCTCCACCACCGTGTTTTCCTCGCCGTCGATATCCAGGTCGAGTTTGGCGATGATGAAGTGCTGATGGAACGGCGCGTACGTCCGCGTGTCAACTGTCGTGCCGTACGGGGAGCTGTCGCCGTCGCCCTGCATCGGTGTTGTCACCATCAAACCGGAGGCCCGTACCTCGCACTCGATGTTTCCGTCCTGATAGAACTTCCAATAGACCAGGTATTCGTAGTTGGCCACCGTGATGTGTGCAGAGACGACCATCCGACGCATCCGACGGACCTGGGCGCCGGTTTCGGCATCAACGTGCTTCCACAGCACTGCGCCGTCTTCCTCATGGAGGCAGACGGCGCGCGGGATCTCCATCGGATCCCCCCTGGTATCAGGCACCACGGCATCGACGTACACAACCTCCCCGAGGCAGTCGCAGCCCAGCTCCAGCGAGGTTGTCATGTAACCGAGCCCCCACTCGCCGATGTCGAAAGCGGTTCGCCGGTAATGGTCGAAGCCCGGATCCCGATACGGCACCACCATCTCGGCAAATGACATCCGGTATGCGATGTCCCGTCTGGTCCCCTGATCGTCGAAGGCGACCTGATAGATCACCGGACCTTCGCGGTAGTTGAAACCCAATCGCATCGACCAGTTTTGCCACCGCAGTCCGTAGCCGTCGACGGTGAAAGAGACGCCGTCGGGCTGGCTGATCTCGAGCGGCTTGAGGTCGGTGCGCTCTTGTATGCCGCGTACTTGAGGATCGTATTCGCCATCGACCTCTGGCAGACCGTAGTCATGATGATCTTCGATCTCGAGCACCTCGAGGGTGTTCACGTCGACGATGATCTTGAGACCGGAGATCAGGTGCGCATACGGATTACCCTTCGGCGTTTCCCGCATCCACAGGTCGCACCAGCCGAGCCGCCGGTCGCGCCACTGCTCAGGCATCACCGCCGCGCCATAGGTCCAGACGTCGAAGAGCACCAGCGAAGGGTCAGTTATGCCTCGCGCCGCGAGTCGGGCAAGCACCTCTGGATGCTCATGCAGAGCGTGATCGACGTCGTGATACTCGTCAAGGGTGAAGTTGGGACAGACACCCGGCTGGTGAGCCCACGAGTCAACCCGACCACCGACGAGATCCACCACTGCTTCGTAGGTCTGGTTGGTCTGCCGATCCCAGAGAACTGACAGTGACCGGCGCGGCACCGCATCTCCGGGCTTCCAGGCCTTGACAACGACTTTGTCCGGCTCTCTGAGCTCAATGGAGGCGAAGCGCCAGGAGTCGGAAAGACCCTGATCTCTTCGCAGGATGGTCGCCGTGCTCTGGAATTCTGCTGCGGAAAGCGGATCGAGCGGGTGAGCGGCCATGCGCGGCGAGTCCCTTCTCGGCGAGCCCACGGTCGAGCGCCCCGCTCACCGCTGAGCTGAGACCGGCAAAGTCCTATCAGCATGATCGCACGACACAACCATTCGATGAAATAGCCTGTTACCCGATAAAAGAACCGTTAAAAACCCAAGCGATTCAAATGTTTGGGATCGCGCTGCCACTCTTTGAGTACTTTGACCCGTAGGTCGAGATATACCGGAGTTCCAAGCAGGGCTTCGATCTGCTGGCGGGCTGCGGCGCCGATCTCGCGCAATCGGCTGCCAAGGTGGCCGATCACAATGCCCTTCTGGGAATCCCTCTCGACGATCAATGACGCATATATGTCGAGAAGCGGCCTGTTTGCTGGTCGGCCCTCACGCAATCCCATCTCCTCCACTGCGACCGTGATCGAATGCGGAAGCTCGTCGTGCACTCCCTCCAAAGCAGCCTCACGGATCAGCTCGGCGACAAGCGCCTCCTCCGGTTCGTCCGTGATCTCACCGTCGGGATACAGCTGCGGACCCTCGGGCAGCAGGCTGATGAGAGCCTCAGTCAGCACGTCCAGCTGGAAATCTTGCGTCGCCGAGGCTGGGATGATCGCCGCCCAGTCGATGTCGATCTGGGCCTCCAGTGCACCAATGTTGGCCAGATGCTCCGCAATTCTCTCGGGTGAGGCGAGGTCGGACTTGGTCGCGATCGCCACCAGATTCGGTTTCTTCGACAATGCAGCAATCTCACCGACGAGATACCGATCACCGCGACCGATTCGCTCGTTGGCCGGGAGGCATACTCCCACGACGTCGACCTCCGACCAGGTGGCGCGGACGACACCATTGAGGCGCTCGCCCAGGAGAGTTCGCGGCCTGTGCAGACCGGGAGTGTCGATCAGCACCAGCTGGGCATCCGGCCGATGCACGATGCCGCGGACGGCATGCCGCGTGGTCTGAGGCTTCGAGGAGGCAATGACGATCTTCCGACCGACCAACGCGTTGGTCAGCGTGGACTTACCTGCATTGGGACGGCCGACAAAGCATGCGAAACCAGAACGAAAGTTCCCGGAAACCTGCGCCCGAGTTGCCTCAGAGGTCATGTCAGCTCGATCGCTGATCGAACCGTGCCGCTGCGATCGGCCCACCACACCGTCACCTCGTCAGCGGACAGATCGCGGAGAATTTCGAGGTCTGTTGTGCTCGGCGCCTCCGCGCCGACAACGGCAGCACTCTCAACGCCCGGGGCGCCTGATGACACGGCCATTGCCACGGCGACGGAGATGGCAGACAGCTTCAGATGTTCCAAGTGCACGCTGGCAGCCGCGTACGCGCGCCCGCCGGTGTCGCGAACGCAAGCGCCCTGATACCCCCCGGTACGCACCATCGCGGCTCGCGCCAGCGTGATGAGCTTCAGGTCCTCTGAGTCCTCCGGGATTGGGGATTCCTCGAAAGCGGCACCACTCACGATGCGCGCGCCTGCTCGGAGACTATCTGCGTAGCCGCCTCCGCTCGGGCGTCCGCTTCGGATTCTGCCGAGGAGATTTTGGTGACAATCACGGTCCCGATCTTGTTCCGGCGGCCGGCCGACCGTTCGGCCACCAGCTCGAGACCGTCGTACTTGACCACCGAGCCGGCGATGGGCACCTTGTTGAGCTGCTTGGCCATCAGCCCGCCGACCGTTTCCACATCCTCGTCCTCGAGGTGCAGACCGAAGAGATCACCAAGCTCGTCGACAGGCAGCCGCGATGACACGCGATAACGTCCCTCCGCGAGTTGAGTTATGTCAGTGTTTTCCTCGTCGTACTCGTCGGTGATCTCACCGACAATCTCCTCGAGGATGTCCTCGATTGTGACCATTCCGGCTGTGCCACCGAACTCGTCGACCACGATCACCAGATGCACCCGCTTGGCCTGCATCTCCTGCAGCAATTCATCCACGGGCTTGGAGTCCGGGCAGAAGACCGGCTTGCGCATCATCGAGCCGACCCGCTCGGTGGACTGCGCGTCCGGCTTGTCGTAGATCCGTCTGATCACGTCCTTCAGATACAGCACCCCCACGACGTCGTCGATCCCATCGCGGATGACCGGGATCCGGCTGAAGCCGGACCGCAGTGCCAACGAAACAGCCTGCCGCAGGGTCTTGTACTCCTCGATGAAGACCATGTCGGTACGGGGCACCATCACCTCGCGGGCGATCGTGTCGCCCAAGTCGAAGACCGAGTGAATCATCTTGCGCTCGCCAGACTCGATCACTTCACTGGCCTCGGCCAAGTCGACCAGTTCACGCAGCTCGGCCTCGGTGGCGAACGGCCCCTCCGTGAAACCCTTGCCAGGAGTGAGCGCATTCCCGATCAAGATCAGCAGACGCGGAAATGGACCGAGCACTGTGGTAATGGCCACGATCGGTCCTGCAGCCGCGCAGGCAACGCGGTCGGCGTGCTGACGGCCCAGCGTCCGGGGCGCCACCCCCCACGCTATGTAGGAGACGATGATCATGATGCCGGACGTGACTGCGCCGGCCTGCCATGTCTTGGGGATAAGAGAGAAGATCACATTGGCGACCAGAATGATCGCCGAGATCTCAATCATGCTTCGCAGAAAGAGGAGCGTATTCAGATACTGCGGTGGGTCGTCGACGATCCTGCGGACCCGTTGTGCGCCAGACCTACCCTCTTCCAGCAGTCGGTTGGCTCGGGCTTTCGAGAACGACGACAGAGCTGCCTCCGCTGCCGCGGTCAACCCGGCGAAGATCATCAGCACAAAGGCGATGCTGAGTTGAAGCCAGTAGGCCTCGGTCATCATTAACCCCTGGAACGATCCGGACGCTGCATGGCCCACGCCGAGATGATCTTGTCAGTGAGGCCGAACATCTCCGCCTGCTCCTCTGGCTCTGCGTGGTCGTATCCAAGCAGGTGCAACAACCCGTGCACAAGGAGGTACTCTGCCTCCTCGCCCGTGGCGCGTCGATGTTCGCGGGCCTGCCGGGCTGTCACCTCAGGGCACAGCACAATGTCGCCGAGTAGACCCAACGGAGGCTCCTCGCCGTCGGTCGGTGGGCGCAGCTCATCCATGGGAAAGCTCAGCACGTCGGTGGGTCCAGGCTCGCCCAGATACTTCTCGTGATAGGCGGTCATCGTGCCTTCGTCTACGAGCAGGATCGAGAGTTCGGCCAGTGGATGGATCCTGAGCTGGTCAAGGGCAAACGTCGCGAGACGGACAAGAGCCGCATTGTCAAGCTCGATGCCGGACTCGTTGCTGATGTCGATGCTCATATCCGAGCTTCCAACCGGGCTCGGATCGCTTCGGTCATGCCTAGCGACCCGGACGCAGCGACGGTGTGGGTACGGCGTCGGCATGATTCGCTTCGAACTTGTCGTACGCCGCGACGATCCTGCCAACCAGCTTGTGCCGCACCACATCATGATTGGTCAGGTTGCAGAACGCGATGTCGTCGACGTTGTCGAGGATCCCCCGCACCACCCGCAGGCCACTACGTGTGCCGCCGGGCAGGTCAACCTGAGTGATGTCGCCGGTGACCACCATCTTGGAACCAAATCCCAGACGGGTCAGGAACATCTTCATCTGTTCCATCGAGGTGTTCTGTGCCTCATCCAGGATGATGAAGGCGTCGTTCAGCGTACGACCGCGCATGTACGCGAGCGGCGCAACTTCGATCGTGCCTGCCGTGAGCAGTCGCGGAATCGAATCCGGATCAAGCATGTCGTGCAACGCGTCGTAGAGGGGGCGCAGGTAGGGGTCGATCTTGTCGCTCAGCGTGCCCGGGAGAAAACCCAGGTGCTCGCCGGCCTCCACCGCAGGTCGGGTCAGGATAATCCGGTTCACCTGCTTGTTTTGGAGTGCCTGGACCGCCTTGGCGACAGCAAGGTAGGTCTTCCCGGTTCCGGCGGGCCCAATGCTGAAGACCACCGTGTGCTTGTCGATGGCATCGACATACCGCTTCTGGTTCAGCGTTTTCGGCCGAATGGTCTTTCCCCGCGCCGACAAGATGTTGTGGGTGAGCACGTCCGCGGGACGGTCTTCCTCGCGCGCCGTGAGCATGGTGCAGATGCGCTCTACCGCGTCTGCGGTCAATCCCTGGCCGGTGCGCAGCACGGTGACCAGCTCGATGATCACGTCAACGGCGAGGTCGACCGCAGCGGGAGATCCAGTCAGGGTGATCTCATTGCCACGAACGTGAATCCCTGCCTCGAGCTCCCGCTCCAGGATGCGCAGGAACTCATCACGCGGACCGAGGATGTTCACCATCTCCACCGAGGCTGGAACCGTAACCCGGCGGAGCTCCTCCAGGCCGCCGTCATCAGCTCTCGGGCCCGATGCCTTTCTCAATGAATTCGGGGCAGACGATTCTCGAGGGCGGGCGCTGGACACATCAGGTGCGCTGGCCGTGAACTCTGAACTACTCAGTTGGTTCCTCGCAGACGATGGAGAATGTCAACACCTCATCCTAGGTCACGAGAGACCCGTATTCACCCGTGCCTGTCGATGCTCGCCGGTATCCGGCTGAGCGTGAACATCGCCCTCCCGACGGCCGTCATGATCTGCCGTGTTCGTTCGTATCCTGCAGTTTGCTCACACATTGCACCCACGGAAGGAGTGCTAACCGAGATCAACTAGCACGCCCACCACTAGCAAGACCCACAACAACGTAAGTGGCCCGCCAGGAGTTCGCAGCTCCCGACGGGCCTGATATCCCTGCTATCCGGAGCTGAAATCCCAATGCCCA
>JBKOUS010000227.1:0-14023 GCA_046723505.1 Actinomycetota bacterium
ATGGCCACGGAAGGTACGCGTCGGGGCGAACTCCCCCAACTTGTGACCCACCATCGAGTCGGTGATGAACACCGGCACATGCTTGCGGCCGTCGTGCACCGCGATCGTGTGGCCGATCATGTCCGGCACGATCATGGAGCGACGCGACCAGGTCTTGATCACGTTCTTGGTCCCCCGGGTGTTCTGCACCTCGACCTTCTTGGCCAGGTGATCATCGACGAAGGGGCCCTTCTTCAGACTGCGTGGCATCTCTTCTGTGCTCCTGCTCAGCGCTTCTTGCCGGTCTTGCGGCGACGGATGATCAAGCGAGAACTCGCCTTGTTCTTGTCACGCGTCCGGCCCTCAGGTTGACCCCATGGCGAGACCGGGTGGCGTCCACCGGAGGTCTTGCCCTCACCACCACCGTGCGGGTGATCGATGGGGTTCATCGCCACGCCACGGACGCTAGGCCGCTTGCCTTTCCAGCGATTGCGGCCTGCCTTGCCCCAGCTGATGTTGGACTGCTCAGAATTGCCAACCTCACCCACGGTGGCGCGGCAGCGCACGTCGACCATGCGCATCTCGCCCGACGGCATGCGGAGCGTGGCGTTCTTGCCCTCACGGGCGACCAGCTGGATGCTGGCACCCGCGGACCGGGCGAGCTTGGCGCCGCCGCCCGGCCTGAGTTCGACTGCGTGGATCGTGGTACCGACGGGGATGTTGCGCAACGGCAGGTTGTTGCCAGGCTTGATGTCGGCCCTCTCGCCGGCCTCGACTTCGCTACCTTGGCGCAGGCCGTCTGGAGCGATGATGTATCGCTTCTCGCCGTCGGCGAAGTGCAAGAGTGCGATTCGTGCGGTGCGGTTCGGGTCGTACTCGATCTGCGCGACCTTTGCTGGTACGCCGTCCTTGTCATAGCGCTTGAAGTCGATCAGCCGGTACGCCTGTTTGTGGCCACCACCGATATGCCGGGTCGTGATCTTGCCCGCGTTGTTCCGACCGCCGGTCTTGGGGCTGGGGAGAACCAGCGACTTCTCCGGTGTCGATCGGGTCAGCTCGACGAAGTCAGCGACGCTGCTGCCGCGGCGGCCCGGCGTCGTGGGCTTGTATTTACGGATAGCCATGTGATCTTCCTTGTCTTCCGATCAGCTGCCCGGTGAGGAGAAGATGTCGATGCGCTCGCCTGGTGCGACGGTGACGATCGCGCGCTTGGTATCGGGACGCTTGCCGAAGCCGTATCGGGTGCGCCGCTTCTTGCCCTGCCGATTCAGCGTGTTCACATCGGTAACCCGAACCTTGAACACTGACTCCACGGCGATCTTGATCTCGGTCTTGTTCGCATCCGGGCTCACCAGGAACGTGTACTTGTTCTCATCGAGCAGCCCGTAGCTCTTCTCACTCACAACGGGTGCGAGCAGGACATCGCGAGGATCACGAATCTTGACGCTGGTCACTTCTCATCCTCCTCGGCGATCTCGCTCTCGCTGGCTACGGCCTTCGCGGACCTCCCCGCAGCCGGGCCAGCGACAAAGGCCTGCAGCGCGGCTGAGGTAAAGACCACGTCGTCACTGACAAGTACGTCGTACGCGTTGAGCTGGTCGACGACGATCAGGTGCACACTCATCACGTTGCGCAGGCTCAGCCAGGCGAGATCCTCCTCCCGATGAATCACGGCGAGCACCTTGCCCGAGGTGGTGACGGCGGTCAACGCCGCGAGGGCGGCTTTAGTTGACGGCACATCGCCCGATACCAGCTCCGACACCACGTGGACGCGGCCGTCACGAGCGCGATCGGACAGCGCGCCGCGTAGCGCCGCCGTGATCATCTTCTTCGGCGTACGCTGCGCATAACTGCGTGGCTGTGGTCCATGGACCGTGCCGCCGCCGACGTACTGCGGGGCACGTTTCGAGCCCTGGCGGGCGCGACCCGTGCCCTTCTGACGATGGGGCTTGGCGCCCCCGCCGCGCACCTCCCCGCGGCTCTTGGTGGCATGAGTGCCCTGACGCGCAGCCGCAAGCTGAGCCGTGACCACTTGGTGGATCAGCGGGATATTCGCAGGCACGTCGAAAAGCTCGGCAGGCAGCTCGGCGGTACCGGCCTTGGCGCCCTTAACATCGAGCACATCGACCGTACGGGTCTCGCTCATGCCCGATCTCCCTTCTTGGCGGCGCTACGCAGGACAACCAAGCCGCCCTTATTGCCTGGGATGGCGCCCCTGATCAAGATCAGGCCGCGCTCCACGTCGACCGCGTGCACGGTGAGGTTCTGCACGGTGACGCGCTCCACACCCATCCGCCCGGCCATCCGCAGGCCCTTGAAAACCCGGCCTGGGGTGGCGCAGCCGCCGATCGATCCCGGCGAACGATGCTTGCGGTGCACGCCGTGTGATGCGCGAAGGCCGGCGAAGCCATGCCGCTTCATGACACCGGCAGTGCCTTTGCCCTTGCTGACACCTGTCACATCGATGACCTCTCCTTCTGCGAAGGTCCCCGCGTTGAGCTCCTGACCGAGGCTGTACTCGCTGGCATCGCTGGTGCGGATTTCGACGAGATGTTTGCGCGGCGTCACTCCGGCCTTTTCAAAGTGCCCGGCGCTGGGTTTGGTGAGCTGCTTTGCCTTGACGGCACCGAAGCCGAGCTGGACGGCTGAATAGCCGTCGGTCGAAGGGGTTCGGACCTGAGTCACGACACAAGGACCTGCTTGGACCACAGTCACTGGGACAATGCGGTTGTTGGCATCCCACAGCTGGGTCATGCCGAGCTTGGTGCCCAGCAGGCCCTTGGCTGTGCGTTCTGTCTTGGTGGCGCTCATCGTTTGATCGTCCTCAGAGCTTGATTTCGATGTCGACGCCTGCCGGCAGGTCAAGCCGCATCAAAGAGTCGACGGTCTTGGGAGTCGGGTCGATGATGTCGATGAGACGCTTGTGCGTCCGCATCTCGAAGTGCTCCCGGCTGTCCTTGTACTTATGCGGGGAGCGGATGACGCAAAACACGTTCTTCTCCGTGGGCAGTGGCACCGGGCCGGCGACCTTTGCGCCCGTACGAGTCACCGTGTCGACGATCTTGCGCGCCGACGAGTCGATCACCTCGTGGTCGTAGGCCTTGAGCCTGATGCGGATCTTTTGTCCCGCCACCGTTCGTCCTTCTTCTCGTCCCTTTTGCCCGCGGGTAGCTGGGCTACCCATGAGCTTCCGGCATGGTGTTCTGCTGTCTTGTGTTACGGGCTGGTACGGCCCGCTCTGTTGTTGCATGCTCGCCGGTTGCACCCGCTCGCTCCGACCCCCGTGGTCGGGCGTGTCGACCAGCGTTCGGCGCACCACACCCAATCACTTGCGTGCTGAGGAGGTGGCCCGGCCCTGGACCGGGCGTCCAGGCAACCGAGCAATCAAGGGTCTCGCGGTTCGGCGACCTCGCGACCAGGCTGGAAATCAGGCCCGACCGGCATGGCTCACCCCGGCAACCCCTTCGGAGCAACCTGACGATTCTGTCAGAGACCCTTCGCTAGATCAAATCCGATCGCGCACGCTACCGCCGTCGCCAACCCCGACCGGGCTTCGCGGTGAACTTTTACGAAGAGTGCCGCAGCTGCCAGACCACGGAGCTGCCGAAGGACCAGCACAGTGCGGAAAGTGCAGCGAGCAGGAACGCGGTTGCCACCCAGTGCTCGCCACGCGTCAGTCCGTATGCCAATGCGGCCAGCAGCGCCACCGCCTGCGCGACCGCGATGACCTTTCCTGAGAACCGGTACGGCAGCGGGATGCGTAAGACGGGCACGACGAGAGAGGCTGCGACATAGCCGTATCGCATCGCAGGGATCGTCAACACCCACCAGCCTGCGATTCCGAGTGCCGCAACGGCAACACTCAGCACCACCAGCATTGCCGCGTCGGTCTCTACGTCGAATCGCGCTCCGAAGGCGCTGGCCTCTCTCCTCGCTCGCGCGACACGGCCGTCCACACCGTCGAGCAGCAGGCACAGCGTGCCCATGATGATCATGGCAAACAATCCATGCCTCTCGAGCCGGCCTATCAGAGCCTGCAGCGCGATCCCCGCCAGAAAACAAACGCCCAGGCCTCGTACCAGGGTCACCACATCCGCGATGCCGAAAGTTCTCGCACGGGAATGCCGGGCGACCAACGTGGCCAGCACCAGAAAGCAGAATCCTGCGGTAGATGCCGAAAGCCAGCCGAGCTGCCAGCCCAAGAGCCAGGCCCCGAGCACAATCGGCCCACATGCTGCGAGAAGCCAGTACTCCGAAGTGCCTCGCCTGCTCGTCCACAGCAGCGGCGTCACCAATGTTTTCATCACCCACTCAGACGACCCATGAGCCCGACAGGTTCAGCTTCTCAGTCCAAACCGATGATGGACCCGAATGCCATCGATGATGCGCCATCGTCAATCTCGGTCGCCCGTGACCACTAGGCTCCCTGGGGTGAGAAGCGGGCTGCGATGAAGATGCGGGCCGGAGTCGCCGCTGGGCATCCATCGACCGCGCAGGCGGGGGCTGACATACTCTCCCGCGGCGGCAGCGCGGTCGATGCCGCGGTCGCAATGATGCTGGTGAGCTGTGCCGCTGAGACGATCTTCACCGGACTCGGTGGCGGTGGTTTTGCAACGGTCTACGACGCCAGCACTACCCAGGTGCGCTGTTTGGACTTCTTCGTTAGCGTCCCGGGCCTCGGCGGCAAGCGCCCAAGTCCAGCCACATCGATCGAAGTGATCTTCATCGGGCAGCATGTGCCGTACGAGATCGGGCCCGCTACGGTTGCCGTGCCGGGAGTTCCGGCCGGTGCCCATTATCTGTGGCAGAGATGGGGGCGGCTCCCCTGGGCCGCCGTCACCGCACCGGGCCGGGAGGCGTCCTACGGCACCCCTTTTCCAGCAATGCACGCCCGGGTGCTGCCGCGGGTCGCTGCGGCGATGTGTGTCGGGGAAGGTGTTGAGGTCTACCAACGTTCGGACGGCTCCTACCTGCAAGCCGGCGACCCTTTGCGCCATCCTGATCATCACCGAGCCTACGAGCTGATGCTGCGGGATCCACGCGCCTTCTATCACGGCGCCTACGCCGACGCGCTGGTTGTCGCCGTCTCCAACGGAGGCGCTCTGAGCCAGGAAGACCTCGATGCGTATCACGTGATTGAGTCAACTCCGCGAGCAGTCCGGGTGAACGACTTTACGGTGCACGCGCGCGGTAATGATCTTGATGATCTGCTCGGCACGGTGGAGCAGGTCTCCCCGGTGGTGCACGGGGATCCGACAACGGATGCCGGCTCGGCAGCAGCGTTGATTGATGCCTTGCGAGCACCGGTCAAGCGGGCCGAGACGACCAACATCGTAGCCGTCGACGAGCACGGCAACGGCTGTGTGATCACCACCAGCCTGGGCCTCGGCTCCGGAGTATGGGTGCCTGGCTATGGCGTCCATCTCAATTCGATGTTGGGTGAAGGTGAGCTGGTACGAGGGCTGGTGCACCCGGGCGTTCGAATGGGCTCGATGATGTCGCCTCTGATCGCGCTGGATGATCATGGACAGCTTGCCGCCATTGCGGGCGCGGCAGGCGGCAGCCGGATCCGCCCAGCTCTGGTGCAGGTGGTCCTGCGAATGCTGCGAGGCGCTGCGCCCCAAGAAGCGATCGATGCACCTCGGCTCGCCGCGCTGCCGGATCTGGTCAGGCTGGAGCCCGGCTTCTTCTCCGCGGTGATCAGGTCGCTGGAGACGGATGGCTATCATACAGTGATCGCTGACCATCGAGACCCTTACTTCGGCGGTGTGTCGGCGCTCAGTCCGCTGGGTGGTGGGGCCGATCCACGTCGTAGCGGCTTCGTGATCATGTTGTGAGTCGATTAGGGTCGAGCGGTGACCATCCCCACCTCGACGTACCGCCTCCAGGTCAATCGCAGGTTTACTTTGGACGATGCCGCCCGAATCATCGGCTACCTCGGCGAGCTGGGCGTAGGGGCTGTGTATCTGTCACCGATACTGCAGTCGACAATCGGTTCTGATCATGGTTACGACACAACCGATGTCTCCCAGGTCGATCAGGACCGGGGCGGGGCGGAGGCGCTGGAACGGCTCATGACCAGTGCGCGCCTCGCCGGGCTTGGCGTGATCATCGACATTGTGCCGAACCACCTCGGCATTGCGCACCCGATCGAGAATCCAGCCTGGTGGGACGTCCTGCGGCTCGGCAAGGATTCCCCGTACGCGCCATGGTTCGACATTGACTGGAGCGGGGGCCGGATCCTTGTCCCGGTCCTGGGTGATGATCCCAAGTTGACCGTGGTGGATGGCGAGCTGCGTTACTTCGAGCATCGTTTTCCGCTCGCCCCGGGAAGTTGGTCGGAGGGCGACGATGTCGCCGCCGTGCATGATCGGCAGCACTATCAGCTGATCCACCACTCACGTGGCAACAGCGAAATCAACTACCGCCGTTTTTTCGCCATCACCACGCTCGCTGGGGTGCGAGTCGAGGATCCTCACGTCTTTTCAGCTACGCACAAGCTCATCGGAGATTGGTCCGAGGCAGGCGTGGCCGGGCTGCGTATCGACCACCCCGACGGTCTGCGCGATCCACTCGGCTACCTGCAGCAGCTGCAATCCTTTGCCTCAGAGCAGTGGATCACTGTTGAGAAGATCCTCGAGCCGGGTGAGGAGCTGCCGAGGGCATGGCCGGTTGCCGGTACAACCGGGTACGACGCGATGCGCGAGGTGAATGGAGTCTTCATCGACCACGATCGTGAGGCGGATTTCACTGCGCTCTACGTCCGGCTGACTGGGGATCAGCGTACGAACGCTGATCACATCGAGGCCGGCAAGCGCTTGGCGGTGACTACTCTGCTGCCCGCCGAGGTGCGGCGGATGGCGGCATTGGCTCCCGAGATTCCTGACGCTGGGCCGGCGCTTGCCGAGGTGGCGATTGCATTCAAGGTCTACCGGTCCTACCTGCCGGACGGCGTTGCTGATCTTGATCATGCCCTTGACATCGCCGTGAGGCGGCGGCCAGACCTGGCAGGTGCCATTGATCAACTCAGGCCTCGCCTCCATGATCATTGTGACGACCTGGCGCTGCGCATGCAGCAGCTGAGCGGAGCAGCGATGGCCAAGGGGGTCGAGGACACTGCGTATTACCGGTACTCACGCTTCATCGCGCTCAATGAGGTAGGTGGGGATCCGGACAAGTTCGGCATATCGCTGCAGGATTTTCACGCACTGCAGGTATCGCGGCAGGGTCGTCAAGCCACCACCATGACAAGCTTGTCGACACACGACACCAAGCGCGGCGAGGATGTGCGCGCCCGTCTGGCCGTGCTGTCCGAGATTCCGGAGGCTTGGGCTGGCTTCGCCGAGCTGTTCTTGGGCATGACGAAAGTCCCGAATCGCGCATTTGGGTACTTCCTTGCGCAGACCCTCGCCGGCACCGGGCCGATAGAGCGGGCTCGAATGCATGCGTACGCCGAAAAGGCGATGCGTGAGGCAAGCGACGGCACAACGTGGACGGCACCGGACTCAGGGTACGAAACCGCAGTGCATGAGGCGGTCGATGCCGCGTACGACGATCCGCGGCTGCGCGCTGCATGGAATCAGCTTGACGGGCTCATTACAGGCCCGGGCTGGTCCAACTCGCTTGGCCAAAAGCTCGTCCAGCTGACCATGCCGGGAGTGCCGGACGTCTACCAGGGCACCGAACTCTGGGAGGACTCATTGGTAGATCCGGACAACCGGCGACCGGTCGACTTTGCCGAACGGCGTCGGCTGCTGGAGTCTCACGGGGATCAACCACCTGCCATCGACGAAACCGGGGCAGCGAAGCTCCGGGTCACGCGGCAAGCCCTTCGGCTGCGTCGCAACAAGCCCGGATGGTTCAGTGGCTATCAGGCGATCGAGGCCAGTGGTCCGGCGCAGCAACACCTCATCGGCTTCGATCGCGGCGGGGCGATCACCCTGGCAACTCGACTCCCCGTCCGGCTCGCTGCTGCCGGCGGCTGGGCTGACACCAGCGTGGAGATGCCGGCGCCACACGTCGATGTGCTGACCGGTTGCCGATGGGGCGGAACCGTGCCGGTGGCAGACGTGCTGGGGTCATATCCGGTGGCGCTGCTCGCGCCCGGCTAAGCAGTGTTACTCGAGGCGAAGGTGACCAGCAAGTTGACGCGGTAGCCAACAGTGGCGCCGTTCTCCACGTCGACCGGCTCTACTCCTCGAACTCCTGCGGTCATAGCATGACGAGAGCTGCCCCCGGACTTCCGCCAAGGCCAGGAGCAGCTCGCGATCAAGGATGAGAAGCTGTGACGGCTACTTGATGATCTTCGTCACGCGACCGGCGCCAACCGTGCGGCCACCCTCACGAATGGCGAACTTCAGCTCTTCCTCCATGGCGATGGGCTGGATGAGCTGCACCGACATGTCCGTGTTGTCACCGGGCATCACCATATCGGTGCCTTCCGGAAGGTTCACAACACCTGTCACGTCGGTCGTACGGAAGTAGAACTGCGGACGGTAGTTGTTGAAGAACGGCGTGTGGCGGCCGCCCTCCTCCTTCGAAAGGATGTAGACCCGAGCCTCGAAGTCCGTATGCGGGGTCGTGGTACCTGGCTTGATGACGACCATGCCGCGCTCGACGTCCTCACGCTTGGTACCGCGCAGCAGCAGGCCTACGTTCTCGCCCGCCTGACCCTCGTCCAGCAGCTTGCGGAACATCTCCACGCCGGTAACTGTGGTGGTCTGCTTCGTGTCGCGGATGCCGATGATGTCCACGGTCTCCATGACCTTGATCACGCCGCGCTCGATACGCCCGGTAACAACAGTGCCGCGACCAGTGATGGTGAAGACATCCTCGACCGGCATCAGGAACGGCTTGTCGACCTCGCGGATTGGCTGTGGAATGTAGTTGTCCACTGCATCCATCAGCTCCATGACGGACTCGCTCCACTTGGCGTCACCATTCAGTGCCGGAAGCGCTGCAACCCTGATTACGGGCAGATCGTCGCCCGGGAATTCGTACTCGGTGAGCAGCTCACGAACCTCGAGCTCGACCAACTCCAAGATCTCGTCGTCGTCAACCATGTCGCACTTGTTCAGTGCCACCACGATCGCAGGGACACCGACTTGGCGGGCCAGCAAGACATGCTCGCGAGTCTGCGGCATCGGACCGTCAGTCGCGGCGACGACCAGGATGGCGCCGTCCATCTGCGCCGCGCCGGTAATCATGTTCTTGATGTAGTCAGCGTGGCCGGGGCAATCAACGTGCGCGTAATGCCGCTTTTCGGTCTGGTACTCCACATGCGCGATCGAGATTGTGATGCCGCGCTGTCGCTCCTCCGGTGCCTTATCGATCTGCTCAAACGCCGACACCTGGTTCAGGGTCGGAAACTTCTCGTGCAGCACTGTGGTAATCGCCGCGGTCAAAGTGGTCTTTCCGTGGTCGATGTGCCCGATAGTGCCAATGTTGACGTGCGGCTTTGTCCGCTCGAACTTCGCCTTTGCCACTGAGGCTCCTCCTGGATGTTCGCCACGCTGGTCGCGGGGCGTTTCTTGGGTTCTAGCCAACTGGCCGATTTGACCCGGCCTAAGTTTTGTGGACGATTCCGCTCAGGTCAAACGCAATCGTTGTGGTTGATCTCATTCCCCCCGTGCTTTCTGAATGATCTCCTCGGCGATGTTCTTCGGGGTCTCAGCGTAGGAGTGGAACTCCATCGAGTACGAAGCCTGTCCCGAGGTCTTGGACCGTAGGTCGCCCACGTAGCCGAACATCTCCGACAGTGGCACGAGCGCCTGCACAACTTTGTTGCCATGCACGTCGTTCATCGCCTGAACATGGCCGCGCCGTGCGTTGAGATCACCGATCACAGTGCCGAGGTAAGCCTCCGGAGTGGTTACTTCGACTGCCATCACCGGCTCCAGCAGCGCAGGATCGGCGCGACGAGCGGCCTCCTTGAAGACCATCGAGCCGGCAACCCGGAAGGCGAGCTCGGAGGAGTCGACATCGTGATAGGCGCCGTCGATCAGCGTTACCTTCACGTCGTCCACCGGATAACCGGCCAGCACTCCGAATTGCATGGCGTCCTGGATACCTTCGTCAACGGCCGGGATGTATTCCTTCGGGATGCGGCCGCCGGTGATCTGGTTGACAAACTCATAACCAGAGCCAGCTGGCAGCGGCTCTACATTGATGATCACACGACCGTATTGACCTGCGCCGCCTGACTGCTTCTTATGGGTGTATTCAACCTTCTCCACAGGTCGCCGTAGCGTCTCGCGATAAGCGACCTGCGGCTTACCGATGTTGGCGCCGACCCTGAACTCGCGCTTCATTCGATCGATCAAGATCTCCAAGTGCAGCTCACCCATCCCGGCGATGATCGTTTGACCAGTCTCGTCGTCGGTGTGGACGCGGAACGTCGGATCCTCTTCGGCCAGCCGCTGGATTGCCATGCCCAGCTTTTCCTGATCCGACTTGGTCTTCGGCTCGATGGCCTGCTCGATCACGGGTGCCGGAAAGTCCATCGACTCCAAGACCACGGGATTATTGATGTCGCACAGCGTCTCGCCAGTGGTGGTGTCCTTGAGCCCCATCACGGCAACGATCTGGCCAGCGCCAACGGAGGCGATCTCCTGGCGCTTGTTCGCATGCATCTGGTAGATCTTCCCGATCCGTTCCTTACGTCCCTTGGTCGCGTTCAGCACAGTCGAGCCCGCCGCGAGCTTGCCTGAGTAGACGCGGATATAAGTCAGCCGGCCCAGATGAGGGTCAGCCGCAATCTTGTACGCCAGGGCCGCGAACGGATCGGCGTCGGTCGGGTGCCGCTCAATCATGACCGACTCATCGCCTGCCTTGAACCCAATGATGGCGGGGACATCCAGCGGCGATGGCAGGTAAGCGATGACCGCGTCCAACAATGGCTGCACACCTTTGTTCTTGAAGGCGCTTCCGCACAGCACGGCGGTGATCTTGGAAGCCAGCACCGCGCGACGGATCGAGTCCTGCAGGAGCTCCGGAGTGATCGACTCCTCGTCGGTCAGGAAGGCCTCCATCATGTGATCGTCGTGATCGGCCACCAGCTCGATCAGCGCATGGCGAGCTGCTTGCGCTTGATCAACAAGCGCGACGGGAATCTCCTCGACTGTGTAATCCTCACCGATCTTGGTCTCACCGCGCCAGGTCAGGGCGCGCATCTTGATCAGGTCGACGACGCCGATGAAGTCGGCTTCAGAGCCGATCGGCAGCTGCACCACAGCGGGTATCGCGTTGAGCCGATTCTTGATGGTCTCTACGCAGTGCTCGAAGCTGGCTCCGGTACGGTCAAGCTTGTTGACGAAGCAGATGCGGGGCACACCGTAGCGGTCCGCCTGCCGCCACACCGTCTGGCTTTGTGGCTCTACCCCGGCGACCCCGTCGAAAACGGCCACAGCCCCATCGAGCACTCGCAACGAACGTTCCACCTCGATCGTGAAGTCCACGTGGCCCGGGGTGTCGATGATGTTGATCTGATGATCTTTCCAATGGCACGTCGTAGCAGCGGAGGTGATGGTGATCCCCCGCTCTTGCTCCTGCTCCATCCAGTCCATGGTGGCGGCACCCTCATGCACCTCACCGATCTTGTAGTTGATTCCGGTGTAGAACAGGATGCGCTCGGTCGTGGTGGTCTTGCCTGCGTCGATGTGGGCCATGATCCCGATATTGCGGACCTTGGACAGGTCGGTTTTGATGTCGACAGCCATGTGAATCTCTCTGAGTTGTCAGAACTGAGGTCGGCTATAGCTCAACTGGGTTCTGACAAGTTCGCTCAATTACCAGCGGTAGTGGGCGAAGGCCTTGTTCGCCTCAGCCATCTTGTGGGTGTCCTCGCGGCGCTTGACGGCGGCGCCGAGGCCGTTCGAGGCGTCGAGGATCTCGTTCATGAGCCGATCGGCCATGGTCTTCTCACGACGTTGCCGGGCGAAGCTCACCAGCCAGCGCATCGCCAACGTGGTCGCGCGGCCAGGCTTGACCTCGACCGGGACCTGGTACGTCGCACCACCAACACGGCGACTCTTGACCTCCAACGACGGGCGCACATTGTCCAGGGCTCGCTTCAGCGTCTGCACCGGCTCCACGCCGGTCTTGGTACGGGTGCCCTCCATCGCCGTGTAGACGATGTTCTGTGCGACCGTCTTCTTGCCGTTCCACAAGATCTTGCTGACCAGCTGACTCACCAATGGCGACCCATAAACGGGGTCCGCGATCACTGGGCGCTTCGGGGCCGGTCCCTTGCGAGGCATTACTTCTCCTTCTTCGCGCCGTAACGGCTACGCGCCTGCTTGCGGTTCTTCACACCCTGGGTGTCCAGCGAGCCACGGATGATCTTGTACCGAACACCGGGCAGATCCTTCACCCGCCCTCCGCGGACCAGCACCATCGAGTGCTCCTGCAAGTTGTGGCCAACACCGGGGATGTACGCGGTGACCTCGACACCAGAAGACAACCGGACACGAGCGACCTTCCGCAGCGCCGAGTTCGGCTTCTTCGGGGTTGTCGTGTACACGCGCGTGCACACGCCCCGGCGCTGAGGCGAACCCTTGAGCGCAGGCGTTTTGGTCTTGCTCACCTTGTCCTCGCGGCCCTTGCGGACCAACTGCTGAATTGTGGGCACCGAGTTGTGTCTCTTTCTTTCATGTTGATTGGGCTGCGACCCTTCGGAGCCTTCCGGCAGGTCAGGAGTGCGAACACCGCCGGCACAAGACATTCGGGCACGCACAAAGTGTCGGGCACGCCCGAACACAAGGGTCAAGGCTAGCTCCTCGCCCATCCCCGGTCAAAAAGACAAACGTGCAACCCGCATTGAGTATTCCTTGCCCAGGCCGTACCGCTGATTCCCGATCTTTCAGACTTAGCCGCCACCGCTTGGCGGCTGCGGCTCACTCCAGCGCGAAGAACGGCCAGGAGAGCGCGGCCTCCCGCAGCGACGGATCAAGATCGTCGCCTGCCTCCAGGAGTCGCGGCAGCAGCGCTCGCTCGGTCGTTGTGGCGCGGAAGGCCAGGGCGATCGTCACATCATGATCGGGCCGGCGTACTACCTCGATGGAATCCCCGGCTCTGATGCTGCCTGGGATGACCACGCTGAGGTAAGCGCCGGGGCGTCCGGCCGCGGTGAAGATCCTCGCCCAGCCCTTCTCCCCCATCCAGCCGCGGAACGTAGAGCACGGAATGCGCGGTGTTGTCACCTGGAGGACTACCGCACTACCCACGCGCCAACGCTCACCCGACCGAGCGTCGTTGATCTCAAGTCCGACCGTGGTGAGGTTCTCGCCGAAGAAGCCGTTGGGCAGCTGACGCCCCAGCCGGCGCTCCCACTCGTCCAGGTCCTCCCGCTGAAACGCGTAGACGGCCTGCCCATCGCCGCCGTGATGCTTTCTATCGCCGATGAAGTCCCCAACCAACCCGCTGCCGAGACCGGTCGTCTTCGGCCCAGGTGCGCGTACCTCAACCGGTCCCTCGGTGGGCTGCTTCCCAATGCCTGTCCAGCCCACCTCCTTATGGGGATTGGGCCTCGGGCGGCCGAGATTGACCGAGTCGAGTCTTGCCATCGTGTCAGGCTACAAGCTGCGGGAAGCCAAGGTGCGTCCTCAGCGCGCGGCACCGCAATTTCTGCTCGTCCATTCCAACGCTGTCTGTGTGCTGTGAGCATCTGTGCTCGCCATATGAATGAACCAATTTGGTCAAGACGAGCCAAATCGCCGCTCTAGCCTTTGATCATGATGCGTATCAACCATCACGAAACAGATCTCGAGAACCATGATCGTGGCCTGGACTACGACCTGCCACGGCTGTTGCACCGGCGAGGCATGCTCAAGCTTGTTGCCGGTGTTGGGCTCGCGGGCGCCGGTCTGATCACACTGGGGGCCTGTGGCAGCGCCACAACCACTGGCGAGGCAGGCTCCCCGTCGGACAGCCGCCCAGCAGGCCCGCCCAACGGCGGTGGTGGCGCAGCGCCAGAGAGTACGCAGACCAGCGACACGGCAAACGGGGAGCTTCCCGAGGAGACGAGCGGCCCGTTTCCGGGCGATGG
>JBKOUS010000139.1:0-7685 GCA_046723505.1 Actinomycetota bacterium
GCGCAGGCCTTTGACAGCAGCCGGTACAGCGAGTCGTGCTCGGCGAATAGCGGTGCCTCTTCGACTGGCGGCAGGCTGGCGACGTACTTGGTCTGGTAGCCCCGGAATTCCATCATCAGCACGATGCAGGTGCGCCCGATCGTGTAGATATCGGACGCCACAGTTGGTCCGACCTGAGCCACCTCTGGTGCCTGGTAGCCGACGGTGCCATAAATGGCCGATTGTTCATCATCGACGCGTCGTACCCCACCAAGATCAATGAGCTTGACCGCATCGCCTATCTGAATCAGGTTGTCTGGTTTGAAGTCGCAGTAGATCAGACCAAGATCATGCAGGTAGCTGAAGGCGGGCAGAATCTCCAAGATGTAGGCCAGCGCCTGGTCGACGGGCAGCGGATCGAACTTTCCGTTGTTGGCCCGCATTCGGTCCTTCAAGATCTGCTTGAGCGAGGTCCCGCCGACGTACTCCATCACGATGTAGCCCGCATCAGCGTGGGTGACGAAGTTGTAGATCTCGACGATCAACGGGTGCTCCACCTGCGCGAGGAACTGCTTTTCCACAATTGCGACGGCTAACGCGTCCTTGTCGCCGGTATTGAGCAGACCCTTCAGCACCACCCAGCGATCCGACACATTGCGGTCCCTGGCGAGGTAGATCCAGCCCAGGCCCCCGTGCGCCAGGCAGCCCGCCACTTCATACTGGTTCGCCACGAGATCGCCCGGTTGCAGCTTGGGTGTGAACGAGAAGGCGTTGCCGCATTTCGGGCAGAAGCCTTCAGTACGTCCGGGCCGGCCGTCGCGCGACCGACCGACGGGGGAGCCGCAATTGGGGCAGTTCCGCTTCTCCTCCGGAACCTGCGGATTCTTCATGATCGCCTGTGCGGGGTCGATCACAGGTGCCGGCGGAACACGCGTGAGTCCAGCGCCGAGTCGAGCGGACCGGAGCCGCTGGGAACCTGAGCGGACCCGTTTGGTGATCTTGGAGCCGTCTCCGGAAACCCGTTGCGAGCCGAGCGCGGTCGACTGCAGTCGTGCGGAGCCACCCGTGATCGTCGAAACTGCGGCGCCAGCAGAAATCGGAGCCTGATTCTCGGCGGCGCCCGCTTCGTCGGCCGGTGCAGCCGGAGTGCCGCAAACGTCGCAATAGCCGTCGACGATGGTGCCGGTGCAGCCGGGTTGTGTGCACCGCACGCCCGAGGAGCCACGCGTCATTTCGTCCTTGGTGCTGCCCGCACCAGGAGCCTCAGCCGTAGCGCTGACGGGTCCAGGGCTGCCGCACACGTCGCAGTAGCCGTCGACAATGGTGCCGGGGCAGCCCGGCTGAGTGCATCGTGTCATTCCAGCGCCCTGTTCAATTCGTCTCCGACGATGTTGCTGGCGCCGCATGCGGTGCGGCGGTGGTTTGCAAATAGGTCTGGTAGACGGTAACGAGCTGTTCGGCAAGCACCATCCGGCTGGGCCTGGCATCGAGTGCATTCCGGGCCAGCTGATACGCCAGAGCGACGTCGGGGACCTCCGCGACGCCGGTGGCTACCGCCTTTGCGCGATACGCCTCAAGTCGGCTGCGAAGCTCCTCATGATCGTGCAGCGCCTTCGCATACGCCGTTTGTGCGATGGTCATCGCCCGAGACACCTGGTCAAGACGACGCAGGTAAGCCTCCAGCTCATCGCGTGTGTTCGGCACCGGACCAAGGGCCCCACTGTCGGGAACCGCATAACGCGGCGCAGGGTCGACGCGGCGTAGACACTCTTCGACGATGCTGTGCAGTGCAGCCTCCCGGGCTTCCAGGTCGGCGCGTTGTTGACGTGCTCGCTGGACCAGTGCCGCCGCGTCGCGCCGGCGAGCCCCACCAACGATCAGATCACGTTCGAAAGTGGCCGCGTCGATTTCCAAGGGTCCCAGCAATCCTGTCACGTCCCCGCCCCGGCCAGCCTTCTCAGCCAGCTCCTTCAGCCTGCGTGCCAGTCGGGACTGCTCGAGTGCCGCCTGCTGTTGAGCGGCGCCAGCAGGCTCGAGGTCGATCTGTTCCCGAATACGTTCCATCTGGGCACGGAGCTGCCGGATCCGTTCGGTTATCTCCAATCCCGACGGATCGAGACCGAGCTTGACGCGGAGCTGCGACAGCAATGCATCTGAGAGCCGGCACGCCTCCGGCAGCGAGACCGAGAGCCCTGAGGCGGCGCTGGCATCCAGGCGTCCCCAGATCAGCGTTGACATCCGCATCAGTTCGGTGGCGCCCACTCGCCCGGAGTTCCACGTAGCGAGCAGTAGCTCGTAGCGATCTGAAACCGCCTTCCACAACGCCATCGACAAAAGGATGTCCCCGGTGGCGGCCGAACCTGTGGCAGCTTGCAGGGCAGCCTTGTCCAGTTCGTCCAACTCCCTGCGTCGCCCATCCCGCCAGTGACCGAGCTCGCCGATATAGATCTCGGCCGCCCGCGCTTCGAGAGCCGAGCCCATTTGCCCCGGTGCGACCGGGGCGGTCACCTGTCCAGCAGGCGTGATCACGCTCATCACGTCCTGCCATAGACCGCAGTGGGCGGTTCTGGTGCGGGTCCGAGAGCCTCCCTGAGCCACCTGTTGTAGATTCTGGTCCACTCACCATCGGTGCGCATCTGGGCCAGCCGAGCATTGACGAGGCGAACGAAATCCACATCCTTTTTGTTGAAGCCCAGTCCGTAGGGCTCTGAGGTGAACGCCTGCTGCTTCGGCACCACCGCGTACGGGTCCTGCGCGGCGAGACCCGCCAACACGGTGTCGTCTCCAGTGATGGCCGCCACCTCGCCCTCCTGGAAGAGGACCAGGCAACCTGTGTGGGTGTCCGCAGCGACCGGAATAGCTTTGGGTGCCTCCTTGATCAGGTTGTCCATGCTGGAGGTGCCTTTCGGGGCACAAACCTTCTGTCCGGCGAAGTCCTTGATCGAGTTGGCTTTCGACCCCTTGCGGACCAGGATCTTCTGACCGGATCGGTAGTACTCAGTGGAGAAGGCAATCTGCTCCCAGCGATCGCAGGTGATCGTCATGTTCCGTGCGACGATGTCGACCTCGCCCTTCTCGAGGGCGGGAATTCGTTGAGCTGCGGTAATCACCTTGAGTTGGTAGAGGTTTTCGTCACCAAGGATCGCCTGCGCGACCGCCTTCACCATGTCGATGTCGAAACCCTCGATCTCCCCGGTGAACGGGTTGCGCGACGCGAGCAGGTAGGTGTCGGCAGAAACCCCGGCGACCAGCCGCCCTCGCTTCTTGATCTCAGCGATGGTGGATCCCTGGGCTACGGCACTCGGCGCATATGAGGCAAGCGGGTTGGAGCAGCTGGCTGGTCTTGCTGCCGAGGCGCTCGTGGTCGGCTGAGGGGTCGGGGACGCTGACGGCAGCGGTGTCGGGGTGTCGCTGAAAGCTGTGCATGCGGAGAGCGCGGTCACCAAGGCGACGGTTGCCAGCGCCAGCAGCAGCGTACGCCACACGTATCTCATCGGTATTCCTTCAGTCGAGCGCCAATGCCCCAACGTCCGAGGAGCGCAGCCGCCAACCCGCCGAGGAGAGTGAGGATGGCGCAGACGACCATCAGTGGCTGTTCGTCTGCCAGCGAGCTCGAGGTGTCCTGACTAACCTCGTCGAGGTAGCTGGCCAGATTGCTGTCAAACGTACCGAAAACGGTGTTGGACGAGTTGTCGCCGGAGCCTGTAGCTCGGGACACGGCCCTTTCCCACCGGCCGCCGTCGTCCAGGGCGCGTATCTCGCTATGGACATCGGTGTAGGCCTGCCATTGATCCACCAGCTCCGGCTGGTCGGTGAGGCGCGGCAGATTGTCCGCAACAGAGTCAGCCGAGGACTTCCAGGCCGTCTCGAAGGCCTGCCCGGATCCCCGTGCGATCAGTGTCAAGCTCTCGTTGGACTTTGCGTTATTGGCATCGATACGGGCATCTGCGGCCGTGTTCACCGAGGCGAAGCTGCCGTTGGAGATCGAGCTGAGCGAGCTGCTCAGCTGTTGCACCACGATAAGGCCGCCGATCGTGATCACAAGCAGCACGATTGCACTCGCCAGCATCCCGACGTTGATGGTCCGCCTGAACCGGCGGGCCAGCCACACCTGACCAATGACGACACCGATCAGTGCAAGTAGTGAGATGACAGGGAAGATGTAGATGTAGCCGATCGCCGGGTCCATCTGATCCGCCGCTCGTGCCGCATTTGAGCTGACGAGGTTGTCCAGGATGGGAAGTGCCGTGCTCCGCAGCTCGGCGCTTGCGTTGCGCAGGTATTGGGCACCGACCGGAAGGCCTTGGCGGTTGTTCGCCCGCGCCTGTTCGATGGTGGTGGCGTAGCTGACGACTTGCTCATTGAGAGCCGACAAAGCCGCGGCGTCGGCAGGCTGTGCTTGGGAGGCTTCGACGATGAGCGCGCTGGTGCTGCTCAGCGCCTGGTCATACGCGGCGCGTTGAGCTGGCGGTTCCAATCCTCCAACCAGGAACGCGTTGGTGACGGTCGCATCGGCGCTGAGCAGGTTGGACTGAATCTTCTGAACCCGGATGAGTTGCGCGGTATCCGCTTGTGCACGGCTCAGCGAGAAGGCCAGATACGAAAAGGTCAGGGCGCCTAGCAGAGCGACAACAACACCGGTGACGACGACGCCAAGGCTGAGCAGTCGCAGCCGCCGCGGCGTATCCCTGGTTTTGATCGCTGGCGCCGGTGCCGCGGCACTCGCGGTGGCACGGCCAGGCCGCGCAGGCATTGTCGCGGGAGGTGGGGTCGCGGGCGCGGTCGTCGTCGTTGCGGCAACAACGGGTGGTGCGGCGACCCCAGTCGCACCGCGCTGGTGGCTGGCCTGGCTCACTGTTGGGCTCCTTGGGTCTCGGGATGGTCCTCGGCTGGCCGCTCGATGTCTCCCTGGCTCGATGATGGTGAGCTGGCCTGCGGCTCTTGCATGCCAGGTGACGACTCGTCCTCCGCGGCCGTCTTCTCGAAATCCTCGGGAATCAGCTTTCGTAACTGTTCGAGGCTAGGCTCAGCGACATCGCGCAGCCGCCAAGCATGCCTGCCAATTGCCGCCTCCAACATATTGCGTGCGAATCGCCCGTTGCCGAACATCGGACCACGCGGGGTCATCGCGAGGACTGCGATAAAGCGTTCCACGCATGCATCGTCTAGGTCGTAGTCCGCGGCTTTGGCCATCTCCTTGAGAATGCGCACCAGTTCCTCGTCGCTGTAGTCGGCGAATTCGATTGTGGTACGAAATCGGCTCGCCAGACCTGGGTTTTGGGCGATGAAGATCGCCATCGGATCGGGATAGCCGGCAACGATCAAGACCAGGTCGTCGCGCCGGTCCTCCATCTCCTTGACCAGCGTGTCAACCGACTCCTGGCCGTACTGATCACCGGCGAGGCTGTACGCCTCGTCGATAAAGAGAACTCCGCCGGCCGCGGAGGCCACGACCTCGGCGGTCTTGATTGCCGTCTGGCCGAGATAGCCGGCGACCAGCTCTGAGCGGTCGACTTCGACCAGCTGACCTTTCGACAGCAGTCCGAGTGCTCGGTAGATCCCGCCGACCAGCCGGGCCACGGTTGTCTTTCCCGTGCCTGGATTGCCGACGAAGACCAGATGCCGGGTGATCGTTGGGGATTTCAAGCCCGCCTTGCTGCGGAGAGTCTCGACCCGGAGCACTGCGACTTGCCGGTGGATCTCGGCTTTGACCTCCGTGAGTCCGATGAGCGCGTCGAGCTCGGCGAGCAGCTCCGCCAGCGTCTTGGGTTCCGGTTCTGGCTCGGTCGCTGCAGGCTCCGCCTTGTGTCGGGCGTCTGGCGTCATGCTCGGGCGCTCCGGCTCAACTGGCTCTGGATGGAGGTAGGACTGCTCGGTGCGCTGGGCGGAATCTGTTCCGGCCGAACCGATTTCGGGAAAAGAGCCCGGAGGCAGCCTCAGATCCAGAGAACTCAGGTCGAGTGAACTCCGGTCGAGGACGCGGAGCATCTCCATGACAGCAGGCTGCGTCGTCTCCGGGGCCGTCGGCGGAGTCAGAGCTCCGACCTGCGACGCGGCAGCGACCGCTGCATTGCCGGCTGTCCTCGCGTTTGGTAGGCCGAGGGTCTGCGCCGCGCGACAAACCTCGGCCAAAGCTTCGGCGTAGCTGGCGGCATGCGGCGACCTATTGATGATCAGCTGTCCGAGTAGCGCAGTGGGTGCAGCACGCCAGCGTCGGCCGCGGTGGGCGGCATCGAAGAAGTCCTGTGGCTCCTGGTGGCCGGTCTGGTCGCACCAGTCGCGATACGCCTGCTCTGCCGACTCGGCGACAGCTGCGGCCAGCGCCTCGCCCTCGCGTACCGCCATCCCAGGCTCGAGGCCGGCTGCAACTGCAGCGCTGCGCAGCTTGTCCAACGCTGCGGCAAGAGTGCGGGTCGAGGGCTCCGTCACGGCAAGTCCAAGGTGCTGCGCGGTACTTCTGGCGCCGGGTGGTCGCCGATGTTCAGCGCACCTCCGGTTGATGCATGACCGAACTTCTCCTGCAGGAAGCGGCCATGCACGATGAGCGCGTCCGCGTCCACCCGCACCACCGCGTCGAAGATCTTGTCCATCGTTGCGCTCAGCAGATCAAGTTGGTCGATCAGCAGCATCAGTGAGGTCTTGCCATTCTCGATCGGGCGTGAGTCGGCCCACTGTCGTGGCAGCCGGGTGTACGCGCCGATCGCTTCCGGCAGGTAGTCCGTGGCGGTTGCCATGACTGAATAGGCGTCCGGGCTGCCTAGCCCGAGGTTACGCAGGCGAGGCATGGTCTCGCGTACGGTCTCGGCAACACGGCGCACTCTGGACTGAACGGACGCTGGTACCACGCCGCCGGCGACCGTGGCTTCGACGCGATCCAGTGCCCGCATGATGTCGGCTTCGGTCGGCGCTGCGGGGGCGGGTTGCACTGAGGGTGGTGTTGCTTGCGGACGCCTCCCGGTGATGGTTGCGATCCAGTCCTTGAACCCCATGAGATACAGACGATGATCGAGAAGCCGGGGTCGGGTTAGCGCAGCCCGGCGGGCGAGGCGCCACCCTCGAGGTCCAAGGCGCCGGAGGCCAGCTGTTGATCTTGACGACGTACCCGATCGAGGTATTCGCGGGATTTGGCGACTTCGGTCTCCAAGGTGCCGATGGTGGCTGCCATGGTGTCCAGCGCCTGAAGCTTGAAGGAGTCGATGGAGTCCATCGTGGCGTAGATGTTCTGGAACGCCGCCTGCAGCTGAGGAAGCCCGATCGTGGCGGACGCTGCCTGCTGCTGAATTTGCGCGGAGCTGTCACGCATCATCTCCGAGGTGCGCTGGATCAGGTCAGACGTCGTGGTGTTCAACGCTGTGATCTGATCGAGAACCAATCTCTGATTTCCAAGCGCTTGTGCCACGATCACCGCCGTACGCAGGGCAGAGATCGTCGTCGTCGAAGCCCGGTCGACACCCTTGATCAGCTCTATGTTGTTCTTGATGATGATGTCGATGGCGAGATAGCTCTGGATTGAGACCGCAAGCTGAGTCAGCAGGTCTTGGTGCTTTTGACGGACGTAGAACAGTACGTCCTGGCTCAGTGCCTTTGCCCGCTCGGGATCGGAGATCTCCAGCTGTGCGATGGTAGCGGCGAGACGTGCGTCGAGCCGCTCGGCGATGTAGATGTAGGCATTCAGGCGCCCCATGGCACCCCAAAGGTTCTGCTTC
>JBKOUS010000187.1:0-12552 GCA_046723505.1 Actinomycetota bacterium
GCCTGTGGTGCCAGTGTCGCCGCCGGTCACGGCACGGATGGCGAGAACGGCCACGACGATGATCACGATCACTAACGCGCCGCCGGCGATCCACCAGCCGATCGGCGACTTCTTTTCTTGTAGCTCCTGATAGTGCGCGTATGCGCTGTAGCTCGGGTCGTACGCCGACTGACCGTACATCGGCTGTCCACCTTGGCCGTATCCGGCCTGTCCACTCTGCCCGTAGGGCTGGCCGCCTTGCTGCGGCGTCCCGCCGCCAACGAGACCTTGAGATGGTGGAGGCGCGCCGGGATTTGGCGAGGTTGCCGCCGACCAGGCCTTGCCGTCCCAGTACCGGAAGAGACCTTGTCCGCCGCCCGGATCGGGATACCACCCAGGGTTCGCACTCACGGGCCCGAGTCTATGTGGCAAAAGGGGTAAGCCAGACGGGTGAGAACAGGCACGGCATCAGCTGTCGATCAAGCGATACCCGAGACCCCGCACTGTTTCGAGGACCGCTGGCTGTCCCGTTCGCGCTTCGTTGAGCTTGCGCCGGAGCTTCTCGACGTACTTGCGAGCCCTCATTGGGCCGTCCACCTGCTCGTTGTAACCGATCACCGCGGCGATCTCTGAAACGGAGACGACTCGCGGGGCTTCCGCCAGCAGGTACTCGACGAGTGCGAACTCGCGAGGTGACAGGCGGACGACCCTGCCCGCGACCCGAACCTGATGCGCCTGCGGGTCGAGGAAGATCGGCCCGTACTGAAGACTCGCGGCTGACTCTGTTCTGGTCAGGCCGAGGTGGCGCATGGCTGATGCCAGCTTGTCGGCGTCGGCAGGAAGACTGATCAGCCCACGAGCCCCTGCTTCGAGACCGTGAAAGGCGCGCTGATGGGACTCCTCGTCACCCGTCAGACCGATGATGACCGGAATGTCCGAGCGGCCGACAATCGTCCGGATGAAGCGTAGGAAGTTCACCCCGATGAGATCTGTCGGCGCCAGGACGGCGCCAGGATCCTCAGCCATCAGGTTGAGCAACGCCGAAGGGCCGTCGGGGTATGAACGCAGGTCGATTCCGCTCGCCAGCAAGCGGTCGTGCACGCAAGCAACAAGTATTCGAGACGGCGACTCGACAGCGATCACTCGATACGGCCAGCGAATCGCGCCCAGACTGGCACCAAAGTGTGCCGTCTGCCAGGTCATCGGCTTTGTCGCAGGCTGGCGTCAGCTCATCCAAAGCGACCTGAGATGTAGTCTTCGGTGCGCTTGTCAGATGGGTTCTCAAAGATCTTGGTCGTCTTGTCGTACTCGACCAGCATCCCGGTCCGGTCGCCGGTGCCGTCGCTGGCGAGGGCCGTGAAGAAGGCTGTTCGGTCAGCGACGCGCGCAGCCTGTTGCATGTTGTGGGTGACGATCACGATCGCGTAGACCTGCCTGAGCTCCTCCATCAGGTCCTCGATCCGGCCGGTCGCGATCGGGTCGAGCGCGGAGCAGGGCTCGTCCATCAAGATCACCTCGGGCCGTACAGCAATGGTCCGGGCGATGCAGAGGCGTTGCTGTTGACCACCCGAGAGGCCGAAGGCGGACTGTTTGAGCTTGTCCTTGACCTCGCTCCACAAGGCGGCCTGGGTGAGCGCTTCCTCGACGAGGTCGTCCATATTGGACGGTTTCATGCCGATGACTCGTGGACCGTAGGCGACGTTGTCGTAGATCGATTTCGGGAATGGATTGGGCTTTTGAAACACCATGCCGATCCGCCGTCTTACCTCGATCGGATCGACGCCGCGGGCATAGATGTCTTGACCATGAAGGGTCACCTCACCTGTGACGCGGGCTCCAAGAATTAGATCGTTCATCCGGTTTAGGGACCGCAGCAGCGTCGATTTTCCGCAACCCGAGGGGCCGATCAATGCGGTGATCTCGTTGTAGCCGAAGATGAGGTTGACACCGGTCACCGCCCGGAAGTCACCGTAATAGACGTCGACGTTGTTGCACGCCATTACCGCGTCTGGCGTCTCGGGCAGCTGCTCGTCACGTGACGGGTGGGCCGGCTCGAAGTGGACCTCCTGCGGCTCATGGAGAGGAGTGGTGACCTCAGGGCTTGGCTGTGCGCTCATCGGTTCTCTGGATTCCTTCGGCTCGGTTACCACCGGCGCTGATAGTGGTTGCGGATGTAGATGGCGAGGGCGTTCATGGCCAGCAGAAGGACGAGCAAGACAATGCTGGCCGCGGCAGCGAGAACCCGGAACTCCTCCTGGGGACGACCAGTCCAGTTGAAGATCTGGATGGGCAAGGTGGTGTAGCCGCTCAGCAGCCCATTCGGGTCGTAGCTGACGAATACCAAACCTCCCAGCAGGAGGAGCGGCGCCGCCTCGCCGAATGCCCGTGACAACGCCAGGATCGCTCCGGTGGCGATGCCGGGCACCGCCGAGGGAAGGGTCTGTTTCCACATCGTCTGCAGCGGCGTTGCTCCGAGGGCCAACGATGCTTCACGTATCTCCGCCGGCACCGAGCGCAGCGCCTCCCGGGTGGCGATGATGATCACCGGCAAAATGAGCAGGCTGAGAGCGGTGGCCCCAGCGATGACGAGGTTCTTGTTCTGCACCCGTAGCAGCGTCAACACGGCCAGCGCTAGCAGGCCATAGACCACCGATGGGATGGCGGCAAGGTTCTGGACGTTGAGTTCGATCAGATGGTTGATGCGTTTCGTTTTGTCGGCGAACTCCTCGAGCTGGACCGCTGCCGCGACGCCGAGGGGGATCGCCAGCACAGCGGTGGTGCAGATCACCCAGATGGAGCCGAGGATCGCCGGCCGCGCGCCGGCCCGAGCTGGCGTCGAGGACGGGTACTCGGTGAATAGCCGCAGATCGAGGCGCGGCGCCCCCTGAATGAACGTGGTGATTATCAGGACCAGCAGTACCGTCATGGCGATGAACATCGTCAGCCACAGCAGCACCAGGAAGAGCATGGCCTTCGGGCTACGCTCGCCGCTCCTGGCTGAGGTATCTAGGGATCGAGCCGGGCGCAGATCAGTGGCGATGCTCATCAGTAGACCTCCCGGAACCGGCGCACGAACCGGATGCTGATGAAGTTGATCAACAACGTGATGATGAACAGCAGCAGCCCAACCGCGAAGAGCGTGTCGTACTCGATCGAGCCCACTCGGGAGTCGCCGAGCGCGGCGTTGGCAATAAAACCAGTCATAGTCTGGCCCTGCTCCAGTGGACCGGTGACGATGCGGGCCTGACCGCCCGCAGCTATGGCAACGATCATGGTCTCGCCCACCGCCCGGGAGACACCAAGGACGATGGCGGCAACGATGCCGGAGAGCGCAGCCGGGAACACAACCCGGAGACTGGTCTGCATCCTGTTGGCTCCCAGTGCGGCAGAGCCTTGTCGCATGCTGTTCGGAACCGCGGACATGGCGTCCTCGCTCAGTGAGGCAACGGTGGGCACGATCATCACGCCCATCACCAGACCCGCGGCCAGCACGCTGAACGATCCGGTCGGGAGGTGCAACCAGTCACGCAACACCCTGCCCTGGACGAATGCGAGAGCGAACAGGCCGTAGACGACGGTCGGGACGCCGGCCAGGATCTCCAGGATTGGCTTCAGGACGCGACGCAGCCCCGGGTGGGCGTACTCCGACAGCAGAACTGCCGAGCCGAGCCCGAGCGGGACGGCGGTGATCAAGGCGATCGCGGTCGTCCAGGCGGTCGCGGTGATCAGCGGTATGACCCCGAAGGACGCGTTGGCGAACCGAGGTGCCCACCGCGTACCGAACAGGAAGTCACTGATGGAAACTTGGGCGAAGAACTCCAGCGACGGGATGATCAATGCGATCACGATCCCCACCGTGATCGCGATCGTCAGCCACGCCGCGAGACGCAGCACCATCTTCGCAACAGCCTCACCAGGTCGCCGGCGGTGCGACGCCGTCAGGGACGGTGGTCGCCGAGCCGGCCCTGGGCTCGCAACGGACCGGTCCGCGGCGAGCCCACGTGACCCAGTCTCCGACTGGGTCACGGCGACGTTGTCCATGGTCGTCAGCTGGCGATGGACCCGAGCTCGTCCTGGGCAGTCTGCTTCTGCTCAGGGGTCAGACCGACGAACAGCGCCTCCTCAGCCACCTTCGCCTCATTCTCAACGTAGAAGTCGACATAGGAACGCACCGCCTGATTGTCCTTGTAAGACGAATTCTTCACGTAGATGAACAGTGGCCGAGCCAACGGCTTGTAGGTCTTATCCTGTACCGTCTCCTTGCTGGGCGCCACGCAACCGTTACCGCCGTCGATCTCGACGGCCTTGACAGCATCCGGGTTCTGCTCGACGTAGCTCAAGCCGAAATAACCCACAGCACCCTTGTCGCCCTTCACACCCTGGATCGTCACGTTGTCATCCTCGGATGGGCTGTAGTCGGTGCGGCTGGCACCCTCCTCACCGTTGATAGCTTGGGTGAAGTAGTCGAACGTGCCTGAGTCAGTACCAGCGCCGAAGAGGGCCAGCGGCACGTCGGGGAAAGACTTGTCGATCTGGTTCCAGTTCTTGATCTTGCCCTCGGACTCCGGTGACCACATCGTCTTCAGCTGCTCGACGGTGAGGCACTTGGCCCAGGTGTTCTCGGGGTTCACGACCACCGATAAGCCGTCATTGGCGACGATCACCTCGGTGTAATCGATCCCCTTGGCCTTGCACGCCTCGGCCTCCTCGTCCTTGATGGGCCTCGACGCGTCAGAGATGTCGGTCTCGCCGGCGCAGAACTTCTTGAAACCACCCCCCGTACCTGCGGTGGCAACCGTCACATTGACGCCGGACTCCACGCTACGGAAAAGATCGGCGGCTGCTTCGCTCAAGGGGGCGACGGTCGACGACCCATCCACGGTCACCGTTCCGCTTATCCCGCCACCCTCGGCACTGCCGCCACCACTGGCACTGCCGGCACCATTCTGGCCACCACACCCGCTGACCAACAGCGACGCGGCGGCGAATGCGGTGACGCCGACAAGCTTCAACGAACGAGAGGACACGTTCAGATTCCTTCCAGGATCCATGCACCCAAGCAGGGTGGTCGGCGCACCCGCCAACGAGGCTCAATCGAAGTGCCCCTAGATGAACAGGGAGTAAACGGATCGTGAAGAGATCAGCACCTATAGATGCACATCTCTGGTATCAAAAGCCTGCCCCCTGCGAATGAACGGCACCAACTAATGCCGATCGCCGCACCCATGAAGTGCAGCCGCACTCAGACCACAGGATGTGGTCCATAGTCAGGCTTTGTACCGGTCACAATGAAGATGACGGACTGGGCGATCGCTACGGCGTGATCAGCAAACCGTTCGTAGTAGCGACCAAGCAGGGCGACGTTAACTGCCGTTTCGACGCCGTGAGGCCAGTCGTGCATTAGTGCTCGGAACAGCGCACGGCGCAGGCCGTCCATAGCATCGTCGTCGACCTCTAGGCGAGCCGCATCCTTGGCATCGCCGATGAGCAGCGTGACTCTAGCACCGTCAGCGATCCGGTTCGCGACATCGCCCATCCGGCGAAAGATCCCCAACAGCTCGAAGGGGATGGCAGGTTCCGGATATGACCGGGTCGCCGCGGTGCCGATGTGGTGGGCCAGCGCACCCATCCGCCGGCACTCGGCTCCGATCTTGATGGCGGACACGAGCAGCCGCAGATCACGCGCGACAGGCTGCTGGCGAGCCATGAGCTCGAACGTGCGCCGCTCGATCGCAACAAGACTGCCCTCGAGATCCTGCTCTAATGCTGCAGTTCTGCGGACTGCTTCCAGATCCTGCTCTAGCAACGCTGTGGTCGCAGCTCCGATCGCCTCCGCTGCCAGCTGGGTCGTGGTGGCGAGAGAGTCACGCAGCATGCTCAGATCGGCGGCGAACTCGAGGCGTGCCATCCGGGGTTGCGTCATGGCTTACCCAAGGCGCGGCTATTGGCCCGGTTGCCAGGCCGCAGTGCCACATTCAGCACCCAGCGAGAGCAGGTCAGTTCCATGATCGAGAAGCCCATTCAGTCACTCCTCATCACGGTCTCATTGATCGCGCCGCCCAGCAGCTTTGTCGCCAATAAAGTCTGAGGCCGCCCTACCCGGCGAAAACGTCGCCGTAGCCGCAATCTTGGCGATTGTGGTCGGGGTGCGGGCTCCCCGGCAGGCCCAGCGGTGACAGCCCCCGTCCTTTGAAGTAACGGGAGTGGCGGAAAACGGGACGATAACCGACAACCTGATCACCTTCTCGACCATAGGCAGCTGGCGGCGGGGCTTGATGATCACCAGGTAAGTGGCGCGGAAACGCTCGGTGAACTCCAGATGAATGATGCGGGCCTGCTGGCAGAGTGTTTGTTTGCTGTCCGATCGCGACGCCCGCTTTGGCCATATCCGCCGCCTACGGCCGTCATGTTAGGAACTCGGGGGGCGCAACCACCAGACCGCCAGAGGATTCATGGCTGTATATGGCGTGCATGCCACATACGGCGAGCAACACATCGTGGTTCCCGGACGCCCGTTGCGTCGATTGGGGCGATCGCATGGTACCCGCCACCCCGTATACGTCACCGGTGAGATCGGCATCAACCACAACGGCGCGCGACCAGTGGGACATCGAGCGTGACACAAACTGGTATGTGCGAGCGACCATCGTTCAAGTGACTCGTGGCCTACCAGCGCCGGCTATCAGAGCCAGTGTTCTGCAGTCCCAGCCTGCTCAAGCCTGTGGCCGGTGCCGTTCCAGCGCATGCACCGAACCGTCAGGTGTCAGGTGCGCGACCAGAAATTCTCCGGTCGCCAACGTCGCCGGCGCAATATCAAGGGCATCGAGGATGTGCGGCAGCACTGGCCGGTGCACGCACACCGCGGTTGGCTCACCACTCTCGAGGGTCGCCGCCCGAATCTTGCGTGCTAAGGCTGCGACGCCGTTGGGATCTTCCGTGCCTTCCTCTTCGCTCAGCAGACTGTGCGACTCAACCCGTAGCCTGTGCTGACGCGCGTACGGCAGCAGTGTCGCCATGCAGCGTCTCGAGGTGGAGCTGACCAGCTTGGTCACCCCATACGCCGCCAACATCGGCTTCAGCATTGTGGCCTGGCGCCGGCCGCGGGAATTGATCGGCCGTGCGGAGTCCTTTCGTGACCAGTCCTTGCGATCCATCGCTTTGGCGTGCCGCACGATGATCAACGGAGTCGTGAATGGCTGAGCCAGGTATTGCTGCACCAGGAAATGATCATGAGAGTAGGTGAGCTGGCCGAGCGCGGCACGCACGGGCAGCCAGGAGACTACGTCGACCTCCGCATCGGGCGCCCGCTCTACTGAATCCGAGACAACGCCGCCCCAGTACTCGACCTTCTTCAGTCCGGCATTGCCAGCCTCATAGCTGATGGAATCCAGCGGCACGCTGAGCCGGATCGTGACGCCTGTTTCCTCTTGCACCTCCCGTACGGCGCAGACGGGAACGGACTCGCCGACCTCGAGTTTCCCTTTCGGCAGCGTCCAATCGTCGTAGCGCTTCCGATGGATGATCAACACCTCGGTGCTCTGGTGCTGGTTCTCTCTGGTGACGACAGCGCCGCCGGCCAGGATCGGGGCACCCGGAGACGGTGCCGCATTCTTGCCGGTGCGGCTAGAGCTCACCGAGGGCACGAAATAGCTACTTCGCCGTAGCGCGGCGTCGACTGGAGGCGTTGATCAGGTACTCCTGCATGTCGAGCAGCGGCTCCCCGTTGGCATCGGCGGTATGCGGAATCCAGGTGCCGTCCGGCTGTAGTTGCCAGGACGCGGTGCCCTCGTCGAAGGCGATGTCGAACAGGTCCCCGATCTCAGCGATGTGTGCTGGATTGGTGATCGAGACCAGCACCTCCACCCGGCGATCGAGGTTGCGATGCATCAGGTCCGCGGAGCCGATCCCGACCGTCGGCGAACCGTCGTTGGCGAACCAAAAGAACCGGCTGTGTTCCAGGAAGCGGCCGAGGATGCTGCGTACTCGGATGTTCTCGCTGAGGCCGGGCACACCCGGCCGTATGGTGCAGATGCCGCGTACCCAAAGGTCTACCGGAACTCCGGCCTCCGAGGCGCGGTAGAGCGCATCAGACGTGGCCTCGTCCACGATAGAGTTGACTTTGATCTTGATGCCTGCGGGTTTGCCGTTCGCGTGGTTGGCGATCTCGTTGTTGATCCGAGCGATCAGCCCGATGCGGATACCGTGCGGAGCAACGAGCAGGCGCTTGTACTGAGTCTCCTGTGTCATCCCCGAAAGATGGTTGAACAGCCGGCCGATGTCATCGGTGACGATGGGATTCGCGGTGAGCAGCCCAGTGTCTTCATACAGCCGAGCAGTCTTGGGATTGTAGTTCCCGG
Organism: Actinomycetota bacterium; assembly: GCA_046723505.1. Classification (GTDB taxonomy): domain Bacteria; phylum Actinomycetota; class Actinomycetes; order Propionibacteriales; family Propionibacteriaceae; genus Microlunatus. The sequence continues at coordinate 8,337 of JBKOUS010000187.1, forward strand.
TACCGATGTGTGCGTAGCGCCGGAGGCCATCGGCCTCGTCGCGCACTACCATCGAGAGCTTGCAGTGGGTCTTCAGGCCAAGTAACCCGTAGACCACGTGGCAACCATGCTGTTCCAGCCGCCGCGCCCACGCGATATTGGCTTGTTCATCGAATCGGGCCTTGATTTCCACCAAGGCCAATACTTGCTTGCCGGCCTCGGCCGCCTCGATCAAGGCGTCGATGATGGGCGAGTCGCCGGAGGTGCGGTAGAGGGTCTGCTTGATCGCCAGGACGTGCGGATCATCGGCCGCCTGCTCAATGAAGCGCTGCACGCTCGTGGCGAATGAGTCGTACGGGTGGTGTAGCAGCACGTCGCGCTGCTTCAGCGCAGCAAACATGTCGGCGGGCTTCGCCGTCTCGACCTCCGCGAGGTGGGGATGGGTGGAGGGGAGGAAGGCCGGATACTTGAGCTCAGCCCGATCGATGTCGGCCAAGGAGAACAGGCCGCTCAGGTCAAGTGGCCCGGGCACATGGAAGACTTCCCGCGCGCTGATGTCCAGCTCGCTGATCAGTAACTCGAGCATCTTCGGGTCCATGTCATCCTCGACCTCCAGGCGTACCGGTGGTCGACCGACCCTGCGACGAAGGATCTCCCTCTCCAAGGCGAGCAGTAGATTCTCGGCGTCGTCCTCCTCCACCTCGACATCCTCGTTGCGCGTCACCCGGAAGGTGTGGTGTCCTACCACCTGCATGCCGCTGAACAGCTGATCGAGGTGGTGAGCGATCACGTCCTCCAGCGCGACATAACGGCCTTCGGCCAGCGGTATGAAGCGGGAGAGCATCGTTGGCACCTTGACTCGGGCGAACTGCCGGATGCCCGTCTCCGGGTTGCGGACCAGCACGGCGAGGTTGATCGACAAACCAGAGATGTAGGGGAACGGATGTGATGGATCGACGGCAAGTGGGGTGAGCACGGGGAAGATGCGTTCTGCGAACAGCTCGTCCATCCGGTCCTTCTCGGTGGCGGCCAGCTCATCCCAGCGAAGGATCTCGACGCCCTCCTTGGCCAGAGCGGGCCGGATGTCCTCCTGGAAGACCGCCGCCTGCTCGCTCACCAACTCCCGGGTTCGGTTGAGGATTGCCAGGTGCACCTCCCGGGGCATCATCCCGCTCACCGTCGGGACGGCGACGCCCGCGGCGATGCGGCGCTTCAGCCCGGCGACTCGGACCATATAGAACTCGTCCAAGTTCGAGGAGAAGATCGCGAGGAATTTCGCTCGCTCCAACAGCGGCACCCGATCGGCGTCCTTTGCCAGATCGAGGACTCGATTGTTGAAGGCGAGCCAGGACAGTTCCCGGTCCAGGAAGCGATCAGGCGGCAGCTCCGGTGTTGGGACGGGAAGCAAGTCCTCCATTACAGTTGACATTTCGATTGCTTCCATTTCTTTCTCCTGACTTACATGATCTCTATCGTTTGCCGGCGGATCTGAAGAAGCTCAAGCCTGCGCGTACATCACATCACGGTTAACTGTGGCGAATCCATAGTTCAGATATAGCTCGATTGCAGCCCGGTGATCTGACTCCACATACAACTGCACGCGGGTGTTTCCTCGCTCCTGCATGGAACGCAGCCCGGTCAGCAGCAGTGCCTTGCCGAGTCCTCGCCCAGCCGCCGCCGGGGCGACGCCGAGGACGTAAACCTCGCCGAGCTGATCTTGGTGCTGCTTGGTCCAATGGAATCCGACCATGGTGTCGTCGACCGTTGCGACGAAGAAACCCTCGGGGTCAAACCATGGCTCAGCCATCCGGTCCGCAAGGTCGTCTCGGTCGATCAGCGCCTGCTCGGGATGATGTGCGAACGCGGCGGAATTGACCTGCAACCACTCCTGCTCATCCTCGCCAGGTACGAAAGTCCGGATCTCTACGCCAGCCGGGATCAGCGGCTCCGGCAACTCCTCATCGAGCCCGCGTTCCATGATCAGCAACTCGCGCTGTCGGGTCATCCCAGTAGTTTTGGCGAGCGCCCGTGCGGCAGGACTGTCACCCATTGCCCAGACTCGCAACGGACGGCTCGACTCCATGATCAGCCGCTGCAGCAGCAGAGTACCGATGCCCTGAAGCCGATGTTCCGGAGCGACCACGAGCTGGCCTGCGCTCCACTCGGTCCCCGATTCCAGTTGTGCGTAGGCCACCAGATTCGCGCCCTCGCTGACCAGGAGATGCTGGGTGGTGGGATGTGGCCGCCGCAGCCGCAGCAGCGCGGCCTCATTGAGAGTCCACACCTCGTCGACCGCCTCGGCGTCGGCCACCAACCGCAGCACGTCGTTGACCTCAGGTTCGGTGAGCTCGGCTGCCGTTGCGATGGTCAGCACCTCGGACATAAGCCCACGCTAGCCCGCAAGTTACAGACGCCCGTATGTGAGCCGCTCGCGCATCGCGCTCTGTTTGATTGCTCGCTCCGCTCCCTGCGATGTTCGCTGGGTTGCGAGCAACGAGGATCCGCCGCCGTCGTCGCTCGCCGAGGAAAGAACGCCTCAACTCACTCCCTGTGACATTGCTCGCTTCGCTCGCTGAGGGTGGCGCTTGCAAGCCAGCCTGACTCCGAGGCGGCGGCGCGCACTTTGCCAACGCTCGCAGCCGTATGCTCCACCCATGGACGAGGACGAGGACCTGTCGAGGCAGGTCGCGGCCTATGGGGCCACTGCGCAACCCGCCATTGCGGCTCGAATGGCGCCGCAACTCCGCCTGACGCAGATCGGGACGCTGTGTGCCGTGGTTGCAGTCATCGCCGCCACAGCTGCAGTCGTCGTGTTCCCGAGGTTCGCCGGCGCCGGCCCTGGACTCCCCTGGGCAGTTGGAGCGCTCGTCTCGGCGGCGCTCATGCTGGTCATCTGCGTCATCCAGGTCGCCGTCTGGCGGCGGGCTATGGCCTCGTGGCTCGGAAAGCGCGTTCAGGATCTGCAGGGTGAGAAGCAGCTCTCCTGGATTGCACACCTGACATCGTACGCAGTGGCGCTGGCCGCGCTCTTTACCTGTATGGAGGGCAGTGCCGCAGCTGGCTGGTCATCCGCGTCGGCTGTTTTGTTGGCTGTCACCTTGTTCTTCGTCCTTGCTGCCCAAGTACTCGCCGGCGTGCAATTCCTGCGACCCAGTGGCCCCCCGGGTACGCTCCCGGCACACATCCGGCGTCTCAGCCGGCGGTCCCGCTACCGCAACGATTGAACCGCATACCTGCCTGTGCCGGCATTAACCGCTAAGGCGCGCTGATTCCTCCGCAGGCGTCACGAAGCGGTACCCCACGTTTCGAACAGTGCCAATGACCGACTCGTACTCGGGGCCGAGCTTGGCGCGCAGCCGTCGCACGTGCACATCGACAGTGCGCGTGCCGCCGTAATAGTCGTATCCCCAGACATCGCTCAGCAGTTGCTGCCGGCTGAACACGCGCCCGGGGTGTTGTGCGAGGTACTTCAACAACTCGAACTCGGTGTAAGTGAGATCCAGCTGGACCCCGTTGAGCTTCGCGCTGTAGCCGGCCTCGTCGATCATGATATTGCCGGACTGAATGACAGGGTCGGCATTGGCTGCGACCGTCGGTGTCATGGCAAGCCTCAGTCGTACGTCGACCTCGGCAGGTCCAGCGGTCGCGAGCAGCAAGTCGTCGAACCCCCAGTCGGCGGACAGTGCGGGCAACCCACCCTCGTTTGCGATGACGAGGAGGGGCGCCTCCTTCCCGGTCGTCTCGATGAGCCGGCAGAGCGAGCGAGCACCAACGAGGTCCCGCCGGGCATCGAGCAAGATCACATCCGCGGCCGGCGCATCCAGCAGCGCGGTGGCTTCTGCCTGGGCAACCTTGACGTGGTGCGGGAGGAGCTCCAACGCGGGCAGGATTTCCGCGGACGATCGCATATCGTTGGTGAGCAGCAGCAAGGTGGCCATATCGGTCTCCTCACCTCGGGGGATTGCCGTCGCTAGCCTTCAGCCCGCATCGAGAAATGGCCTGAACGCATGCTTGAGACTAACGCAACGGTGCCCGTCTCCCTTCATTACTGGGCTGGGGCAAGGGCCGCCGCGGGCGTCGCCGAGGAGGTTATCCAGGCTCGAACCGTTGCCGGAGCACTGCGATTCGCCCGCGAGAAGCGGTCTGATCCGCATTTCGACAGGGTCATCAAGGCAAGTTCGATGCTGATCGACGGACTGACCGCTCACCCAGCAGATCTAGAACGATCTCTCACCGG
>JBKOUS010000219.1:0-18088 GCA_046723505.1 Actinomycetota bacterium
AGACATCCTCGCCCATGACGCGGACGACCCGCGCTGGGCGGGGATCGACCACCGGCACCGAGTGTCGCAGCTGAGCGTACCGGTCAGCCCGATCGGAGGCTGGTACGACATCTTCCTGCCTGGCCAGCTCCGTGATTTCCAGATCCTGCAGGAGGCGGGGCGCTCGGTCCGACTGACCGTCGGGCCGTGGACACACGTAGCCGGCGCTAATGCGGCGCTGCGGGAGGCCATCGAGTTCGGGCTCGCGCACGCCCGCGGCGAGCAGCCACCGCACCGCCCGCCGGTGCGCCTGTATGTGATGGGCGAGGAAGCCTGGCGCGACTTCGACTCCTGGCCGCCGGCGGGCTACCAGCCCCTGCGCTTCCACCTCCAGCCCGGCGGCGCGCTGGCCAGCCAGCCGCCCAGCGAGTCGGCGCCTGAGCTGTACCGCTACGACCCGGCGGATCCGACGCCGGCGGTGGGCGGGGTGCGCATGGTGCGCGACGGCGGCCGCGTCGACAACACCGGGCTGGAGGCCCGACCGGACGTGCTCACCTACACCACGGCGACGCTTGACCGGGACATGGAGGTCATCGGCGAACTCAGCGCCGAGATCTGGTTTCGCTCCAGCCTGCCCTACGCCGACGTGTTCGTCCGGCTCTGCGACGTAGACTCCCGCGGCCGCTCCGTCAACGTCTGCGACGGCCTGATCAGCCTGTCCGGCGCGGACGAGACGACCCGCGCCACTGTCGCGCTATGGCCGACCGCGCACCGTTTCAAGCGCGGCCACCGGATCCGGGTTCAGGTGTCCAGCGGCGCCTTCCCGCGATATGCCCGTAACCCAGGCACGGGCGAATCCCAGGCGTACGCCACCCACCTCCGGGCCGCCGAGCAAGCGGTCTACCACGACCCCGCGCACCCCTCGGCAATCATCCTGCCCGTGCGACAGGCGCCGTAGTCGCTCCGGCCCGGGATCTCAGGCGGCAGGGCTTTCCGAGCCCGCGGCCGAGGCGGTAACGCGGTCCGGGCCCACTGATGTACAAATCACCCACGGCGTGTCTCGCATCCGATCATGGCGGCGACCACGTGTCGCCAGCACGACGACGTATCGCGGGACGACGGTCATACGAACGAGCTGCGTCACTCCTGTTCGAGAGCCGCAAAGTCCACGCGCGGGCAGCTACATCGAAGGCATCGGTCCGTTTGTCGCGCCCAAAGGGGATGGCCGTGGCCCATACAGTCCCCGCGTGGCGGGTCAATCGAGCGAGACCCGAATGACCTCACCACCGCCGACACACACCGAGCAGGTGGACACGTAGGCCGCCCCGCTTCTGAGTGCGACGCCGTACGGCGAGGACAGCCCGCTGGCGACGGTCTCGTGCACGCTAGCGCCAGGTGAGACCTTCACCAACGAGCCGATCGGACCCTCCAGTAGGCCCTCGGTGGCGATCTCGACCGCGTACAGCGATCCATCCTCCGCGAAGGCCAGATCGGTCAGGTTAGTGAGCCCGGAGGCGTACACCGTGGGCTCCTCGCCTGGAACGACACGCCAGATGCTGGCGTCACTCTTCTCGAACGGGAAGCCGGTCAGCTGGCTGATGTAGTACGCGCCGTCTGGCCCCTGGACCACAGAAGTCGGCACCGCATCAGTGGGGATCTCGGTGCCAGGCGGAAGCCCGAGGAACGGAGGAGCCAACGCACTCCCGGGCGGCAGCACCGCAATCGTAGTGAACGTGCCCTTGTGCGAGGCCCGCACGACGGCATTGCCCCCGGCATCGGCGACGAGGTAACCCTCGCCCTGCCGAACCAAGCCGGTGGGATTGCTGTCGATGTCGGTCCCGTCAGGGTTGGCCACGGCCTCGTTGGCCAGAACGTCGGCGAACAGCGAATGTTCATCGCGTTTGATCTTGCCGCTGACCAACGTACCCAGCAGGGCGCCCTGTTCACCGAAGGCCTTGCGGAACTCATCGCTGCCGCCGAGCCCGATGCTCAACACGAACTTCTGGCCACCAGTGAACGCAATGTCCGAAGGCCCGAGGGCCTCCCCACTCGTCTCACTGAAGATCGATGGCAGATCCGTCAGGACTTCGACATCGGGACCATCGTCCTGGACTCTAGTTACGGCTCCGGTTAACCCGAGGCAGAACTTCCCGAGATCGGGGTGAACGGCACAGCTCACCGAACCCCCTCGGCCGGCCTCGGCGACGTACAGGTCGCCGGTCGCCGAGAACGTGAGATGTCGCGGGCTGTCCAGGCCCGACGCTACGACCTCAGGCTGCGGCTGCGCCGATGCGAGCGACGTCGCGCCGGCTAGGACCATCGCAATAGATCCGACAGATGCCGCGATTCGAATACCACGACGAGTTCTCCGCATGGCGCTCCTTGTAGGCCGGGACGGACGTTTCCCCCGCGACGGTCAGGTTTACTTCGGCGTCCCGAGGTCGCGACGCGACTGTAGCGGCTCCGCGAGCGGCGCGTTGCCGTTTCGGCGAACTCGTGGACAGTCATCCGCTTCGTGCGAAGACCATGGGGATGCAACCGAGACGAGGGAGCCCACGCCTGGCCGAGTTGATGCCATCTGAGATTGGCTGACTAGCGACGACCTGCACATCGATGCCTTGATCACCACCCTCCGCTGCGCCACGATCGCGCTGCCGGTCGCAGCAGCCGATCGACAGCGGGGTCCGCCAGCACAGTCACACGTGATGGGACATTTGGTAGGTTCCATCAGGCCCTTGATGCCCCTGGCGACGCCGGTTGTAGCGCAAAGCTCCGGTGTCCGCGATTTCGCTCCTTACGGGCACACAAGGCGATCGGGTCTTAGTCGCCGTCCTGGCCTTCCTCCGTACCTGACAGCAATCCAACCCGCCCTCGACTTCTATGGCGGTGCTCGCCGCGCTGAACGACGGTGTCTGACGCTGCACTGATGGCCATCGAGGCTAACTCCCTCAAAGTTGCTGCGAGACGGACCGTGGGAGGCGTCTGGTTGACCGCTGGTGGAGTCGCTCCCCCAATTGAGGCCGCGTCGACGACGCTGCCAGAGGGCCATAGGGATCGACACCACGGTCGTCAACCGCGAAGACCTCGAACGCCAGCTCAAGGTGCTCAATAGCCTGCACGAAAACCTTCAGAGCAAGACCTGATACGACGAGTTCTCTGACTTGCCCTGGGAGTCCCTGCGTGAGGCGCGCGCAAGCCCGTGGCTCACGTCGCGGGCGGGACCACTTATGCAACGGAAACAGCCAGAGTGCGAGGGTTGGAACCGCACATGCGGAGCCCAGTATGACGAGCTGTCCTTGAGTCGATGCGCGCCGAGGCGGAGGGGTGACGCTCAGCCCTCCACCGGCGGAAACGCACAAACAGCAGCCTCAGCTTCTGCTGGTCACCGTTCCTCAAGCCGACCCTCCTGCGGGCAGGCTGAAACGCTCGCTTGAGGAGCCCGCTGACGACGAAGTAGGTGGATCCACGTGCGCGATGCGCGAGCAGCTCCAAGAGACTCTGTGAGGCGTGCATAAGCCTGGGCTCGTTGTCTGGTTACCAGCACCGGCGCAGGATGGGGTGGTGCATCTGCGCGACGAGCGTGACGTGACCCGCGCCACTCGCTGGTGGGCGCGGCTCGCCGGAGTGGTCGCGGGGCTGGCCGGCCTCGGTGTCGCCCAGCTGGCTGCATGGCTCATTGCACCGGCCGGCTCGCCAGTGCCCGCTGTTGGCGAGCTGATCATCAACCTGCTGCCCGCGCCGCTGGTCAACTTCGGCAAAGAAGTCCTCGGCTTTGCCGACAAACCGGTACTACTCGCGATCGTTGTTGCCGCGGTGTTGATCATCTGTGGTTTCGCCGGCGAGCTCGAGTGGCGACGCCGTTTTGCAGGTGCCCCCCTGTTTGCCGTCGTGGCCGTCATCGGACTGGTGGGCATCGGCGCGCAACCAGAGGTGACAATCAACGCCTACGTACCAACGATCGTCGGGTTGCTACTGGGCTACATGATCTTGAGTGCGCTGATCAGCAGCCTGCAACAGTGGCGGCCGCCCGATGCCGCAGCCAAGGATGGCGAGGCAGGATCCACCGCCCGACGCAAGTTCCTCGCCTGGACGATCGTAGTCGGGGCCGCATCGGCGGCCGCCGCAGTAACGGGCCAGCTGCTCGCCAGCGCATCTTCAGCGGTCGACACAGCCCGCGAGAAGTTGAAGCTGCCACCTCCAACGAAACCTACGCCCGGCCCACCGCCGGGTGCAGACCTCCACATCGACGGCCTGACCCCGTACGTCACGCCGAACTTCGACTTCTATCGCATCGATACCGCACTGCAGGTCCCCATGATCGATCCCGCGGCCTGGACCCTCCGGATCACCGGGATGGTCCAGAAACCGTTTCAGATCAACTACGCCGATCTGACCGCCAAGCCGCTCGTGGAGCACCTGACCACGCTTACCTGCGTCTCCAACGAGGTCGGCGGCGATCTGGCCGGCAATGCGTTGTGGTTGGGATACCCGATACGCGAGCTCCTTGCCGAGGCCAAGCCTCTCCCGGGTGCCGACATGGTGCTCTCGAAGAGCCACGATGGCTGGACTGCCAGCACGCCGCTGTCGGCTCTCACCGACCCGAAGCGGGAGGCCATCCTCGCCATCGGCATGAACGGCCAGCCCTTGCCCATCGAGCACGGATTTCCCGTCCGCATGGTCGTTCCAGGCCTCTACGGCTATGTGTCCGCCACGAAATGGGTGACGTCACTGCGGGTCACCACCTACGCCGAAGACCAGGCCTACTGGACACCGCTCGGCTGGTCACCCCGCGGTCCGATCAAGCTGGCCTCCCGGATCGACGTCCCACGCAAATCAACCATCGATCCTGGCACGGTTGTCGTTGCTGGAGTTGCATGGGCCCAGCACACCGGGATTTCGGCCGTTGAGGTGCAGGTTGACCAGGGCGCCTGGCAACCGGCCCAGATCGCGGAGACCGCCGGTCCTGACACCTGGCGGCAGTGGAAATTCGAGTGGCCGGCGACTCCTGGCTCGCACACACTCACAGTTCGAGCTACCGACGCGAATGGAATGCTCCAGACGGCCGAGGTCGCACCGCCAGCGCCAGATGGGGCAACCGGATACCACTCCATCAAGGTCAAAGTTCGCTGACTCCACAAGCCGACTTGTCAGAATCCGGTTGAGCCTCATAGCTGCGAGCGTCGGAAATCGTGCGACGACGACGGCGGATTCAAAGCGCGATGCGCGAGCAGCTCTCAAATGGGTGCATTAGGTTCGTGATGTGCGCATCGCGGTAGCCCGGGAATTGGCTCCCGGCGAGGCACGCGTGGCGCTGATTCCTGACCTCGTAGGCAAGCTACGCGCGGCCGGTTACGAGGTCGCAGTGCAGGCTGGGGCCGGGGCCCGCGCCTTGCTAGCCGACGCTGCGTACGAGTCGGCCGGTGCATTGGTCACCGAGCACCCCTTTGACGAGGCGGACCTGGTCCTGAGTGTGCAACCACTCGACGCCGAATGCTTGGCACCGTTGCCCTCCGGAGCTGCCACGATCTCGTTCTTTCCGCTGGCCGGGCGCCCGGGCGACATCGCTCTGCGCCGGGATCGAAAGATCACAACCTTCGGGATGGAATACGTTCCGCGCATCTCCCGCGCCCAGTCCATGGATGCTCTGAGCTCGCAGGCCATGGTGGCCGGCTACCGCGGAGCAATTGTCGCTGCCGAGATGTTGGGCCGGTTCTTCCCGCTGAGTATGACTGCCGCAGGTACTGTCCCACCGGCCCAGGTCGTCGTACTGGGTGCCGGGGTCGCGGGGCTGCAGGCGATAGCGACGTGCCGGCGCCTGGGTGCGGTTGTCAAGGGCTATGACGTACGCGCGGCGGCCGCAGAAGAAATTCGATCAATGGGCGCTCAGGCGATTGAGCTGCCCCTGCCGACACTCGAGGGCGCAGGCGGCTACGCCCGCGAGATGACCGAGGATCGTGCCGAGCGGCAAAGCAAGCTGCTCGCCGGCTACATCGCTGCCGCCGACGCGTTGATCACAACAGCAGCCGTGCCCGGACGACGCGCGCCGCTTCTGGTGACCAACGAGATGGTTCTGCAAATGGCCCCGGGATCGGTTGTGGTCGACCTGGCAGCCGAAGCCGGAGGTAACGTCGAGGGCGTGGTGTCCGGCCGCGTGGTGCGCGTGGGTTCGGTACAGCTCTGGGGTGGTGCCAATGTACCCAGTCAGATGCCTGCGCCGGCCAGCCGCCTTTACGCTCAGAACCTGCTGAATGTGATCATGTTGATGACCCGTCATGGCCGTTTCGCGCCCGATTTTGACGACGAAGTCGTCTCCGCGATGTGCCTGACACATGATGGACAGGTATACAGCGGGAGCCAGGCGGGAGAGAGCAAGTGAACCCCGGATCGTGCGCCGCCGTGCTGAGGAAGAGCGAGCGGACATGCTTTTCGTCCTCGAGCGACGACGAAGTAGGCGGCTTCAGAGTGCGATCCGCAGCGAGCGGAGCGAGCAATTGAACCCCGGATCGCGAGCGGAGCGAGCAATTGACCACTGAACCGATCATCTGGTTGACGATCTTCGTACTGGCCATCTTCGTCGGCGTGGAGGTGATCTCCAAGGTGTCCGCTACCTTGCACACTCCGCTGATGTCTGGGGCCAATGCTATCCATGGTGTGATCTTGATCGGTGCGATTCTGGTGGCGGGAACCGCTCAGTCGACGCCCATTCTCGTGTTGGGTCTGGTTGCCGTGATCTTGGCATCGATCAACATGGTCGGCGGTTTCGTGGTCACCGACAGGATGTTGATCATGTTTTCCCGTCCCCGCCGCGAGCTGGAGAAATCCGTACGCCGGGAGCTCGACAAGTGACACCAGCCTGGGCGCAGCTGGGCTACCTAGCGGCCGCGATCTGCTTCATCGTTGCCCTTAAAGGGTTGTCATCACCGAAGACCGCGCGCCGCGGCAACCTGATCGGTGCGGCCGGCGCGGTGTTGGCATGCGTAATCGTCTTTCTGGTTTCCAACCCCGATCATCTGCTGCCGATCTTGGCGGCCATCGCAGCTGGAACGGCAATCGGCATCCTTGGTGCATACCGCGTCCAGATGACCCAGATGCCGCAACTCGTGGCGTTGTTCAACGGTGTCGGAGGTGGCGCGGCGGCAATTGTGGCGATTATCGAGCTGACCGAGGTCGGGGCTAGTCCGCCGCAGCTCTTCGACCTGATCGCCACTGCCTTCACGATCGTTGTCGGTTCGGTGAGCTTCGCTGGCTCCGTTGTCACCTTCCTCAAGCTGCAAGAGTTGATGACAACGAGACCCGTGGTATTCCGCGGATACCCGATCTTGTACGGGCTGGGCTTGCTGGCCGCGGTGGGCTTCAGTGTTGGTCTGGTCCTCACTCCGAGCATGCTGTTCGCGCTACCGCTCGCGGCCGTGGGGGCCGGATTGGGCATCCTGCTCGTGCTGCCGGTTGGCGGTGCCGACGTACCGATCGTGATCTCACTGTTGAATGCGTGTACCGGGCTCACCGTCGCAGCGAGTGGCTACCTGCTTGAGAACATCCTGTTGCTGGTTGCCGGCACCCTGGTTGGCTCCGCCGGCACCTTGCTTACCCGCTTGATGGCGAACGCGATGGGCCGGTCGGTGATCAACATTCTCTTCGGTGCGCTCAAAGGGGGGTCGACGCTCGGCGCCACCACAGTTAGTGATCGACCGGTGAAGTCGGCGGGACCGGCCGATGTGGCGATCCTGCTTGCGTACGCGCAACGCGTGATCATTGTCCCGGGTTATGGTCTCGCGGTCGCGCAGGCGCAACACACGTTGCGGCAGCTGGTGGACCTGTTGATCGAGCGCGGCGCACGCGTGGATTACGCCATCCATCCCGTCGCCGGCCGGATGCCCGGGCACATGAACGTACTGCTTGCCGAGGCTCAGGTTCCGTACGAGCAGCTCAAGGAGATGGACGAGATCGATCCAGAGTTCAAGCAGGCGGACGTGGCACTGGTGGTCGGCGCAAACGACGTGGTCAATCCGGCGGCCGAGACCACACCCGGCGCTCCGATCTACGGCATGCCGATTCTGCATGCCAACCATGCGCGCCAGGTCGTCTTCATGAAGCGTTCCATGCGTCCCGGATTCGCCGGCATCGAGAACGAGCTCCTGTACGAGCCGACCACCACATTGCTCTTCGGCGACGCCAAGGACACCATGGGCAAGCTGCTGGCCGAGCTCAAGGCCCTTACTGTCTGACCAGAGCAGTTTCAGACTGAGCTGTCACCGAGAAATTCCCGGAAGGACGAGCCTCCGATCTTCGCCTCGAGATCCGGGAGGTTGGCTCCCACCTCGTACGCCCGCAGGGTGCCACCGATCGGTGGAAAGGTGATCAGCCGCGGCGGCGGCTTGCCTTCCCTGGCGCGGATGAGCGCCGCTGCGTCGGCGAGGCTGAGACGTTCCGGTCCGGCCAGATCAGCAGCTCGGTGGTAGCTCGACGGTGCCGGCCCGAGTGCAAGGTCGACAATCTCCGCGGCAACCCAACGGTGATCACACGGCTGAAATGACATGCCTCTGGGCACGAACCCCAGCGGACCGCGCGTCACCACCCGAGCAACGGTCGCGACCTGGGTGTGGAATTGCGTAGCCCGAACCACTGTGACCGGGAGCTTGCTGCGCTCCAGCGCCAGCTCACTGGCGTACTTCGCGCGGTAATACCGCAAGGGGCTTCGGTCGCAGCCGACAATCGAGATGTAGACGACATGTGGCGGCGCTGGCCAATCGGCCAGGATATTGATCAACCGGTGGGTGCCGCCCAGATTGACTGTGCGATGGCGCCAATTATGGGCGGCCGCATGGACCACGCATTCGGCGCCTTGCAGCGCCGCCTCGAGCCCTGACCCGGTAGCAAGATCAACACCCGTACGCCGGCTTGCTGAAGTCACAGTCGCCCCACGAGCTTCGAGCCGGCGGACTACCTCGGTGCCGAGCCGACCTCGGCCTCCGGTCACCACAATCCTCATCCATCATCCCCCGACTTGGCAGAATCCAGTTGACCTATAGCTCAACTGGATTCTGACAAGTCGGCAAGAGGGAGAACGGCGGCTCCCATAGAAGCCAGCATGTCCAGGGTCCGGCTATGGTGCTGACGTAGTGCCCGACTGGGTGGGCGGCAGGTAGCACGATGAGCGCGCTCTCACTACCTCGCGACGGAGCAGGAGGCTCGAATGTCCGATTCCTCGACCGATCAGGTCAACCAGGTCCCCGACACGATGCAGGCCGTTATCTGCCACGGCCCTGGGAATTACCAACTGGAAGAGGTCGCAGTGCCGAGGCCGGGACCAGGTGAGGCCTTGATCAAGGTCGAGGCGACCGGCATATGTGCCAGCGACCTGAAGTGCTACCACGGTGCGGCGAAGTTCTGGGGAGATGAAAGTCGCCCAGCTTACGCCGAAACGGAGGTCATTCCGGGCCATGAGTTCGTTGGAGCTGTGGTTCAGCTCGATGAGGCCGCGGCATCTCGGTGGGGAATCGCGGTTGGCGACCGCGTTGTAGCTGAGCAGATCGTGCCGTGTTGGAAGTGTCGCTACTGCCTGAATGGCGAGTACTGGATGTGCGCCCCACACGACATGTTCGGCTTCAAGCGTCGGACGCCGGGCGGCATGGCCGAGTACATGATCTACAACAAAGACGCTCTGGTCTACAAGATCTCTCCCGACCTGCCACCCGCACACGCCGCCTTCACCGAGCCACTATCCTGTGCGCTGCACGGCGTGGAGCGGGGCGACATCAAGTTCGACGATGTCGTCGTCGTCGCGGGCTGCGGCCCAATCGGACTCGGCATGATCGCTGGCGCGAAATCCAAGAACCCCAAGATGGTCGTCGCCCTCGACATGGCCCAGGACAAGCTGGAGATCGCCAAGAAATGCGGCGCCGACGTGATCATCAACATCGGGTCGGAGGACGCGGTGACCAAGATCAAGGACATGACCGGCGGCTATGGGGCTGACGTCTACCTCGAGGGAAGTGGACATCCGTCTGCCGTCGCTCAGGGCCTGAACCTACTGCGCAAGCTTGGCACCTATGTCGAGTACGGCGTCTTCGGCAGCGACGTCAGCGTTGACTGGTCGATCATCAGCGACGACAAGGAACTCGATGTACGCGGTGCTCACTTGGGCCCAGACTGCTGGCCTGCTGCCATCCGTATGCTCGAGTCCGGACGGCTGCCGATGAACAAGATCTGCACCCACCAGCTGCCACTGGCCGACTTCCAGAAGGGCCTAGACCTGGTCGCCAGTGGAAAGGAATCAATTAAGGTCTCGCTCATCCCGTGATGGGGTGAGTGATGTCAGCGTCGGTGGTCATCATGGCGCCCATCGCGTCCAGCTGTTTCCGCACCCCCCGCATCGACAGCCTCAGAGAGCTGTCCCTTTGAGAGGGCTCAATCAAGGCCAATCCCCGCTGTCTCACCGTCCCATCCTCCTGGAGGCTCCCGATGACGCATCTCTTCAACGACCCTGCCGAGTTCAAGAGTGACGTGCTCAAAGGCTTCGGCGCGGCCTACCCGCAATACGTGCAGCGCGTCGCAGGCGCCTCCGGATTCGTCCGGGCAGGGGGGCCGCTGGAGGGCAAAGTCAGCTTGATTATCGGCGGCGGTTCTGGCCACTTCCCGTCATACAACGGTGTGGTCGGCACGGGCTTCGCCGACGGAGCCGTGCTCGGTGACGTGTTTGCATCACCATCCGCGGAGCAGGTCTATCGGGTGGCCAAGGCGGCGGACGGTGGTGCCGGAGTCGTGCTGGGGTTCGGCAACTACGCCGGTGACCGGCTGAACTTCGGTGTCGCCGCCGAACGGCTGATCCGTGAAGGAATCGATACCCGGATCGTGTATGTGACCGACGACGTCGCATCGGCGGGCCGAGAGGAGCAGCAAAAACGGCGCGGCATCGCGGGCACCTTCACGGTGTACAAGATCGCTGCAGCAGCGGCAGAGAAGGGCGCGAACCTCGATGAAGTCGAGCGCGTGATGCGAGCGGCCAATGCCGCGACGTACTCCTTCGGCGTCGCCTTCCGCGGATGCACACTTCCCGGTGCCGATAAGCCGCTGTTTACCGTCGACGAGGGGCACATGGAGTTCGGGCTTGGCATCCACGGCGAGCCCGGAATCAGCTCGGCTCCATGGATGTCGGCCAAGGACCTGGCTGACAAGCTCGTCGAAACGGTTCTGGCCGAGCGCCCGGAGGACGCCAGCGGACGGGCTGCGGTACTCGTCAACGGACTTGGCGCCACCAAGTATGAGGAACTGTTCGTTTTGTACGGCCACGTCAACGAACTCCTTGAGGCGGAGGGCGTCGTGCAAGTGTCTCCCGAGGTCGGCGAGCTGGTC
Organism: Actinomycetota bacterium; assembly: GCA_046723505.1. GTDB lineage: Bacteria > Actinomycetota > Actinomycetes > Propionibacteriales > Propionibacteriaceae > Microlunatus. Next base: position 11,332 of record JBKOUS010000219.1, read on the forward strand.
ACCAGCCTCGATATGGCAGGCTGCTCGCTGTCGCTCACTTGGCTCGATGACGAGCTCGAAGGGTACTGGGTTGCGCCGGCGGAAACGCCAGCGTTCCGACGCGGCACGGCCGTGACAAGCAAGCGGTTCACCACCCGACGCGCTGGTGCCGAACATGTCGCGCAGACGGTAACGGCTGAGGCCAGCGAGGAGTCCATCGCGGCAGCTGAAATCGCTCGCAAGGCTGTTGATGCCATTTACGCGACGGTAGAGGAGAACAAGGAGTATCTAGGCCGGATCGATGCGATCGCCGGCGACGGTGATCATGGAATCGGCATGTCCCGCGGCTCGAAGGCAGCCGCCGTGGCTGCGAACGAGACGCAAGGTGGGGTTGAGACTGTGCTGAGCGCAGCGGGCCACGCCTTTGGAGACAAAGCCGGTGGCACCAGCGGCATCTTGTGGGGACTGCTGCTGGAGGGGGTCGGCAAGGGACTTGGCAACACCGAGGCGGTGACGGCGCAGCGCCTGGCCGACGCCGTTCAGGGTTCGGCTCAGCACCTGCAGGGGTTCAGCAAGGCCGAGCTCGGTGACAAAACCATGCTGGACGCGTTGTTCCCGTTCGTCGATACGCTGATCGAACAGGTCGATGCCGGATCCTCGATCTCCGAGGCGTGGCGGTCCGCAGCGGACGCCTGCAGGAGCGCCGCGGAGGCAACCTCATCGCTTGTGCCGAAAATTGGGCGGGCACGGCCGCTGGCAGAGCGCAGCGTGGGTACCCCAGATCCAGGAGCAATATCGCTGGGCCTGATTGTTACGGCGATCGGGGAGGTGCTCGGGGACCAAGAGGCTGCTGCGCCCGGAGCCGCAGCGTCCAAAGACCAGGAAGGACAGAACGTATGAGCGCTCCCATTCGATTGTTGGTTGGAAGCGATAGTGCGGGCTTCGACTACAAGGATCGGATCCTGGCTGATATGCAAGCCGACGACCGAGTCGAAGTCGTTGATCTTGGAGTCTTCCAGGAAGATCTCGATGGGGCCTCCTATCCGTCGGTGGCGATTGCGGCAGGAAAGAAGATCGTGGCTGGCGAAGCAGACCGGGCGATCTTGGTCTGCGGCACGGGAATCGGAGTAGCCATCGCGGCCAACAAGGTGCCTGGCATCCGCGCCACGGTCGCGCACGACTCTTTCAGCGTGGAGCGGTCCGTCCTGTCTAACGACTGCCAGATCCTCACTCTCGGCCAACGTGTCATCGGCCTCCAGCTCGCTCGGAGGCTGGCCAGAGAATGGCTCGACTATGTCTTCGACCCGAGCACCCCGTCCGGTGCCAAGGTTGCCGAGATCAGCGACTACGAAGATTCAACTACCGGCTGAACAGGTCGGTCCGCGTCCGAGAGCGTTTGGTCAACATCCCAGGTTCCTTGGGATGTTGACGCTGTGCATTGCGTGCGCGTGCCACGTGCAGCGCGAAAAATCTGGGTACAGCAGCCGGATACGCGCCGATGGGCCGCGGTGTCAGCCATGTCACGGTCGAGTCGGCGTAATGCTCGGACTGTGCGGGTGGACGGCGTACGGCAGAATCGCAGGGTGATCGAGTATCGAACACCGGCCGAGATCGAGCAGATGAGGCCGGCCGGGCAGTTCGTTGCCGAGGTATTGGGCACGCTGATCGCACGGGTCGATGTGGGAGTGAACCTTCTGGAGCTCGACGAGTTAGCACACCAGATGATCTGGGATCGTGGCGCGGAGTCCTGCTACATCAACTATCACCCGTCTTTCGGAGCCAGCCCGTTTGGCAAGGTGCTGTGCACCTCGGTCAATGATGCGGTCCTACACGGGCTTCCTCACGACTACGAGCTTGTTGACGGCGACCTGGTCAGCCTCGACTTTGCGGCATCAGTGAATGGCTGGGTGTCCGACTCGGCGATCAGTGTGATCGTCGGCTCGCCCCGAGAACAAGATAAGCACCTGATCTCCGCCACAGAGGCGGCGCTGGCCGCTGGCATCGAAGCGGCCGTTCCAGGAAACAAGATCGGTGACATCTCGTTCGCGATCGCACGCGTCGGGTCGCAGGCTGGTTACAAGATCAACACCGAGTTCGGCGGCCATGGTGTGGGCCGTACCATGCACGGCGAGCCCCACGTGCCGAACAACGGCCGGCGTGGCCGAGGACTGCTGCTCCGGCCCGGCCTAGTGATCGCAATCGAGCCCTGGTTCTTGCAGGGCACCGACAAGATCTACACGGATCCCGACGGATGGACCTTACGGAGCCGGGACGGCTCACGAGGCGCACACGCTGAGCACACCGTTGCCATCACCTCTGACGGTCCGCTGGTTCTCACCGCCCGCTAAGGGCGCTTCACAGGTCCACAGAGATATCGAGCTCACCGCCGCTGCCACGAACGCGGCGGAAGCAACCGTGGCAAGCATTGCCAGAGTTCGCGCCCGCCGCGCCCATGGGCCTCGCCTTCGACAGCGTTGATTGGTGATCGGCCCGGACCCGGAAACCTGAGGTTGTCTGCGTCCAACTGGTACCACCAGTCTCAGCGGTCTCACAATAATCGACAGCAGGCCTCCGGGCATACTCAGTCCCAGTGATGGATGCCTGAGTGTTACTGGTAACTGCGACGAGCTTGGGCGGCAGTGCAACCTCGTGACGGGGTCGTGATGGGCACAGCCCAGGGCGCTCAGCGCCGCGGCCTGGCGGTCTCCTGCAGCCTGCGAAGGCCGTCCTTGATCTTCTGCTGGTTCTCCGGTTTGGACAGTTCTCGCTGAGCGACCTGAATCAGCTTGGCCGCGACTGCGGTCTTAAGAAGGCCCTTGATGAAGCTCATGAATTCTCCAATGTCAGCATGGGGACAGTGCATTCGACGATAGTCACCATTTCCAACTCAGCGCGGTGCTAAACCGGCTCCAACCAGGACTCCGGTATCCGACTGTGTGCCGGCAACGGCCCATGTCAGAGGTATCGCATGCAAACAGCTTTTTTGGCAGGTTCGCGAAATGGCGACACGTCGAGTGCTCTCTAATGAAATCTAAGGTCTGTGCTAGACGCGCTGATACGGTCCGAGACATGGACCCGGTCCGCAATCCGTACGCACCTGGAGCCGGCCAGCGTCCCCCCGAGCTCGCCGGCCGCGATGCCGAGCTGACCGCGTTCGACGTCGCGCTGGAGCGGGTGGAGCGGGGCCGTCCAGAACGCAGCCTGGTGCTGACCGGGCTGCGCGGGGTGGGCAAGACGGTGCTGCTCAACGCACTGCGATCCAAAGCGTTGGACCGCGGATGGGGCACCGGAAAGGTGGAGGCTCGGCCCGACACCAGCCTCCGGCGGCCGCTGACGGGGGCGTTGCATGCAGCCGTACGCGAGCTGTCCGTGCGGCATCGGGCGCCAGACCGAGTGAGTGAGGTTTTGGCCACGTTGAAGGCGTTCGGGCTGCGCACCAACCCGCGTGGCGGCAAGCTCATCGAGCGCTGGACGCCTGCGATCGACGGGCCGCCGAGTGTCGGACGTGCCGACTCCGGCGACATGGAGATCGACCTACTGGAGTTGCTTACCGACGTCGCCGGGCTAGCCGCCGACGTTGGCGTCGGCGTGGCGTTATTTCTCGATGAGATGCAGGACCTGACGCCGGAGGACGTCTCGGCGCTTTGCGCGAGCTGCCACGAGCTGTCGCAGACCGGCGCGCCGCTCATGGTGGTTGGCGCAGGGCTACCGCATCTGCCCAGCGTGCTGTCAGCCTCGAAGTCGTATTCGGAGCGGCTGTTCCGATACATCAGGATCGACCGCCTGGACTCCGCCGGCGTCGCGCGGGCGTTGCTGGCACCCGCTGAACGGGAGGGTGCCACATGGTCGGCAGGCGCGCTTGAGGCAATGGGTGCCACTTCAGGTGGGTACCCGTACTTTGTGCAGGCGTACGGGAAGGCCGCCTGGGACCACGCGCCGGGCTCGCCCATCACCGCCGGGGATGTCGCGGTTGCCGCCCCGGAAGCGGAGGCCGAGCTGGCCGTCGGATTCTTCGGCTCCCGGTACGAGCGAGCAACGCCGGCCGAGCGGGACTACCTGCGCGCCATGGCAGGCCTGACCACCGAGCTCGTTCCCGATGCGGCGGTCTCCACCACTGACGTTGCAGATGTCCTGGGTCGCAAGCCAGCTTCACTGTCGCCGGCACGCGATGCCCTGCTCAAGAAGGGCTTGGTGTATTCGGCCGAGCGCGGGACGCTGGCCTTCACCGTGCCGCACTTTGCGCGTTGGCTGCGGACTCACCCACCGGCCTGACGGGCAGCGGTCTAGCAAGGCCCGACGGACTGCGTCTGGCTGCGGATCCGCCACCGTGATCGCCTCCTCAACCATGCTGAGGACAGCATCCGTCCGGGCGCCGAATGGGCGGCGGAGGCCCGATACCGCCGCCAGGTGACACCCGGCGGCGGCCCGAGACCGCCGCCAGGTGACACGACAAGGAACAGCTGCTTCCCGCGGACCTTGTCATAGTCAGCCGGCGGTCCTTGCGTGACCTGGGTAGTCATGCCGCAGACGGGTCGGTCCGGGCCAGGACGCCGTCTAGGACCGCCCGGCTGACCAGCGCCTCCATCGTCCATACTGACGACTTCGGAATCTCGAAAGGTGACCCATGCTAGAAGACGAGCTGAGCGCGCGGGACCGCTGGAGTTGGGAGGACCTCCTCGCGTATCAGCGGGAACGAGTCCAGGCGCTCCCCGACCACACAGTGAACCGCTCCGCGACGGGTGCCGTGCCAGCCGTCGTTGAGATGCAGCCGATCACAGCCCTGCCGAGTGAGCCGGGCGGCAAGCTGCGCCTCGTTCGATCGGCGTGATGGAGTCAACAGATAGATGATCGACTTTAGGCAGCGGCGGCCTGGTCCGCTGCGTCGCATCGTGCGCAAGGCTGCGGAGATTGTTCCGATGGCATTGGTACCGGAGCGGGCGCTCCCTCGCTTCGACCGCGAGGTCTTCCGACTTACCCGGGGGCGTACCACTTTGTCTGCCTGGGTCTCTGGCCTTCCGATTGTGATGTTGACAACCACGGGTGCTCGCACCGGCCAGCTACGTACCCTCCCGATCTTGGGACTCCCCGACGGCGACCGTCTGGTGGTGATCGCTTCCAACTTCGGGCGGCAGCAGCAGCCCGGTTGGTATTACAACCTGCGGGCACACCCGCTGGCGGTGATCAGCTGGGAAGGCTCCAGCGTCGAAATGCGTGCCCGTGAGCTGAAGGGCGATGAGCGGCGGCGATATCTCGACCGCAGCCACCAGGCCTATCCGTGGTGGGAGGAGTACCACCGCCATGCTGCACCTCGGCAAATCCCGGTGCTCATGCTCGAGCCGCTAGACGCTGCAGCGGAGGCATGACGGGGGCCGCAGATCTCCGCTAACAAGTTCTGCGCTGAATCTGGATTCCGATCAGGCCTGGGCAGTCAGCGTTGCTCGGTGACCTTCTTGAGGCCGTCGAGCATCATTTGCCAGTTGGCCGCAGAATGCTCGGCCTCCTCAGCACTGCTGTTGTTGTCCTGGGTTAGCCGTACAAGTGTGCCGCCGTTGGTTGGCTGCAGATCGTAGCGGACCCGGTGATAGTTCTCGGGCCGATCTTCCTGCCCGGTGAGCGGGCTGAAGTGGGTGACTTCCAGTTGCCGACTGGGCTCGAAGGAAATGATCTCCCCTTTGTCCTCGTACGCGCGACCCTCGAACTCGCCCTGCCAGGTGATCGGGCTGCCTGGCTTCCAATCGGTCCTCACCTCTGAGCCGAACATGTATTGCTTGATGAGCCCGGGATCAGTCAGTGCCCGCCAGACCTGTTCCGGTGGGGCATCGATCTCGCACTGGGCGGTGGCAACGTGTCCTGACATCACAGTCTCCTCGTGCCTCAAGATGGGATTAGCTGGTTTCCACTGGGGACTTACCCGTGGACGCTCACGGTAACCGACCAGCCGCGCCGGTCGGTCGCCGCGTTCTCCAGCAAATGACATGCTGGGCTACGAAAATGCGCGATGTGCCGCCACAATTTCGGGCACCAGGTCAACGCGTCTGTGTCGCCAGGCGGAAACCGAAGGCGACCAGAACCGTCCAAGTCACGGCGTCTAGCGTGCGACGGAGCCGGGAACGCTGCAGAAATGGCCCCACCCGATCGAGGACCACGGCGTACATCGAGAGCCACCCGAACGTCATGAGACAAAACACCAGACCCAGCGGTATCAGTATCGCGAAACTGCCAGAAGGGGCTCGTACAAACTGCGGGAGCAAGCTGAGGAAGAAAGCCGCCATCTTCGGATTGGCCAGGTTGCTGATGAACCCTTGCCGCACAGCGCTCCACGGTCCGAGTTCAGCGGATCGTATGTCGCGTTCCGCCTTGCTCTTGCGGCCGCGAACGGCAGCAACGATCAACTGCGCGCCGAGGAACACTAAGTACGCGACCCCTACAATCTTGAGCGCGACGAAGGCCGGCTGAGATGCCTGCAACAGGCCGGCGATGCCAATGCTCGCTGCCACGGTCCACACCAGCTGCCCAGCCGCGATTCCCGCCGCGGTGCGGACGCCGCCGCGTCGTCCGCCGACAATGGAATTGCGGATGGTGAGTGCGGTGTCGGGTCCGGGCGTGCAAATCACCAGAGCACACACGCCGAGAAAGGCCAGGGCATCGCTCACGCCGTGAGCCTCTCACAATTGGCAATTACAGGTGCTCGAAATCGGGTGCGCACCGAAAGCCGCGGCGCGTTCCGTCGCCGCCCGGCTCGGGATCGGCCAGATCCACCGGTAGACCGGACCGCCAA
>JBKOUS010000080.1:0-17861 GCA_046723505.1 Actinomycetota bacterium
CCACCCGGCCGACGGCCGATGTTGCGGTGGCCGATGCTCGCAGGGTCGTGGCTGCGGGCGCGACCGGCTGGTCTGACATCGGTCAATCGGGCGGCAAGGTGCGGGTGCTCAGCACCAAGGAGCGCCGAGCTAGCGATGTGCTTCGTGAGGTGCGGGCCAGCCGCAATGTGCTTGGCATCGTGCCGGCTGACGCGGTGGACGCTCGAGTCCGAGTGCTCACGGTTGGCGGGCACCATCCGTTGCGGGACCCTGAGCGCTATCCCCTCCGTACTCCTTCCTCCCAACCAGTACCCGAGGTCACCACCCTCGCCGCCGTCGGTGACATCATGCTCGGCCGTCGAGTCGGCGACCGTCACCGTGACGACCCCGGTGCGCCGCTGAAGCCTCTCGCCAAACGGTTGGCCGCCGCTGAGATCACTATTGGAAACTTCGAGTCGACGCTGTCCGCAGACGGCTCACCTACCCAAGGTGGCGACTCATTCGCGGCGAGCCCGCGGGTCACACCCGGACTGCGAGCGGCCGGGTTCGACATGGTGTCGATGGCGAATAACCATGTCGGAGATTACGGCGATCGTGCGCTGCGGCAGACGCTCTCGGGCTTCGAGGTGGCCGGAATCAAGACCGTTGGTGCCGGACGGAACCTAACAGCAGCCCGCCGGCCCGTGATCATCGAGCGGGATGCCGTACGGATCGGCTTCCTGGCTGTCGATTGCATCGGTGAGACACCGGCCGCCACCAGCACCCGAGCCGGCACCAATCGGCTCAACATGCCACCGCGTACCGGCCCGCTGAACCACTCTCAACTCCAGCGGGTCAGCTCGGACATCCGAGCGCTCAGCAAGCGGGTCGACGTCGTCGTGGTGCTGACACACTGGGGAACCCAGTACACGCATCGTCCCGAGTCCAGCCAGCGTGTCGCTGCACGGGCGTTCGCTGATGCGGGCTCAGATCTTGTAATCGGTGGGCATCCGCATTGGGTCCAGGGCTTGGAGACGGCTGGATCGACCGTGGTGGTGCACTCGCTCGGCAATTTCATCTTCGACATGGATTTCCAGAGCAAGACTCGGGAAGGCATTTTCATGGAGATCGTGCTGTGGGGCGGCGCGGTGAAGGCGGTCGAGCCCGTGCCGTACCTGATCGACGACGCCTTCACCCCACGGCTGATCATGGGTGATCGGGCAGCGAGCATCCTCAGTGACCTGTGGCGGAGCAGCCGCGGACCGTTTGCCCAGTGAGTGAACTGCCGTTAGTTCAGGGTCTGCAACCAGGCCCACACGGTCCGGCCAACCCGATCGAGCTGGCGGCGGTCAACAACACTTGGCACGTCGCCGCGAGAGTGGTAGCCGGCGTAGGGGATGCTGCCGAGTCGCACGGCGGGAATGCCTGCCTTTGCGTATGACCAGTGATCGCTGGTGTAGTTCGTGCACGCGCGGGTGCTGATTTCGGCTCGACGGGCCGCTGCCCGTATCGCATCCCGAAGCCGGGTGCCGCCGCCGGTGGCAGTGCAGATCGGCACGTAGCTGGCGCGCACGCCGACCCGATCGAGTGACACCATTGCCTGGATCGCGCGACGCTCCATGCGTGAGAGATCCGCGACGTGTTGCCGCGAGCCGAAGTGATGCAGCGCGTCTCCGTTGCCGCGCGGCTCCTCGGCTCCGAAGGCGATGAATTGCACTGGAAGCGCCGCCGGCTGTTGGCTCACCATCGCAGCCAGCTGCAGCATGACTGCGACGCCAGATGCATTGTCCTCCGCGCCAGGTGCGACCGGCACGGTGTCAAGGTGCGCGCCGATGACAACATGCGGGTGCTTCGGGTCGAAGCCCTTCGGTTCCGCAATCACGTTGAGCGACGTCCCCCGGCGCACCGGCGTACCCCAGGAGACGCCGGACGGGACCGGCACGTTAATCCGCCGCACGTCGTAGCCGAGGCGCTCGAATCGGGCCTGGACGAACTTGGCGGCCTCGGCGTAGTTGCCTGACGTGGCCTCTCGCGGGCCGATATCGGAAGCCAGGTGGACGATGTCGCGGAGCGCGGCTGGTGCGTTCACGGCCGGTCGCGGAGTTGCCCGTGGGGTTGGTGTGGCGACGGCCGCACGAGTCGGCGGTGCTGCCGTTGTGGTGGCGCTCGGCTGAGCTGCCGAGGTTCCGTCCTCTGGTGAGGAGCTTGTCGATGAAGAGCCCGGCGGCGACGCAGAACATGCGACTGTAACGAGCAGGAGTAGCAGCGCGGCGATGACACGGCGCACTCCTCGACCCTACGCCGGTCGAAGCAGGCGCTTTACTAGGCCGCCCGAGCGTCCTTCCGGATCGCAAGATACATGCCGACTGAGAATCGATTCAGATTGCGGGGCGGTATTGTTACCGCGTGCGCACAGGGGCCATTCTCCTCGTAAGACAGCGTGTCGGCTGAGTTCAGCTCATCACCGACGCGCTCCCTCGTCTGCCAGCTGGCAGCGGGGGTTTTTTGTTGGTGCGAGGGCCTTCTGTGTGCAGGCGTAACATCCACAACGGATCCCAAGACGGGATCATCAGGGCAAGGAGACCCGAGATGTCTGAGAACGATAGGGCAGATGAGCTGACTGGGGCGCAGTCGCTCGTCCGATCGCTCGAGCGCGTCGGAGCGGACGTCGTATTCGGGATTCCGGGTGGGGCGATTCTTCCTGCTTATGACCCGCTGTTTGATTCCGAGAAGGTCCGGCACATTCTGGTGCGACACGAGCAAGGTGCCGGCCATGCGGCCGAAGGCTACGCCACGGCCACTGGAAAGGTCGGCGTTTGCATGGCAACCTCTGGACCCGGCGCAACCAATCTCGTAACGCCCATCGCGGACGCCCACATGGACTCAGTTCCGATCGTCGCCATCACGGGGCAGGTGGGCAGCGCGGCTATCGGTACTGACGCTTTCCAGGAGGCCGATATCCGTGGCATCACGATGCCGATCACCAAGCACAGCTACTTGATCACCAAGCCGTTCGATATCGCCCCGGCGATCGCGGCGGCGTTCCACATCGCCAGTACCGGACGGCCGGGGCCGGTGCTCGTCGACATCACCAAAGATGCGCTGCAGGCGCGGACCCGATTCGAATGGCCGCGCCAGTTGGATCTTCCGGGATACCGGCCGGTGAGTCGGCCGCACGGCAAACAGGTGCGGGAGGCCGGCCGGCTCATTGCAGAGTCACGTCGACCGGTGTTGTATGTCGGCGGGGGTGTCGTGAAGGCTCGTGCGTGGTCCGAGCTCAAGGAGCTCGCTGAGTTGACCGGCATACCGGTGATCACCACTCTGATGGCGCGCGGGGTGTTTCCAGACAGTCACCCGCAGAACATGGGCATGCCGGGAATGCATGGCACGGTCGCCGCAGTCGGTGCATTACAGCGCAGCGACCTGCTGATCGCGCTCGGCACTCGCTTCGACGACCGGGTGACAGGTCAGCTCTCCACTTTCGCCCCACTGGCGAAAGTCATCCATGCCGACATCGATCCCGCCGAGATCTCCAAGAACCGTGTCGCGGATGTGCCCATCGTCGGGGACTGCAAGGAAGTGATTTCCGAGCTGATCGGCCTGCTCCGGCCAGCCGAGCGCCGCCCAAACGTCGAGGACTGGATGAGCTATCTGCAAGACCTGAAGCGGCGCTACCCGACTGGGTATGACGAGCCCTCAGATGGCAGCCTCTCGCCGCAGTACGTGATCAAACGGATCGGTGAGATCACCGGGCCGGACGCCTACTATGCAGCGGGTGTCGGGCAGCACCAGATGTGGGCGTCTCACTATCTGCCCTGGGAGCTGCCAGGTCGCTGGCTCAATTCAGGCGGGCTCGGGACTATGGGGTACTGCGTGCCCGCGGCCATGGGTGCCAAGGTGGGGCAACCCGACAAGATCGTTTGGGGGGTCGACGGCGACGGCTGTTTCCAGATGACTAACCAGGAGCTTGCCACCTGCGCTCTTGAAGGTATTCCGATCAAGATCGCGGTGATCAATAATCAGAGTCTCGGCATGGTCCGGCAATGGCAGACGCTGTTTTATCAAGGGCGATACTCCAACACTGATCTGAACACCAACCGCATCCCCGACTTCCCGAAGCTGGCTGAGGCCATGGGGTGCGTTGGCCTCCGTGCCGAGGAGCCTGCGGACGTCGACGCGGTGATCGAGAAGGCGAACTCGATCAACGATGTGCCCGTCGTTGTGGACTTCGTCGTGCACAAGGACGCCATGGTCTGGCCCATGGTGGCTGCCGGGACCAGCAATGACGACATCAAGGTCGCCCGCGACATGGCGCCCGCCTGGGATCAGGAGGAGTTGTGATGGCCGGCGCTCCCAACACCCACATCCTCAGCGTGCTGGTGCAGAACAAGCCTGGTGTCCTGGCCCGGATCTCTAGCCTGATCGCCCGGCGCGGTTTCAATATCGAGTCGCTCGCAGTCGGGCCGACCGAGTCATCTGAGATGTCGCGGATCACACTCCAGGTGAACGTCGAGGAAGTTGTCCTAGAACAGATCATCAAGCAGCTCAACAAGCTCATCGAAGTACTCAAGATCGTCGAGTTGGAGGAGAGCGCGATCCGCCGGGAGCTAGTGCTGGTCAAAGTGAAGGCGACCGCCGAGACCCGTGGCCAGTTGATCGAGATCATCGGGCTTTTCGGCGCGAAGGCCGTCGACCTGACCGCTGAGGTGATCACCGTTGAGGCCACCGGCAGCCCGGCCAAGCTCGATGCCCTGCTTCAGTTGTTCGAGCCATACGGGATCCGTGAGCTCGTCCAGTCCGGCCTTGTTGCTCTGGGCCGTGGGAACCGTTCACTTACTGACCGGAACCAGCGCAGCGAGCGGCTCAAGGCAGTTCGCGCCGGATAGGCCACGTGCGTTAACTTTCACGAGCACCACATACCAAGGGAGATACGAAGTGCCTGCACAGATGTTTTACGACGATGACGCCGACCTGTCCTTGATCCAGGGCCGCAATGTTGCCGTCCTGGGGTTCGGCAGCCAAGGCCACGCTCATGCACTATCGCTACGCGACTCCGGCGTCGACGTACGTGTCGGGCTGCCTGAGGGAAGCAAGAGCCGGCCACGCGCCGAGGCCCAGGGGCTTCGCGTGCTAGCAACGTACGAGGCCTGCGAAGAGGCTGACCTGATCATGGTGTTGACGCCGGATCCAGCACAGCGGAAGGTTTATGCCGCGGCGATTGAACCCAACCTGGTACCTGGCGACGCGCTGCTCTTCAGCCATGGCTTCAACATTCGCTTCGGCTACATCGAGCCCCCGGATGGCGTGGACGTAGCCCTGGTAGCGCCCAAAGGCCCGGGTCACCTGGTCCGTCGCGAGTACAGCGAAGGTCGGGGTGTGCCGGTCCTGGTTGCAGTCGAGCAAGACGCATCCGGCAAGGCATGGGACCTCGCGCTCTCCTACGCCAAGGGGATCGGCGGGTTGCGTGCCGGCGGCATCAAGACAACCTTCACCGAGGAAACCGAAACAGACCTCTTTGGTGAACAAGCAGTGCTGTGCGGCGGCGCTTCGGCGCTGGTCCAGGCCGGTTTCGAGACGCTCACTGAGGCCGGCTATCAGCCGGAGGTGGCCTACTTCGAGTGCCTGCACGAGCTCAAGCTGATCGTCGACTTGATGTACGAAGGCGGCATCGCCAAGCAGCGGTGGAGCGTTTCGGACACGGCTGAGTACGGCGACTATGTGTCCGGACCGCGCATCATCGACGATCATGTCCGACAGAACATGAAGGGTGTGCTCGCCGACATCCGGGACGGCTCCTTCGCTGCCCGCTTCATCAACGACCAGGATGCCGGCGCTCCCGAGTTCAAGGCGTTCCGGGAAGCGGCGGAGAAGCACCCGATCGAGGCGGTGGGTCGCCAACTGCGTGAGCTCATGTCATGGGTCAAGAGTCACGACGACGACTACGTAGAGGGCACTGCCGCCCGCTGATCTCCTTTTCCAGCCGGGAAGCGAACGTGGTGGTGCCCGACTCGTATCGGCGGGGCTAAGAATCTTGAATCTTTACTGCTGGCAGACGGCACAACGCCGCCAAACTCTCCCTAACCCCCGCCGATGCGAGTCGGGCACCACCACGTGAGCGCCGCGGTTACCGGGACTTGATCACCATTCCGATGATGCGCGTGCCGTCCTGCCGGACGCCGGTGCCGATCAAGTAAAGCCGGCTGCTCGGCTCATCCGACTCGTTGAAGACGTCATCATTCGCCATGACGCAGGTGTCGCGGATTCCCTTCGTGCTCAGTGGGGACGGAAGCTCAGAGATGCAATCGCCGAAGGTTTGGTTGAGGCTGGTCAGTGCTTGGTCGGCTGAGTCCAGCGGCACCTCGATGATCGCTTCCAGTTGGTAATCGTGCGTGGAGCGGTAGGTTCCGGCGAGCACCGCACTGTTCTCAGGAAGAGCAACATCGCCGAAGTATTCGACGTCGGCGAGGGTCATGGGCGAGCATGTGTAGCCAGTGAGGTCGTTCTTGCAGGTCGAGCCCCGATCGGTGCGGAAGGTGAAATAGGGAACACCCCAAGCGCCGGCGTACTGCGTGAGAATCGCAAGGGCGACCGCCACCGACCCGAGCATCAGAACTATGCCGCCGAGGACTCGCAGAGGGTTGTGTCGGTGGTCGTTTCTAGGCCGAGAACGTCTCCTGGCCATAGCCAAAGGATGCCCGACTGTGTAGCCGAGATATACGAAACTAAGGCATCAATCCGGTCACAATGGCGACACCGCAAATCCGGCTATTTCTTGACGGCGATCACCACTGACGTGTCCTCGGCAACCATCACGTCAACGCTGGTGAAGCGCTCGTCCGAAAGCCAGTCCAGACGCAGGGAATCTACCCGACCGCCCTCCACCGGCGGCCATGTTGGGCACGGCGTGAAGTCGTCCAACACGATCATGCCGCCTTCGGTGAGCAGCTCGACGATCTTCTCGCGAGGCCAGCCCTTAGCACTGGCGGCATCCATGAAGATCAACGAGAAAGGGGCATGTTCGGCCAGGCTGCTCCAGTCCGCATGCATGACGTCGATGTCGTCACCGGCGAACATGTCCATGACACCGTGCGCCAGCTCTGGGTCGAGCTCGGCGGTGATCACCCGAGTGTGCTTTGGTGCCCCACTACGCAGCCATGCGGCACCAACTCCGCAGCCGGTACCACATTCGGCGATCGTTCCGGTTCGAGTAGCCGCCAAAGCTGCCAACAGCCGGCCGGTCTCGGTGCGCGACGCCTGCACATAACCGCGCTCCAATGACATTCGCAAGGCTCTGATCACAAGCTCGGGGAGGTCGGGTGGAGCGCTCACTTCAACAGTGTGCCAGCGACCCATATCGCAGTTCCACAATGTGGAACATTCCGTCTAAATAGATGGGCACACGATAGTCCGACGCCCTACTATTTTCTTAGTCCCAATCCAGTTACTCACGGAAAAATGCCCATGTACGACATGTATCCAGACGCATGGAGGATCGCTGCGGATCGACAGCATCCGGTACCCGCCGACCAACCACGTCGCCGGGCCCGCAAGGAACATTCGGTCGTACCGGCAATTCTCAAGGCCCGGACCCACAAGGTGGCAGACGCCGCCTGAGCTTGCTTTGCATCATTCAGCCCTGGCAGGCACTGCGGCCGGACCTACCCGTCAAGCAGTTTCGATGATCTAGACAGCCGAAGCGATAGCGTCGCCGATTTCGCTCGTCGTCCGGCTTTGACCGGGCGCGCGCGCGCCGATGTCGGCGATCACCGCTTGCTCGATCCGTGCCGCTTCTTCAAGGAGACCACAGTGATTCAGAAGCAGCGCGACCGAGAGAATCGTCGCGGTCGGATCGGCGATGCCCTGGCCGGCGATGTCGGGAGCCGAACCATGCACCGGCTCGAACATCGACGGAAAGCGACGGTCTGGATTGATATTGCCGCTCGCGGCCAGACCAATTCCGCCAGTGACCGCGGCGGCCAGGTCGGTCAAGATGTCACCGAACAAGTTGTCGGTCACGATGACGTCAAAGCGAGCCGGATCGGTGACGAGGAAGATCGTCGCTGCATCCACATGCATGTAGTCGGTGGTGACGCCGGGATATTCGGCGGCAACCGCATGGAACAGGCGGTTCCACATTCCACCGGCATTGGCCAGCACATTGTGCTTGTGTACCAACGTGATCTTGTTGCTGCGAGCGGTGGCGCGCTGGAATGCGTCCCGAATCACTCGTTCCACCCCGTACGCGGTGTTGATGCTCACTTCCGTTGCGATCTCGTAGGGCGTGCCCGTGCGTACCAGGCCGCCATTGCCGCAGTACAGACCCTCGGTGCCCTCACGCACGACCACAAAGTCGACGTCCTTACCAGCGATCACCTGCTCCGACAGTGGAGTCGGAACGCCGGGATAGAGCCGGCTCGGCCGGAGGTTCACGTAGTGGTCGAAGGCAAAGCGGAGCTTCAGCAGCAGGCCGCGCTCCAAGAGCCCGCTTGGCACATCCACTGCACCAGGAGCCGCGCCAACGGCTCCGAACAAGATCACGTCGGCAGCGGCGAGCTCGGCGAGCACGGAGTCTGGCAGGACTTCGCCGGTGCGCTGCCAGCGGCTGACTCCAAGATCATAAGCGGTTGGCCTGAAGAGGTCGGGGCCTGCTACTGCATTGAGTACTTTGAGTCCCTCGGCAATCACTTCTGGTCCGATCCCATCTCCGCCGATGACGGCCAGGTTGAAGGACCGGCCAGTCTGCGTATGAAGATCGTCTCCAGTTGCCGTACTCGCGTGGGTCACCGGCGCATCGTAGCCTCGTGGACGCCGTTCGGCGATGAGATCTCAGAGAGGTGGCGGTAGCGTGACCGCCAGCAGCACGGTGCGGCCTGCCACGCCGACACCACTAGCGAAAGCGACAGATGTGAGCCTTCAATTCGAACTCAGGTCGAACCCTAAGCCGCGCAGCCAAAGCGAACGCAATGCCATTTTGGCCGATCCTGGATTTGGCGTGCACTTCACCGACCACATGGCAGTAGCCACCTGGACGGCCGCTGACGGCTGGCACGATTCGGCGATTGTGCCGTACGGGCCATTCACACTGGATCCGGCGACCGCCGTCCTGCACTATGCCCAGCAGATCTTTGAGGGCCTCAAGGCTTATCGGCACGAGGATGGCACTATCTGGACCTTCCGCTCCGACCAGAACGCCCAACGCATGGTGCGCTCAGCACATCGGCTCGCGCTCCCGTCACTGGATGCTGAAGACTTTCTCTCCAGCATCGAAGAACTGGTCGCCGCCGATGTCGCCTGGGTGCCAACGGCTCCCGAGCAGAGCCTGTATCTGCGGCCGTTCATGTTCGCCACGGAGGCATTTCTCGGCGTCCGCCCCGCCAAGCGAGTTACCTATTGCTGCATCGCGAGCCCAGCTGGCCCCTACTTCGCCTCCGGCGTGAAGCCGGTAAGCATCTGGATCTCGACCCTCTACTCACGTGCGGCGCCTGGCGGCACTGGTGCGGCGAAATGTGGCGGCAACTACGCCGCAAGCCTGATCGCCCAGCAGGAGGCGGCTAGCCGGGGATGTGAACAGGTGATGTTTGCCGACGCCAAGGAGCACCGCTGGTTGGAGGAGCTTGGTGGCATGAACGTCTACCTGGTTACGAGCGAGAAGGAACTGATCACCCCAGAACTCACGGGATCCATCCTCGAGGGGGTCACCCGCGACTCGATCTTGACTCTGGCGCCTGAATTCGGCCTGACCCCGGTGGAGCGCCGGATCGCTATCGATGAGCTGCTGGACGGTGTGAGTTCGGGAAAGGTGGCTGAGCTGTTCGCCTGTGGCACAGCGGCGGTGATCACTCCCATTGGAACGTTGAAGAACAGCGCCGGCAGTTACCCGATCGCCGCTGGCGAGAGTGGCGAGACGACCCTAGCCCTGCGGCAGAAGCTGCTGGACATTCAGTACGGCCGCACGGAGGACACACACGGCTGGCTCCGCCGCATCGTCTAAACGCCGACTTGTCAGAACTCAGTTGAGTTATAGGTCAACTGAGTTCTGACAAGTCAGCGTCAGAAGCCGCTCTGACGATCATTGCGCTGGCAACTCGGCGGATCCGCTGGCAATTTTGCGAGATCTAGGGAACACTGTGGGCATGCAGTTTCTGGCGGTGATTATTTGTTAGCGCGCTGAGCATCGTTCAGCGCGCGCAGCCTCCTGTTCGTACACGGGAGGTTTTTTCATGCCACGACCGACCATCGACCTGAGGATCCGAAATGTATTCCCAGCTAAGGCCCAAGCCGGCCGAGTTCCACGTCTTCGACACGACCCTGCGCGACGGCTCGCAGCAGGAGGGTCTCAACCTGTCGGTGGCCGACAAGCTGGCGATTGCATCCCTGCTCGACGAGCTGGGCGTCGATTTCATCGAAGGCGGTTGGCCGGGTGCCAATCCGACGGACACCGCATTCTTTGCTGCGATGGCCGATGGGGCATTGAAACTGAGGAACGCCGAGCTGGTGTCCTTCGGCTTTACCCGGCGTGTGGGGATGAGGGCTGCCGACGACCCGTTGACTGCCGCGCTCCGGGATGCGCGTGCACCAGTAGCCTGCATCGTGGCCAAAAGCCACGACCGGCATGTCGAGCAGGCGCTGCGCACCACACTCTCTGAAAACCTGGCGATGATCACTGACACGGTGCGACACTTGCGCGCAGAGGGTCAGCGGGTCTTCGTTGACTGCGAGCACTTCTTCGACGGATATCGGGACAACCCTGCGTACGCGTTGGAGGTAGTGCGCGCCGCTGGGGAGGCCGGTGCTGAAGTCGTCGTGCTCTGCGACACGAACGGCGGCATGCTCCCACCGTGGATCGGGGAGATCGTCACAGTCACGAATGAGATCGGCGTCCCGCTGGGTGTCCACACCCACAACGACACCGGGTGCGCTGTCGCGAACACCCTGGCCGCCGTGGACGCCGGGGTCATGCATGTTCAGGGAACCGTGAACGGCTACGGAGAGCGCACCGGCAATGCCGAGTTAGTCTCCATCGTCGCCAACCTCGAACTCAAGTACGGCTGGCCGCTGCTTCCGGCCGGCTCGCTGCAGGAGGCAACCCGCCTCGCGCATGCAATCGCAGAGGTGACGAACGTGCCACCAAGCGCTCGTCAGCCTTATGTTGGTCTGTCGTCCTTCGCCCACAAGGCTGGGCTGCATGCCAGCGCGATCAAAGTGGATCCCAACCTCTACCAGCACATCGACCCTGCCGTCGTCGGCAACGACATGCGGATGCTGGTTTCCGACATGGCGGGTCGGGCGAACATCCAGATCAAGGGGGAGGAACTGGGATTCGACCTCTCCGACCGCGAACTCGCGGCTCGGATCACCGACCGGGTGAAAGACGCTGAGGCAGCCGGATACACCTACGAGGCGGCGGATGCAAGTTTCGAGCTGCTACTGCGGCGAGAGCTTGGGCAGCTGCCGGAGTACTTCACGGTGCACTCCTGGCGCGTCTTCACCCAGTCGACGTATGGCCAAGAGACAGATACCGAGTGCACAGTACGGCTGACGGCTAAGGGCCAAAGCCAGCGGGTGGTCGGGGAGGGCAATGGCCCAGTCAACGCCCTTGATCATGCAATACGGAAAGCACTGCTACACGCTTACCCTCCTGTCGCGAGGTTCGAGTTGATCGACTACAAGGTGCGGATTCTTGATCAGGGTCACGGCACCGATGCCACCGTACGGGTGCTGATCGAAACCACTGACGGCCTGAGCGCCTGGACAACGGTCGGGGTTGGCCAAAACATCATCGAGGCCTCCTGGGAGGCCCTGTGTGAGGCGTACCTCTTCGGCCTGATCCATGCTGAGGATGAATCCGAGTTGTCAGCGTCTGCGCTGGTGCATGCTGCGAGCGTCGGCTGATCGCGCGCCCGACGATCGGAGGAGTGATGAGCGAACACACCCGCGAGCGGAGCGAGCCTATCCAATACCGTTGTTCGCGAAGAGTGACGACGACGTCGGATTCCCCGCGCGCGATGCGCGAGCAGCAAGGCACTAATCAGCTGAGACGCTGACAACTCGCCATTCAGGCGATTCGATCGAGGATGAGCGGCCGCTCCTCTGGCGCGGAGTTACCGAAGGTGTACGCGCCCCGGAGTGCGTCGCGCGCCCGGGCGAATCGCTCTGGAGTGTCGGTGTGCAACGTGACCAACGGCTGTCCCGCCTGTACCCGCATGCCAGGCTTGGCGTGCATGACGACACCAGCTCCGGGCTGGACCGCATGCTCCTTGCGGGCCCGACCCGCTCCCAGCCGCCACGCGGCCTCGCCGACACAGCGCGCGTCAAGGGACTTCAGAAAACCGTCCTGCTCAGCTGTGATCACTTCAGTCTCCTGCGCGGTCGGCAGCGGGGCGTCAGGATCTCCGCCTTGCGCCCTGATCATGGAACGCCAGACGTCCATGGCCGCGCCCGAGGCGAGCAGGTCGGCCGGGTCATGATCATCCCGTCCGACCGCGGCGACCATCTCGCGGGCCAGTGCGATTGTGAGTTCGACCACGTCAGGCGGCCCGCCGCCGGCCAGCACTTGGATCGATTCCGCCACCTCCAGCGCGTTACCAGCGGTGTGGCCCAAGGGAACCGACATGTCGGTGAGCAGCGCCACCGTGGTCATCCCTTCGGCTCGACCGAGATCGACCATGGTCTGCGCAAGTTCGCGTGCCGACTCCGTGGTCTTCATGAATCCGCCCGAGCCAACCTTGACGTCCAACACCAGGGCAGCAGCGCCCTCGGCAATCTTCTTGCTCATGATCGAAGAGGCGAGCAGCGGAATCGACTCAACGGTCCCGGTCACGTCTCGCAGCGCGTAAAGCTTCCTGTCCGCCGGCACCAGCCCGGCCCCTGGCGCGCAGATCACCACACCAACATCGGCAAGCTGACGCAACATCTCCTCGTTGGTCAAGGAAGCCCGCCAGCCCGGGATCGACTCCAGCTTGTCCACCGTGCCGCCCGTGTGCCCGAGTCCCCGACCGGCCAGCTGGGGGACCGCTGCTCCGCAAGCGGCGACCAGGGGAGCCAATGGCAAAGTGATCTTGTCGCCCACGCCACCGGTGGAGTGCTTGTCAACGGTCGGCTTGGCGAGGCTCGAGAAGTCCAGCCGCTCGCCCGAGTTGACCATGGCTCGCGTCCAGCGATCCAGCTCGCGTCCGTTCAGCCCGCGAAACACAATCGCCATGGCCAGTGCCGACATCTGCTCGTCGGCGACCTCACCGGCGGTGAACGCGGCGATCACCCAGTCGATCTGAGCGTTGCTCAGCTCACGGCCGTCACGCTTGGCGCGGATGATGTCGACTGCATGGAATGCCGGGCTTTCCGTGGAAGCGTCCCCGGCGTTCATGAACCGAAGTATGCCGTGTTCAATTGCTTCGCTCCGCTCAACGCGGATCGCGCTAGTTTGATTTGCTCGCTCCGCTCGCTGCGATGTTCGCTGGGTTGCCGCCGTCTTCGCCGGATCTGGCGGAACGGAAAGCGTTGTTCCGCCATCTCCTCCTGCAGATCGGCGGCGCGAACATCGCAAGCCCGCCTACTTCGTCGTCGGTCGCAGACGAAGAGCGTGTCCGCTCGCTCCGTATACATTGCTCGCTACGCTCGCGGAAGTTGGCGCTCGACAGCCGCTGCCTTCCTCACTCGCTCGCGGACGAAGAGCGTGTCTGCTCGCTCGTTCGTCCAGGACAGTGGCGCGCCAGCCTGGCCCACCACGGCGGCGCGCGATCCGGGGGCGGAACCTGGCTACGCTTGGCCGGTGCGCATTGCCCGTTTCGCGGCCGGCAGAGAGCCGCAGTTCGGTGTCGTAGAGCTCGCAGACGACGGTGGGCGATATCCCGACACGGTATCGGTGTTGACCGGCGACCCAATTGCTATGTCGGTGAAGCTGACGGGAGACCGTAAGGAGCTCGACAGTGTTCGGCTGCTGGCACCGGTGATCCCACGAAGCAAGATTGTCGCTGTCGGCCGCAACTATGCCGCGCACGCAGCCGAAATGGGCGACGAAGTGCCGAAGACCCCGCTCACCTTTTTCAAGCCGAACACCTCGGTAATTGGGCCGGGTGAGCCGATCATCTACCCCGCCGCCAGTCGCGAAGTGAGCTTCGAGGGTGAACTCGCGCTTGTGATCGGGCGCATATGCAAGGAAGTGCCGATTTCCCGCGTGCCTGAGGTGATCTTCGGCTACACCATCGCCAACGACGTCACTGCCCGCGACCTGCAAAGGACCGACGGGCAATGGGCGAGGGCCAAGGGCTACGACACGTTCTGCCCGCTCGGGCCGTGGATGACCACGCATCAAAGGCTCGAGGAGGTTGCCACCCTTCCTATTCGGACCATGTTGGATGGCGACCTGCGTCAGGACGGCAATACCAAAGACATGATCTTCACCATTTCTGAGTTGGTGGCCTACATCTCCTCATACACCACGCTGCTGCCGGGCGATGTGATCTTGACCGGAACCCCGTCGGGCGTAGGGCTTATGCTGCCCGGGCAAGTGGTAAGTATCGAGATCGAGGGAATTGGCACCCTCACCAATCCGGTCGCCGGCACGCGACCGGACGAAACATCGGATGAGGCGGAGCCGTGACCGAGCGCGAGACTAAGCCCCGAGACGACTCGGCCGTTCTTGGCGATCTGGCGCCCCACCAGGTGCGGGTCCGGTTTCCTCCGTCTCCGACTGGCAATCTGCATGTCGGCAACGTACGAAGCGCACTGTTCAACTGGGTCTTCGCCAGGCACTATGGCGGGACGTTCGTGCTCCGCGTGGAGGACACCGACGCGGGACGAAACCTTGAGGAGTCATACCAGGTCCTCTACGACTCACTGAACTGGCTGGGCCTGACGTGGGACGAGGGGCCGCTGGTCGGCGGCCCGTACGGCCCTTACATCCAGACCGAGCGCGGCGACATCTACGGTGATGTCGTCGCGAAGCTGCTCGCGGCCAAGTTGGCGTACCGCTGCTATTGCACACGGGAGGAGATCGAGGCTCGGGAAGCGGCACGACCAGACGGCGCGCCGTCCGGTTACGACGGCTTCTGCCGGAACCTCAGCGAGCAGCGGATCGCCGAGCTGGAAGCCCGGTCGAGGCCGTCTGTGGTCCGGATGCGCGTGCCCGATGCAGAGATCTCATTCGACGACCTGGTTCGAGGGCCGGTGCGTTTCGCGCCCGCTCACGTGCCTGACTATGTCATCGTGCGCGGCAACGGCGAGCCGCTCTACACTCTCGTCAACCCAGTGGACGACTCGCTGATGAAGATTACTCACGTGCTCCGCGGCGAGGACCTGCTGCCGTCCACTCCGCGCCAAATAGTGCTGTACGACGCGCTCAAGCACATTGGATTCGGCAGCGGACGCACCCCGGCTTTCGGTCACTTGCCGACCGTGCTTGGCGAGGGGAACCGTCGGCTCTCCAAGCGCGACAAGGGATCTGGTCTCGCCGAGTACCAGCGGAAGGGCTATTTGCCGGAAGGGCTGTTGAACTACCTGGCCCTGCTGGGCTGGGGGATAGCTGAGGACCGCGACGTGTTTACCATCGCCGAGATGGTCGAGGCCTTCGACATCCGACGAGTCAATGCCAGTCCCGCCCGTTTCGATGCCAAGAAGTGCGAAGCAATCAATGCCGCGCACATTCGGCTACTCTCCCCGGACGAGCTGACGGAGAATCTGGTTCCGTTCCTGGCCAGCGCAGGCTTGATCAACGAACCCCCCTCACGGGCGGAGCGAGACAAGCTCGCAGCCGCGACGCCGCTGATCCAAGAGCGCATCAACACTCTCTCCGAGGCGGTTGGCCTGCTGGCATTCTTGTTCATTCCCGACGACAAGATCACAATCGCCCCCGATGCTGGACTGTCGGCTGATTCGATACCGACGCTGACGGCGGCTTACGAGGCGCTGACTGCCGTCAAGGACTTTGATCATGATGCGGTTGAGTCGGCGTTGCGAGGGGCGCTTATCGACAAGCTCGGGCTGAAACCGCGGCTCGCTTTTGGGCCGGTGCGGGCAGCCGTCACCGGGAGCCGGATTTCACCGCCGCTTTTCGAGTCGATCGAGTTGCTCGGTCGGCGGTCCACACTTGGGCGGATTGCAGCAGCCTTGGCGGAACTCGGGGAGCCAACGTTCGCTGGACCCGGCGAGACTGGCGGCACTGCGTCCATACCCATGCCGGGCAATGTGAGATCGTGACCAAACAAAAGCGCCCATCGGTCCCGAAGCGAACAGTCTCAAAGGCCCGAAGCAGGTCAGGAAATCCGGCGGTGCGGGCTGGCGAGGCCGAGCCAGTTGTTCCGAGCACAAAATCGCGATCCGTGAGCCAGCCACCGAAGCCTGCTCCCGCGCGGGTTATCGAGAGCGCCGCGCTACCGCCTGACGGCGCCGCGTACCCGCAGATTCTGCGCGGTGACTCGTACGTGTGGTGGCGCTCAGTGCTGGGCGTCGTTTTCGGTCTGTCCCTCTTTGTACTCATCACCAGTGTGGTGAGCCGGGCTCTCGTGACCGCGTTTTGGGCCGCAACCGCTGGCGATCGGGCCTATGCGGATTATTTTGCCAGGGCGTTTGCATTCGAGCTGCCGATCGGCATGCTGGCGGTCAACCTTGGACTCTCCACCTTGATCCCGATCGCGTGGGGTCTGATGGCGGCGGTCCATCACATGCGGCCGAGCTGGCTCTCCTCAGTCCAGCCGCGAATCCGGTGGGGTTATCTGTTTGGGTGCTTGGCGATAGCCGCGGTCGTGTTGAACGGCACGATGCTGCTCTCCAGGACGGTCGGCGAACCACTGACCTTCCATCCTCAGCTGGGCTTCTGGGGCTTTCTTGCAGTAATCGTGCTTACCTCGCCACTCCAGGCGGCGGCCGAGGAGATTTTCTTTCGCGGCTACTTGCTCCAGGCGCTCGGCAGCTTGGTCGCGCGGCCCTGGTTCGGTGTCGTCGCCTCCGCGCTGGTCTTTGCGTTGCTGCACGGCACACAGAACCTGCCATTGTTCGTCGACCGGCTTGGCTTCGCCCTGCTGGCCGGCCTTCTGGTGTGGCGCACCGGCGGTCTGGAAGCTGGCATTGCGGCACATGTGATCAACAACGTGTTCGCGTACGTGATCGCCGGGCTGACGACCTCGATTGCCGAACTCAAGGGGATCAGTGGAATCAGCTGGGTCGACGCCGCGTTCAATGTCGGAGGTTTCGCCGCCTTCGCGCTGCTGGCGTACGGCCTATCCCGGCTGATGAAGCTGCGAACCCACGTCCAGCTCACCTGAGCCCTGACCGTCGCGAACTGCCAGCTGTCAGAGAAGCGGTTTGGGGCCGAAACTCCGCTTACAGTAAAGTTTGTCCTTGCGCCAGGGCGGGTGCGACCCATCCGGCCAAATGGCTATGGGGTATAGGGTAATTGGCAGCCCGACTGATTCTGGTTCAGTTAGTCTAGGTTCGAGTCCTAGTACCCCAGCGACGCAGATGGCTCCTGATTCGCTGTACCACAAGGGGAATTGGTAGGCTTCCGCGGTCTGAACAATGATGATCATCGGCTAGGGCCCCGTTGTGTAGCGGCCTAGCACGCCGCCCTCTCAAGGCGGTAGCGCGGGTTCGAATCCCGTCGGGGCTACCAGGTGGAGTAGCTAGTCAGCGGCTATTTCGCGTCGCGTCTCAATTCGATCACCTCACCCGTGGTACACAGTGGGTACACACCAGAAAGCGCTGAGGCCCTCGCCGAGTCCATGGCATCGGCCACAACATCGAGTCGGTCGCCAAAGAGGTGGCCGTACAGGTCGAGCGTCATGGTCGCGCTCTTGTGGCCGAGCATCTGCTGAACGACCTTCACATCCGCGCCGGACGCGATGGCCAAGCTCGCGGCCGTGTGGCGCAGTTCGTGCGGGTGAAAGCCGGGAATCTTCAACGCTTCGGCT
>JBKOUS010000243.1:0-14430 GCA_046723505.1 Actinomycetota bacterium
GTGTCGTCGGCAGCGTCAGATGTGTATAAGAGACAGCCCTAGATGCCGCCGAGGCCGTCTGCGCCGGCGAGGGCATCGATCCCGACATGGTGTTCGAGCTGCTGGCCAACCTGGTGGCGCGGTCACTGGTAGTAACCGAAGAACACGGACCCGAGACCCGGTACCGGCGGGGTGGGGAAGACGCGGCTGGCGTTGCAGGTCGCCGGGCAGGTGGCGGCTCGGTTTGGTGACGGGGCATGGTTGTGTGAGTTGGCGCCGGTGCGCGATGTGGCCGGGGTGGATGATGCGGTGGCGGCGGTGTTTGCGGTGACCGCCCCGGCCGGCCTGAGCACTGGCGAGGCGCTGGTGGAGTTCCTACGCGGCAAACAGCTGCTGTTGGTGCTGGATAGCTGTGAGCATCTGCTGGACGGGGCGGCAGTGCTGGCCGACGTACTGCAGCGGTCATGTGAGCGGCTGGTGATGTTGGCGACGAGCCGGGAGGGGCTGGGGATTGAGGGGGAGCGGCTGGTGCCGGTGCCGCCGCTAGCGGTGCCCGGCGCCGACGCCGACCTGACGGCGATCACCCAGGCGGAGGCGGTGCGGCTGTTCGCCGAACGCGCGGCCGCGGTCAAGCCCAATTTCGCGGTGACCGCTCTGAACGCGGCGGCGGTCGCTGCGGTGGTGCGGCGGCTGGATGGGATAGCGCTGGCGATCGAGCTCGCAGCGGCCCGGATAGCTGCGATGACCCCGGCCGAACTGGCTAAGCGGCTGGAGCGGAGTTTCGCGGTGCTGGCTGCTGGCCGCCGCGGCGCGGTGCCCCATCATCAGACGCTAAGGGCCACCATCGACTGGTCCTATCAGCTGCTCGCCGAGCCTGAACAGCGGCTGCTGGCCCGGCTGTCGGTGTTCGTCGGCGGCTGCACCCTGGAGGCCGCCGAGACGGTCTGCGGCGGGGACGGCATCGGTCCCGATATGGTCTTCGAGCTGCTGGCCAACCTGGTGGCGCGGTCACTGGTAGTAACCGAAGAACACGGACCCGAGACCCGGTACCGGCTGCTGGAGACCATCCGCCAATACGGGGAGGAGCGCCTCGACGAGGTCGGCGACCTCGAGCGGTGGCGTGCCCGGCACGCCGACTACTACGTGGACGTCCTCCAGCAGATCCGGCATCACGACCGGCGCGAGGAGGTGTTTTGGGCGGTGCGGCTCAGCGCCGAACAAGACAACCTGCTCGCTGCCTGGTCCTGGGCGATCGACACCGGCAATATTGACACCGCGTTTTCGATCCTGGCCGGCTTCGCGCCCAGGGAGCTCTGGTTCAGGTGGCCCCTGGTGCTGGACGGCGAGGCTGCCCTGGAGCTACCCGGCGCGGCCACGCACCCGGGCTACCCGCTCGCCCTGGCGGTCAGCGCCAGGTTCGCGTCCAATCGCGCGGATGTGACCGTCACCGAGGAACTGTGCCGCCGCGCCGCCGAGGCCAACCAACGCCGCGATCCCCACGACTGGCGAGTGGAGGAAGTCCTCTGCGACGCCCGCGCAGACATCGCGGATACTACCGGCGCGTTCGCCGACGGCCCCCGCCTCACCGAACAGGCCGCCGCCATCGCCCGGACCGGTGGCGACCTCGCCGACGCCTCCCTCCAGCTCGGCCTCGCCGCGGGCGGTTACCTGCTTGTCGGCGATGCGC
Organism: Actinomycetota bacterium; assembly: GCA_046723505.1. GTDB lineage: Bacteria > Actinomycetota > Actinomycetes > Propionibacteriales > Propionibacteriaceae > Microlunatus. Next base: position 1,667 of record JBKOUS010000243.1, read on the forward strand.
CCAGGGCGGTCCCGCTGGCCCGCGAGGCGCTCACGCTGGCCCGGCAGATCGGCGATCCGGCGCTCATCGCCAGCGGCCTGCTCGCCGTCGGCATGACCGTCGCCGAGACCGACCCCGAACAGGCCCGCGCCTGTCTACGCGAAAGTCTCGAGCTCAGCACGGCGTTCGGCTATCAAAGCACCCTCGGCCCGAGGGCCGCCGCGCTCGCATTTCTTGTAAACGATCGGACCGCCACCCTCGAGCTCGGCCGCCGTGCCATCCGCGCCCTCCAACCGGGCGGTGACCGCCACCGGATCGGCTACCTCCTCCACACCATCGCGGGCGCGCTTGCCGCCACCCAGCCTGAGGCCGCCGCGATCATTCAAGGCGCCGCCGAAGCCTATGTGGCCGTGCCGCCGAATTTCGCTCCGCTGATCAGCTTGATCGTCACGGAAACTCTGGGCGGGGAGCGCGCGCGAGAACTCCGCGCCCGCGGTGCCGAGATGGACTGGGACCAAACCGTCGCCTACACCCTTACCCAGACCACCCAAGCCCTCAACGAACTCCAATCCGTGACTCAGCCATGAGCAAGTCGCTCCAATGAACGCCCAGCTCGGCGCCGATCTGGCGCAGGGTCCGACCCTGGGCGTACAGGTCGGCTGCACGCTTAACGTCCACGCCACCACCGTAACGGCGGCCCATGGATCCTGTTCCGGGAACGGGGCCTTTAGGCTGTCACTGCAGCCGCCGTAAGGAGCGAGAAATGGAAGACGCACACGGTTCCTCCGGTACGGTGCAGCAGCTCGGGGCAGGCGGGCCGCCGACGATCGATGTCAAGAACACGGCCGAGCTGATCGACGCTCTTGATCGTGCAAAAGCTGATTTCACGATCCGCTTAAAGAAGGGGAAATACGAAGTCAACAAGACTCTGATGGTCCCCGACGGCGTGACGCTCCAGGGCGCGGGCGTGATGCTGCTCAATGATCAGGGTCTCCCGGTCCAGTTTGAGTCGGAAACAACATCAACGACGATCACCGCGAACCCCAACCTCAAGGGCAACCTGGTGAGTCTGGGCAACCAAAGTTCGCTCCGCCGGCTCGTTCTCCAGGGCGCGGGCAGTGTCCGGGAGGATGCCGCTGGCCTTGGCGGGAACGTCGTCGCCGTCGCCTCACGGGACCGGGACGACATCGTCTCGGCCACGATCGACGAGTGCGAACTCATCAACAAGATCACATCAGATGTCGGGACTGACGGGCCGACGGGGGGCGCCATCCTCGCCTACACGCGCAACCCCAGACGAGGCGACGCTCCGCCGCCACACGTGGACGCAGAGGTCACTCTTGCGCTGACACGGTCCATTGTTCGCACTCCCAATGAGGGAAAGGCCGTATTCGCAATGAACTTTGCGTCGCGCGGCAAGGTCACCATCCGACTGAGAAAGAACGAGATTGGCGGGCCCCTGGACCCCTGGCAATCGAACGTCCATTGGATCGCGACAGTCTGGAACGAATGCAAGGGTTCTTGTCCAACTTGGAAGAAAAAGCGAGTGCAGGAAATGCACGTCCTTTCGCGTACATGCGTGACGTGTTGGGCGCCCTGGCTAATAAGACTCCCAGAGAGGCTTGGAGCATATTCCAAGATCCGCCGAGAGAACTATCTGACGCGGCCCGTGAATTGGTAACTTGAGAAACAGTCCTGGAGGGGCGGGAGTTTGGCTGTGGTTTTCCGAGGTCTGTCAACCGATGAGGGCTAGGCCTGAGATGATGATGACGGGTATTTTCTTCATTGGTCCCCCGATCTTTGGGTTAGTTGCCTCCTGGCCGCAGTCCTTGGATCAGTAGACCTCAACGGAGGTCACAGCGGCGTCCTCCGGGATACTGCTGCTGTCCCCGTAATAGTCGAGCTTCACTTTGGCGTCGATGCTGCAGCCGAGCCCGTAGCCATAGCACTGCTTGCTGACGATCTTAAGGCTGGCCTTCCAATTGTCTTTGCTGGTCGTCCATTCGGGAGTCGGGCTCTCAGTGGGCTCCGGAGTGGGTTCCGTCGTGCCGAAGGCTTCGTCGAGAGAGCGAGCGAGAACCTGCGGCAGCCGAGCCATGATTACCTCGCCCGCAATAGATTCCATGTCCGACTCGGACTGGAACCGGCAGGGCCAGGTGACTCGTGCTTTGATGCGACCCTTCAACGGGTCATCCTCCCAACTCTCGATGGGCTGATTGGAGGCCAGCATGGCGTCGATCTCTCTGCCGAGCGCTGACTTGCAAGCCTCTCGATCGGGAGCTGCAATAGCCCACGCAACAGCCCCGAGCAGGAGCACGCCGATCGCGATAACGCCTGCGATCAGTGGCCAGCGGGGTTGGTGTTTCGGCGGCGCCGGAGGTGCCGGCTCGGGGTCTGGTCCGTGAGAACTGTCGGTCATTGTCGACTCCTTACATTCGCATACCCCAGCCCGGTCCCGCGGGCACACGTATGCGGCGGCCGGGAGGAATCCTTCTGCGTTGGGGCACCGGCATCTCGCAACGCCGAGCTTCTGACTCGTTAGGGTCGCGAGGAAGTTCGGCCTTGGTTCGGACGGGAAATCGTCATCGGGGATTTCCAGGTCGAGGACCTCCAAGCGGGGTGTCCTCCTGCCCTGGTCAGAGCGTGTTTAAATGTGCCGTTTCAGACGGATTCCATGAGCTATCGGGGCGTTGTCCAGGCCAGTTCGGGCCCCATCGGGTCTCGGCCTCGATGCCCGTCAGGGGGATGGATTCGACCGGTGCAGGGTTCACGCTTCCACGCTCAATCTGACCATGATCATCCAGGACCCAGCACATCTCTTCGGCATAGTTCAGCCATGCTTCGGCGCTGGTCGGGTTCATGCCCCACAGAGGCACGGCTTTCGAGATGTGCTGCCGGGCCCAGACTTTCTTTGCCAGCTCCAGGGTGCTCCAGGTAGGCCCGATACATGCGCTGCGGCGGATGCGGCCGGGCGGCGGACTCAAACCACACCGGAACCAGACATCCCACGGCCGGAAGCGGGTCAAGCTGCAGGGCTGAGTTTGTCTGGTTCGGCGTGCCAGGCGAGGTGCTCGTCATAGAGTGTGTGGCTTCGCAGGCAGCCGTGGAGAATGCCGACGAGCCGGTTCGCGGGGGCTCGGAGGGCTTGGTAGTGGGTGGCGCCGCGGGTGCGTTGTCGGTCATATAAGGCGCGGGCGCCGGGGAATTGTTGAGTGCGGCGAACGCCTGCAGGAACAGCGCATCGCCGAGGCGGCGGTTGCGGGCGAAGCGGGCCTGCACCACCTGTTTGGTGCCGGAGGCTTTGGTGATCGGTGAGATGCCGGAGTAGTTCTTTCGGCTCTTGGCGTCGGCGTAGCGATCTGGGTCGTCGCCGAACTCGGCAAGCGCCCGGGCGCCGAGGATGAGTCCGAGGCCGGATTGGCTGCGGTAGATCTCAGCGTCCGGCTGCTGGCCAAAACCCTGCTCCACCTGCCCGGCCAGCACCTCGGTCTGGGCCGCCATGGTGCTCAACACAGCGAGCAGCGCCGATGCGCTGGCGGTGTAGGCACCGATCACACCGGGTCGGGCGGCCAGCTGCTCGGAGGTCAACGCGGCCCGGATCGTGGCGGCGGTGCTGGAGATGTTCCGCTGCCGGCCAGCACGCCGCAGCAAGGTTTCGATATGCGATTGGGACAGCCGCCGGCCCAGCTCTGGGCTGGGTGCCACGGTGAGCACCGCCAGTGCGTCCTGGCCCGCGAGGTCGCTGCCGAACGCGGCCAGGGCGGCCGGGTAATACTCCCGCAGCAGCGACCGCAGTGTGTTCACCTGCCGCACCCGCGACCAAATCATCGTCTGATGGGCGCGGGCCGCGATCTTGACGTGCGATCTGGCTGTCGCCGGTGATCCGGCGGTGATGCGCCCGATCCAGCCGAACGATCTCGGCGAGCAGATGGGCATCCGCGGCATCCGACTTCGCCCCCGACGGGGAGTGGCGTTCCCGATACCGGGCCACCTGTAATGGGTTGATCGCGAACACCCCATAGCCGGCGGCCAGCAAGGCTTGCACCCGCGGCCCACGGTCGGTTTCGATGCCCACCTGGACCTGGTCTGGCTCGGCCGTCGGGTCCAGGTGCTGCGCGACCAGCTGATGCAAGGTTGTGATCCCGGCCAGGCCCTCCGGCAGCCGACGGCGCGCCAGCACCCGGCACGCCTCGTCTTCTAACTCCATGTCATGGTGGGCTTCAGCCCAATCGTCGCCAATAAACAGCACCCTGCCCCCCACTCTGTGTTGATCAACAAAAGCTCGAACCGCGGAGAAGACCTGCTACGCCAGGCTGTGGCCGTACTCCGGGATGCCCTCGCGAGGCGAGGTACTCGGGCTCCGGGCCGCAATGGAGCGGCGCTAGCTGCCTCCGCCCAGGGCCTGGCCGTGTACCTACTCACCCCGTGCGTTGATCCAGAGGAGCTGGAAAACGAGCTGGGCCGCATCGATGCACTCCTCGCCGAGCGTTTGGCGGACACATTGCCAAGGGCGTCCACTGGGATGCACTCAACTGGACCGTTTGATGGAGTCACCATCACCGCTCGCCCTTACGAGCCATCGCCGGATGACAGGCGGTGTCACATTGCAAACGGCAGTGGCTCGGCGAACTGAGCTGACCGTCATGGTGATGGTCTTCGCTTTGTTGGTGCAGCTGCTCGTCGAGATAGCCTTCATAGACCCCGAAGCGGGTGATATCCAGCGCTTCAGCCAGGGTGAGGTTGCCGTCCTCGCGTGCCTTCTGTGCTGCTCCACGCAGTCCTTCCACCCAGTCCGCCAACTCAGCCAGATCAGCTCGTTGCCGTGCCCCACCCGTGCACGCTATCTGCTTGGCCCTGCCCACTGTGCGGTGTTCTGACCAGGATCTTCAACATCCTCGATTGCCGGTTGGGCCCAAACGAATGCTTACCATGACTCCGCCGTTCTGGGGGGGATCGATGCCCCAAGGCCGGAACGGTTCAGATAGACACGCTCTCGTTTCTTCTAACTGAGGCTAAGGCCACTGGCAGGACATTTAGACTGCTCCACACTCCGTGGCATACATCCGGGGACCAGACTGGGGGAACAATGACCAATCTAAAGCCGAGCACTAAGAATGGCGCTCGCAACCTGGACGACCCAAGCGAACCAAGCCCGGGAAACCTCCAGCTGGCCATATCAAGAAAGCCGGCCCAGCCCGGCGCCATCCGACCCGCGGCCCTCATCAACGCCACCCGGAGCGTAGCCCCAACCAAACTCAGCTCGGCGCAGGGCGAGCCGGACTCTTCCGGCGCGCCCTGCGCCCAAACTGGCTGCCCCGGCACCATCGTCGATTGCTACTGCGATATCTGTGGCAGCCCGGCCCCGCCGACCATTGAACCTGCCGCGCCGACGAAACTGGCCCAGCCAAGTGCCGCTGAGGCGGCTGCCGCCACCCAACCCGGCGCGCCCTGCGCCCAAACTGGCTGCCCCGGCACCATCGTCGATTGCTACTGCGATATCTGTGGCAGCCCGGCCCCGCCGACCATTGAACCTGCCGCGCCGACGAAACTGGCCCAGCCAAGTGCCACCCAGACTACGGTCCCGAACAAACCCAGCCCCGCAAGTGCACATGCTGCTCCCGCCGCGCCAATTCAGCCGAGCCTGACAAGCGCCCAGTTTGCGGTCCCAAGCTCGCCGGGCTCTACATACGCCGAGCCCACTGCGGCTCCGGTCAAGCGCCGCCGCATACTGCCGATAGTCCTGCTCAGCGTGGCGGCAACCTGTGTGGCGGTTGTGGCCGTTGCGGCAGTCTTTCTTAATCAGGTCGAGCGCAGCATGGCTCAAAACCTCGACCGCGAGGACCTCATGCCCTCCAGCTCGAGCGCGGCTCCGCTTCCGACCAAGGAACAAAGCGCCGCCGATGCGCTCAATTTCGTCGTGATGGGCTATGACAGCCGCGATTCAAGTGTCGGCCGTTCGGGCTCCCTCATGATCTTGCACCTGAACGCCAAGCGCGACCAGGCGTACCTCATCTCGTTTCCACGCGAGGCGTGGGTGGCTGTTCCGGGACATGGCAACAACAGGATCGATGCGGCCTATGGCTTCGGAGGCCCCAAGCTCGCAGTGTCGACATTGGAGAATCTCACCGACACACGGATGGACCACGCCATATTGGTCGATTTCCAGGGCTTCGCCCGGCTGACCGATGAAGTCGGCGGAGTGACCGTCTACAACAGGACAGCGTTCTTCTCCCATGGCTTCCACTACCCGAAGGGCAACATCACGGTCTCAGGTGAGCGGGCTATCTACTTCGTTGGAGAACGGCGAGCGCTGCCCCGCGGTGATTACGACAGGGCCGCGAACGAGCGCAACCTCGTCAGGGCCATCATCGCCAAAACGCTGTCCGGCAAGATCATCACTGACCCAGGGAGACTTTTCTCCGTCGTCAGCGGAGCGGCCGAGCATCTCACCGTCGATAACGGTCTGACGAATTCGAGAATCCGCAACACGGTGCTTTCACTCCGCCTGACCAACACGGACGTCCATCTCATTCAGGCCCCGGTGTCCGGCAAAGCCACCATGAAGGGCCAGCGCGTTGACGTTGTCGACAAGGCAAAGCTCGCCGAGCTGCGCACGGCCTTGAGACGAGACACCGTCCACGAGTATCTGGCGAAATATCCACAGGGTTGAGACCTGGGCGTCGAACGCCACTATTAGCTGCAGGGGTGCTGCAAGTTTCCTCGCTGACCGTGGCGTGGACGGCCGTTCACCCACGCCGCTAGGTCGCCCCTGCCGCCGGTCGAGGTCGCCGGGTACCAGCGAGCCACCTGCCACTGCGGCGCTGAAGGTCTGCCGGTTCATCACGGGCATCGACGACGAGCACCTTCTTGTCGACACTCTCCGGTTACCGAGGAGTCGAGCATCTGCGTTTCTCCGACGCGGGCCGCTACCCGCTGATAGCCTGCAACCGCAAACCGCCCGCCCGAGCTCGGTGTTCTAGCTGGCCCTACCTAGGAGAGGGGAACTACATGTCTCAGATGTTCCGTGCGTTTGTGACGGTAGCGGCAGGCTGCGCTGCGGCACTGCTTAGCGCCACACAATCCCTGGCCGCACCAGCGGTGCCAAACGGAGAAACGTCTGTGATCGATGCCCCGGCTGATGAACTTTGTCCGTTCGCGGTCAGCATCGAGGTAGTGAGCGCAGCCGAAGAGAGGCCGGGCTCAACGGATGACAACCTGATCTTTACTGGCCCGGCTCGAATTACAGTTACGAACACTGAGACTGATGTGTCGCGGACCTACAACATTTCGGGGCCGACTTTCATCGATACAACCACTGGACCCAATGGCTTGGTCTTGACCGGACCGGCACTGATTTTGCAACCTGCGAGCTTCGGACTTGGGGACCCATTCCTCATTACCACCAGCGGACGTGTCTCGTTTACCGAAGACAACACCATCGACAGCATCCAGGGCCGAATCACTCATGATATATGCGCTGAACTCGGCTGATACTCGCCACTATCCAATCCAGTGCATCTGACCCCTGGATCATCCAGGCCGTGATGCAATCTGAGCATCGGCGGGTGCACTCGTACGCTGGCCGGGCACCTGTCCCTATCCTCGGCGGTTATGTTGAGCCATCGAGTTGTCCGCCTTCGTGGCATCGATCGCGATCATGGCCTGGCAACCAGACGTTGACGGTCGCCGCTTGCTGCGCCTGCTGGTGGTGCTGGGGGTTATCGTCCTCACGCTGGTCGTCTGACAATGGAGAACCCTAATCGGCGGGGCCGAGCGACCTCGTCCCGCGAGCAGGTCACAGTGATGACTTAAATCGCTGAACGTGGGCGGGTCTGTTGTCGGACGTGAAGTAAGACCACCAACGACATCTGGACACAATCAACCGTAAAAGGATTTCAACACCGAACCACCAGCTGGAGCCGACCAATGAACTTACCCCTAATGTCATCAGACTGGCGCCTCATTGCAGTCGGGTGTCGAACTAAATGCTGATGGAACCGTCGGCGATCCATTCCCCGCTCATACCTTCTCTCGGAGACTGAAAGGGACCATCTTTACCGAACTCGGTTCTGCCTAAAGTAATCAGTTCTCCACTAAGATTTCTTTGCGAAGCGCGTTTATTCGCATCAAAAAAGCTACGCCAACCTTGTTCGAGCGGTTTAGTCTATCTAGAAGATCAATGCTGAAGACCTCAAAGAAGCGCGGTCGAAGGAACACTAAGGAGCACGGAGGAATCAGTCCTGGATTTGCATAGGCAAAACGTCTGCCGGCACCGCTGCTGAAGATCACCGCGACTCGCGTAAGCGGAGGCTCTTGCCATTGCCTCGTTGATCGTCGCAGCGCTTCTTTCTCTCACTGCCTCATTGTTTATTTTTGCCCAGTTTGTGTACAGCGGGCGTGTAGATTTCGCTAGCTTCGCGATTGTGCTTACAATCATCCCTACATTGGGTGTGGGGCTTTATTGGCTGAGGCGCTACGTCGATTTCAGGCGTGACAGCCGGAGGGACTATACGCTGGAGCTAGCGAGCCAAGTACGGCGCGACCCCGTTCAACCGCCGCTAGGCGCGAAAGTCCGGGCGGTCGAGTATCCGCAGCCAGGTCCCATCGGGCTGACGACGGGCGACCTGGGCTCTTGCGACCGCCTCGTCCTTCGCGACGGTCGCCGTTAGCGCGAGGTTACCAATGATCACCGAGGGAAGCGGTGCCTCGGGCTCGAACTCCGGAGCCTGCGCGAGCATCTTCTGATACAGCGCACGGATCGCCGCTCGTCCCTCCGTCATCTCCCCCGGCGGGTAGGCGAGGACCGCGTCGTCCTCGTACAGCAACGCGAGTCCCTCGGCGTCCCTGGCTTTCGCCCGCTCGGCGAAGAGCCGCGTGATGTCCTCCGGCCGGGCGGCCGGTTCACGTCCATCGACCATCGTGTTCTCCTCCGTTTTCTGACGGCTCGTCTCACCGCTCCTCGACAACGCTCAAGACGATCTTCCCGCGACGCTTGCCGCCGAGACTGCGCTCGAACGCGCTTCGGGCCTCCTGGAGCGGGAAGACCGCATCGATCGTCGCGCGAAGCTCGCCGCCGTCGGCGAGTCGTGCGAGACGCCAACACCGCCGAGTCTGACTCACGGATCGGTAGAAGTCCAACAGATTGTTCTTCATGATCCTAGAATCAGCACGTATGGAACTCAGGCAGCTCGAGTACTTCGTCGCGGTGGCCGAGGAGGCGAACTTCACCCGTGCCGCCGAACACGTCCACATCAGCCAGTCGGGGGTCAGCGCTCAGATCCGACAACTCGAGCGTGACCTCGGGGCGGAACTCTTCGACCGATCAGGACGCAGCGTGACCTTGACCGCCGCAGGTACGGCGGCCCTCGAGCACGCACGAGGCGTTCTCGCATCCGTTGGCGCCGTTCGACAAGCCGTGGAGGAGGTGGCCGGTCTGATTCGTGGTCGGCTCGAGGTGGGCATGGTGACGGGCTGCGACATCACGCCGTTATTCGATGCGCTCGCCTCGTTTCGTCTCGCCCACCCCGGGGTCGAGATCTCCCTGTTCGAAGACAACTCCGATCGGCTCACGGAGCGAGTACGCGCGGGGATGACGGACCTGGCCCTCATCGGGGCCGCTGGCGGACCACCTCAGGGGCTCGCGGCAATGACGATCATCAGCGAACCGCTTGTGGCGGCCGTTCCAGCCGGACATCCGCTGGCCGAACGAGGCCGGGTAGCCCTGGCTGACCTCAGCGAATTCCCGATCGTGTGCATGCCCGAGGGCACGGGGATCCGGCTCGTGTTTGACCGGGCCTGCGCGGCCGAGGGGGTTCACCAGAACATCGAACTGCAAGCCAGCTCGCCGAGCGCGGTGATCGATCTCGCCCTCCGGGGACTGGGCGTCGCGATCCTCAGTGAGTCCATGACCGCGGATCACAAGAGCAACTTGAACGCTCTCGCCATCGACGACATCGAAACGCCCGCCGTGCTGGCCCTCATCTGGAGAGGGACCAGCAACCCTGCATGTCGAGAGCTCGTTCAACACTGCCGCGAGGCCTTCACCAATCGAGGCCACCCCGCCGCGCCAAGCGGTCGCCATAAGGCCGGCCGCGGCGAGATTGAGCGTAAACGGAGTTGAACATGCTGCTCGTTGGTTGCGATGGGCGGTGTCAGCGAGGAAATTCTCGTCGCCGGTCGCTGAGTCGAGGACGATGTGTGATCTTCGATGAGACCGACTTACCGGCAGCGTTGACGCGGCTGGAGATAGCAACACTTCCAGGCTCAAGCTCCCGTCTGCCGTGGAGCTCGGCACTTCACCGGAGCTAGCCGATCACTGCAACCCTGGGCCGATCCGGATGGCCGCGGTCAACGATATACGGAGTCCGTGCCATGTCCGTGCATCGATCGGGCGGAACGACGGCCGGCACCGCCAGCCGTTCCCATGTCTTGACTTCCCACTCAAAGCACCAAAGCAAGAACTTCGAACCAGGTTTTGCCAGCGACGTGACTCGATCGACGTAGGCGGCGCGCTGCCTCGTGCTCAAGTCATCGAATGTGCCGTAGTCCACCAAGATGTCGAATGTGCCGCTCACCGTGGCGAGTGTTGTGATGTTGTCAATCACGAAGTCAACATCAACACCTGCGTCGCTCGCCTTGGCCTTCGCCTTGGCAATGGCTGACGGCGCAAAATCCACTGCGGTGACCTGAAAACCGTGCTCAGCGAGGAAGATCGCGTTGTCCCCTTCGCCGCAACCCAGGTCAATCGCCCGGCCCGGCAGCAGACCACCTGTTTGGACCATCTCGGCCAGCGTCGATCGAGCGTGCCCGACCCATGGAGGCGTTCCGAATCGGTACCACAAGTCGTAACAGGCTTTCATCGATGATCTCCTCCTGCTTGGTGGGCGAGGAAGTCGGCGACCACCTCGGCTGACTCGCCGACCGACATGCCTGCTGCTTTCAACGCGCCGACTGTTGCTGGGTGAAGTAGTCCGGCCGCGGTCTCTGCGAGCAGGTCGTCCTCGCTGCCAGCCAGGGCCTCCTCGTACTGGTGAATCGAGCGCCAAAATGCGGCTTGCGCCCGCGCCAGCGCCGGCACCTCCACAAGTTCGGCCAGAGTCCGAGCATGTCAGGTCTCGACCTGGGGATTGTCGCACTGGGGTTCGAGGGCCGGGTGCTGCGACCGGCGCCGGCGACTCATTCTGCGGCGACTCGCTTTACGATCTGCTGGTACACATCCGAGACGATGACCTGGAGTGTCAACGGCACCGAGTGCGGAGCGCACGGACGATGCACAGCGGACTCATAGGGTCGGCACATACGCTTTCTCCATGGAGCCCGCCGGGGCTGAACGACCGCGCGGTTTCCGCGCGCCCGGCGCCGACGTGGCCGCAGGTGGCGCATCATCCCCAGCTCAAGGGCAGCCCGCGCGTTCCGGATCAGCGCAAGCGCCGGCGACGGACCGAGGCGATCACGTCATCCGACTGGGCCACGGCTGGCGCTGGGCCGCCTCAACCGCGGCCGTTCTCGTCGTTGCCATGGTGATCATCGCCGCGCTGGCGTTCAAGCTCGGGTCCGGCTCGGCCACCTCGGCCAACCGGGCATCAGCGACAGCGACCCCAACCCCGGCGGCAACGGCGACGCCGCTGCCGGTCACCGACCTGTACCGACAGGTCGTTCCGTCGGTGGTACTGATCACCACCTCGAAAGGCTCGCTCGGGTCCGGTGTGGTCGTCACTGACACCGGTACGGTGCTCACCGCCCACCACGTCGTCTCCGGCGGCGGCGACATCTCGATCGTGTTCGCAGACGGGACCAAGACATCGGGAACGATCGCAGCCGCATACCCGAAGATCGACATCGCCACGCTGACTCCGAAGAAGCTCCCCGAGGTCGTGGTCCCGGCGATCCTCGGCGGAGGTGTCGCCGTCGGCTCGGATGTGGTGGCCATCGGCAACCCGCTGGGGCTGCGGGACAGCACGACGACCGGCGTCGTTTCCGGTCTGAACCGCACGACCGAGACCAAAGTGGGCGCGCTGTCCGGGCTGATCCAGTTCGACGCCGCGGTGAACCCCGGCAGCTCCGGCGGTCCGCTTCTGAATGCCCAAGGGATCGTCGTCGGCGTCGTCGTGTCGATCGCCGCCCCCGGAGCTGACGAGGCGTTCGCCGGGATCGGTTTCGCCGTTCCGATCGGCACCGCGCTCGGCGGGGACTCAGGGCCGGGGCCGGGAAGGGGCCCGCGGCTGTGAACCGAACCTGTCCAAACGATCGAGGGAAGTGATGCCATGACGCCGAGCCCGCTCGAACCGGTGCTGTTCGAGGTCAAGCGCACGATCGTCGGTCAGGATCTGCTGCTCGAGCGGATGGCGATCGCCATGCTCGCCGGCGGTCACCTGCTCGTTGAGGGCGTCCCGGGGCTGGCCAAGACGCTCGCGGTCAAGTCGCTGGCCGGCGCGATCGGCGGGCAGTTCCAGCGAATCCAATTCACCCCGGATCTTGTGCCGGCCGACCTCGTCGGAACAAGGGTCTATCACCAGCGGACCGGCGAGTTCGAGGTCTCGCTGGGGCCGGTGTTCACCAATCTGCTGCTGGCCGACGAGATCAACCGCGCGCCGGCCAAGGTGCAGAGCGCGCTACTGGAGGTGATGCAGGAGCGGCAGGTGACCATCGGGCGGGAGACGTTCCCTGTACCGGAGCCGTTCCTGGTGATGGCGACCCAGAACCCGATCGAGTCCGACGGCACCTATCCGCTGCCCGAGGCGCAGGTCGACCGATTCATGATGAAGGTGCTCGTGAGTTATCCGACC
>JBKOUS010000114.1:0-8696 GCA_046723505.1 Actinomycetota bacterium
TCGGCGCCGTGAGCGCATTGCAGGCATCCATGGGCTCAGTATCGACACTATCGAGCTGTACGAGCGCAACATGATTGACGAGTTGGCACTCAGGCTCGTGCACGGGGAGCTACCGGTAGGTAGTTGACAAGCGGGAAGACCGAGGCATCCCTCCTGGAACAGCTCGGCGGCTGGAAGCTGGCAACCCGCCGCAAACTGCCGGCTGACCATGCCAACGAGACCCAGGTTGGCTTGGATGAATCGTTGCCGGGCCAACGCTCCCTGATCTTCGAGCAGTCTCAGTTCCTGTTCGGTCGCATCGGCAAAGCCCCCACCCGACAGTCGCGCATCTCTCGCCAGCAGGCCCGCCTCGATGATCCGCTGGAGTTGGACAAGCTCGGCGGGGGTCAGCTTGGGTTCGTCGGGAACGTCGTCATGGGCCTCGAGCACGCCCACACTGTGAGGCAACCGCCGCCGCTCGCAACACCTGGTTGAAGAAATCTGTGGATATCTTGTCGTGCCCTCGCCCCACATGATGTGCCTACGCTCACGTCGATACAGGCTGTGACCAAAACAGAACACCCTCGACGAACGAGCCAAGCCGCGTCTGCACCACTCACCTCCCATCGATCCCCCATCCCCGTAAAGAATCGCGCCGACCCTGGCGGTCAAAGGATCAGGGAATGTTTGACGACGCTAATCCGCCTGAGCCGTGAGCTGCATTGACAGCGCGAGACGTTTCGCCGGTCCCGAGATCGAAGCTCAGCTCGTATGGATCGACCAGCTTCGAGCCGGATCATGATCGAGTACTTGACTACTGACGTTGCGAACGGTCCTAGGTTCGTACGCGACCACAAGCAGCAGCACGTCCGCTGGCTCATCGACGAGCAAGAGTGGCGAGTCTGGGACGGCAGGCGCTGGCGCCAATACAAGACCGACGAGAAGGTTATCGAGCTTGCCAAGAAGACCGTCTGGACGATCTACCAAGAGGCAGTCGCGATGGAGTGAGACCCTCTGAGGAAATGGGCGACCAGGAGCCACGGCTCCGAGAGGCTGTCGGGCGATGGTCAAGATGGCCAAGTCCGACTTGCAGATGTGGTGTGAGTACAAGGACTTCGACAAGAACCCGTATCTGCTCAACTTCACCAAGGGCACGGTGGACCTGAGGACGAGCACCCTCAGAGCGCACGACCAGCAGGTCATGATCTCCTGCCTGGTGCCGCACACGTACAACCCCTACGCACAAGCGCCACTGTGGGAGAGGTTGATCTACCGCTGCGCGCAGTGCGACGGTAGCGGCCAGACCGCTGAGTACTTGCTCCGAGTCCTCGGGTACATGCTGGTCGGCAACAACATCGAACAGAAACTTCCCCTGATCATCGGCGAGAAACGGAGGGCAAGTCCAAGATCGTCGAAATCTGCGCTCGGCTGCTCGGCCCGGACTACGCGGTGATCTCCCAATCGAAGCTCGTCACCAAGTCGCAGTCGAGCACCCACCACGACAGCGAGACCTGGAGCATCCGCGGCAGGCGGTATGTCGCGATCTCTGAGACCGACGCCGGGAAGGACCTTGACGAGGCCATGGTCAAGAACCTTGCCAGCGCGTCGACTATGGCGATGCGCGGCCTCTACCGGGACAAGGAGAGCCAGATGCCGGCCGCATGGACGATCATCATCAGCGCGAACGTGTCCGCCGCCGTGGTGTTCTTCACCGCCGCATCCTCGGTCCTACGCGCGCTGGTGGACACGAGGAACTCGTCTTAAGCTTCGCGGTTCGTCGGACATCGTCGCGTGTGTGTCGCTGGCGGCACCCAGCATGTCGAGGACTCACCACTGGCCATGACGGTGTCTTCGTGTTCACGGCCGCGACGCGTGACCGACACCACGCGACAAGGAGGCGGATTCGATGATGAGTTGGCCGAGGCCCTCTGCGTCTGCAATCACCTCGATCGCGACGATCTTTCCGCTGGCGATCGTGAACGTGATAACCGTGACGAGACGCCCGCGAGGTGTCACCAGGATCGCCGGAAGGCCGTTGACGAATCCGCTCTGGGCATCCTTGGCCCGGTGCGAGAACGCGAGCGCCTGCCGCGCTACCTGACGGGCCCCGCGCAGGTGAGTGGCGGTCCCAGGAGCTGCCGCTGCGGCGTCGGCGTGTACCGTGACGTCGGGGTCGAGCAGGTCGAGCAGCGCAGCGAAGTCGCCGTTGCGTGATGCGGTCAAGAAGGCGTCGACGATCTTGCGCTGCGTGGCTACGTCGCGGTCGGGTACTTCGGCGGCGCGTACCCGGTGGCGTGCGCGGCTGGCCAGCATCTTGGTCGCCTGCGTCGAGCGGCCGACGATCGGTGCGATTTCGTGGAAGGGCACGGCGAACATGTCATGCAGCACAAACGCCAGCCGTTCCGCGGGGGTCAGCGTGTCCAGCACGACCAGCAGGGCCAGGCCGACCGAGTCGGCCAGCATGGCCTCCTGCTCCGGGTCGGGGCTGTGCGCGGGTAGTGGCGTATCAAGGGGAACCTCATGCCGCGCCTTGCGCGAGCGCAACATGTCCAGGCACACCCGGGCCACCACAGTGGTAAGCCAGGCTCGCGTGTTGTGAATATCGTTCGTATCCGTGCGGGCAAGCCGTAGCCACGCCTCTTGGACCGCATCGTCGGCTTCGCTCAGCGTGCCGAGCATCCGGTAGGCCACTGCGTGCAGGTGGCTGCTGTGCGCCTCAAATCCGTCCACGGTTACCTTTCCATCCCGCTATCCGTCATAGCACTGACGCGTGAGCACAGGCAGAGGTAACAAGGAGGAGCCGATGGCACCGCTGGTTTCAACGATCGAGATCGCGTGCACTCCGGAGGAGGTCTTCGCCGTCGCCACCGATCCGGGCAGATTCGCTGAGTGGCAGCACGACGTTGTGAATGTGCGCATGCTCGGAGAAGCACGATTTGCCACGACCCGACGGATCAGCGGCGCTGAGCGTGCGATGATCCAACAAATCACCCGTAGCGATCCTCCCCATGGCTGGGCTGCGCCAGGCATCGACGGCCCCATCCGTACGAACGCCACGATCACTGTCGAGCCGGTCAACGGCGGTACCGGGTCACGAGTCATCTTCACTCTTGAGTTCGAAGGCCACGGAATCGGCGTCCCCCTGCTACCGCTGGTACGTCAGCAAGCGCAAAAAGCCGCTCCAAACAGCTACCGGAACCTCAAGAACCTGCTCGAACGCGACCAGTGAACCGATCCAATGAACGGGCGATCTTGGTGGCCTGGCCGGCTTGTAGATGTTACATTTCCGTCCCGCCGTACGTCATGACTGTAACGGCCTGGCCCGGTGCGAGGGCTGGCACAGCCCGAGAGCGACCGTTTGCCAGTAGCCCACGTCGGGATCGAGCGTTGCGCAACAACGATTGGAGGACGGCATGACTACTTCGGCGCGGTCGCAGCAGAGCCGGCGACTGCTTCAGTTCGGCGTCGCGCTCCTGCTGTTCTCGGCACTCGACGGATTCGCCATTCCGTTCTTCGCCTCACCACGCATCGGACTGTCGGTACACACGCTGAGCGGGCTGCAAGCCGTCATCTTCCTCGGGTTCGGACTCCTGTGGCCGAAGCTCAACCTCGGACCCCGGGCGCTCAGGGTCGCGTTCTGGTGCGCGGTATATTCCGCGCTGGCGATACTCGCCGCCTACGTCATCGCGGCGATCTGGGGTGTGGGCAACGAGACGATCAAGTTGATGGGAGAACTTCCACACGGGCTCTCCCATGGCAGCGCGTTCCAGGAGGGCTTGATCAAGGTCGTGGCGTACACGTCGGCGCCGACGGGCCTGCTCGCCTTCACGCTGATTCTCTGGGGGCTCCGCACCGTAGACCCGCAGCGCGACCACGCGGAACTCGACCGTGTGAAACGGAGCGGCCGCACAGGGTGACAGCTGTGCTTGCGGACGATGACCAAGCAGTCATACCCGCGGCACTGGCGCTTACCGGCATCGACCCCGATGCGGCGGTCTCGGTCGTACGGCTGGCCGTGGCGCCGGCCCCGCTTCACAGCGGCGACAACGCGGAAC
This sequence comes from Actinomycetota bacterium, assembly GCA_046723505.1. Lineage (GTDB taxonomy): Bacteria > Actinomycetota > Actinomycetes > Propionibacteriales > Propionibacteriaceae > Microlunatus. Next base: position 4,035 of record JBKOUS010000114.1, read on the forward strand.
TGGAGATCGCCCTGCGCCCCGACTGGAACCGGCAGGCGACCGCGGCGTACAGCTACGTGATCGAGTTTGCCCGCTCGGCCGGACGGCCATCCTGCAAGTTTCATACTGGGCACGATTCGCTGGCGCCCGGGGAGCCCCCCGAACTGCGCCGTCGGTACGCCTTCCGTCCGATGTCGACCGGTCGTACGTCCCCGACACACACGCGGTCGAACTCATAGTCAACGGCAAGCGGGTAGTGTGTGTGCCAATTTCTGCTGCGCCCCTGACCGGTCGCCGTCTCGCTGAAGCCTGGGCGGCGCCCAGCGTCAGGACCGTTGGAACTCGCAAGTAGGTAAGGTTGTCGCCTTCCGCGGCGTTGCGTGGCTCCGGCCAGGTCCTCGCTCTTGACCCGGCATGGCCTGCCCGTACGCCGTTGAGTCCGATTCACCCGATCACGGTTGCGCTCTGGAGCGCGGCGAGTCCAGCGTGCACACCACAGGTCAGGGAGTGTCTTGCTCGATCGACCGCGGCGACGCCGACTGACGAGGTGGCTGGCGCTCGCCTCCACCGTCGGTTCTGCCAGCGCCGCCGCCACTCTAGCCAAGACTCCGGCGATCACGTTGACTGGGCAATGCCTCACGCTGCTCGTAGCGCGCGCGTCCGGTGAAGGTGCGGCGCGGCAGCACATGGCGTACGCGCGGTGCACTGCCTCTTCCACAACAGAGGACGCACGCGGTTTCTCACCCGACTCGAGAACGCACAACTTCAAACTCAGCTACGGCGACAAGAGCTCCGGAATGATCGCGGTCTGGGAACGCGCCTGGGACGAGTTTGTGCCCTTCCTCGCCTTCCCATCCCCGATCCGCAAGGTTCTGCCCGACCCGACCGGATGCTGGAAGGCGATGGGGAGATTTCCCGCCTGGCGCGGTTCCGCGGTGAGCCTGACCCTGCAGCCAAGACTGAGGCGTTACGCGGACTCATCGCTCCCGTGGATCGAGTTGAAGAGCTGACCTTGGCCCATCCGCTCCTGCCCAGGCCCGCAGACGAGGCGCACCTTGAGTTCGACGAACTGCAGAGAGTCAAGAGGCACAAGCTGGTCCAGCTGATGGCCGGGACCCGGCGAGCCTCACAAATGCTACTGAGTACGTGCAGCACCGGACTGCGTTCCGATCCCGCCCGCAGAATACGCTCCCTCGATCTTTGCCGAACGGCTCAGCGCTCGATCGTGCGCAGCTTGACTGTGACGACGTCTCCGGCCACGATGCCTTCGGCGAGGCGAATCGACTTCTTGATGGGCAATGCATAGTTGCCGTCCTCGCCCGGGAAGACCGAGGTCTGCCACGTGGAGCCGCCGATGGTCACCGAGACGCGCACAGAACCGAACCCTGCGCGCGGTCGGCTGGCCGAGTAGGCGCGGATCTCCTCCGACTCCTCAGTCGGCACGCTAAGGAATGTCCAGCCGTCCTCCTTACGAGCATCCCAGATCCACAACTGGGCCGAAAACTCGTAGCTCTCCATCCTTGCTCCTCGCGCACTTACCGTCACTCGCGGCTGGCCCCTTCCGATATCGACCATCATTGCTCGATCGCCGGGAGCGCGAGGAACTCGCCGAGCGATTTTCGAAGGCCGCGGACCATCGCGGACCGGAGCGGAACCGAGATGCCTTGTCGACGCTGCCTGGGCCGCCTACCTCAACACCAACTGCCGGACGTTCGCCGCCTGCGTTCTGGGCCGACGACGAGGCGAGGTCAGCGTGACCAGCATTAGTGCGCTACCAGGCTTGTGTGTTCTGCAACGCCTACCTATCAGCAATACGTGGCCGAGACCCATCACCCAACGGAAATTAAAAATGAACCTGAAAGCGACCAATGTCCTGAATTAGTGCCATAAGCGGAATGACACGTATCTCGGATTCGTGGTCAGCTTCGAACTCTGTAAGTTCTCGAGCGATGAGTCCGTACTTATCGGCGATCCGCTGCTCGGTCATGCCACCTTTAGCTAAGTCTTCAATGAGCGGTAGCCATTACGACCCAGAAATGCCAGCCAGTTCCGTTCAATCATGTCTCCACCTCTCCCCGCCCGTACCGTCATGCGCATAGCTCGAGCCACAGCGCTTGTTCCGCTTGGGGCGCGCCAGACTGGAAGCTGATGCTACGGCTGGAGTCGAGCTGCAAGCTCTGCGATCGGAGAATCGCCGATAATCGGAGTGCCGACACTGTCCGAAGGAGCCAATTTCAGGAGGTGATTATGCGGCGCCTCGGACCGGTTCACTCCATTATCTTGCGCTGCCCGGATCTCGTGGTCCTCCCGGCTCACTCGGTGGTTCACCTCCCATGATCATGGACTTGAGCTGCTCAAAGTGCTCCGGATCTCGTGAGAGCAAGAAGCGCCGCCCTACGGTCCTCCCGGCTCACTCGGTGGTTCACCTCGCGCGGCATGATCATGGACTTGAGCTGCTCAAAGTACTCGGGATCTCGACGCCGACGCCGTGAGGGCCAGAAGCGCAACTCGATTAGGTCGTCAAAAGACAGGCGACTAGAAGGCCGCGAAACGCGCATTGTTAAGGATCCCCTGAGTTTGACCGTCCGATCGACGCAGACGGTGAAGTGATTAGGAATCGCACACTCTAATCGCGGATTAGTGAAAACCTAAGTGAAGAATCGGTAATGAGAAGAACTGTTGTTAATCCGGTCAGGGACGAGGTGAAGAATAACGATTCCGTCGCGACAAGCCGCCGATGATCTGGAGAGTGTTCGGTTCAGCCGTACCCGCCCGCGCGGGCGAGTAACAGCTTCACTATTCCACTGGCGTCGGATCACGCTGGCCTGCCGTCGGAATAACGATCAGGCCACATTCCACGGCATTCCGCTCCCGGAATGCCGTGGTGGTGGAGCCTCCACTCTGACTTGCGCCGTCCTGAAGTTGGCGAGTTTCGCCACCCCGGCGGTCCCTGTCCAGGATTTTTCGTCGCTGCCACACCCCTCCACGCGGCACGCACGCGCACGGGCACGGGCACGCACTCAGACCGCTTGTTAGGCTTCTTGACAGGCTTCGGCTCCCCGATCGGCTTCGGTCTGGGCACCTTGAAGTCGCTGCGGTCAAGTAGCGGCCAGGTGCCCCCCTCGCAGTCCTGCGCCGTCAGCACCTCGACGCACGCGCCCCGCTCAGCCTTGGTAACCGCTAGGTGGTACAGCGTCTTGATCACGACCTGGATGATCACGTAGGAGCACTGCTGGTCTGGGTCCTTCGGTAACCACTCATCCGCCGCCGAATGGCCCTTGTCGCGATTGGTCTCAGCGTCGACCGCCGCCAGCTCGACGAAGTCGTTCGCGAACCTCTCGCGCTTCTTCGCATCCCAGCGGTAGGCGCCCATGTGCCAGGCATTGGCCGGCGAAACCACGTGATCAATCTCGACCTTGTTGCTCCCGCGCTCATACTTCACCTTGCGCCCATAGTTCGCCGCGCGGAGCAGGCCGCTGAGCAGCACACAACCATTCGTCCCGGGTTTAGTGTGACGCTTCCCGAGATCACGGCGCAGCACGTCATTACGTTGGTCGCAGCCATTGCGATCAACGTCGGCCCAGGCCTGGCCGAACTCCTCGCGGCTATAGCCCTTAACGTGGGGTTCTCGGACCTTAAGGGCGTAGGCCGCCGCGAGGATCGAGTCCGCTTGCATGCTCGGCGGGGACGACGACGATGAGCCTTGAGGTGTCGGAGGTTCGCTGTCGAGGGCGGCCAGGACCGCGTTGCACGAGGAGACCAAGATCACCAGGCCCACGACGACTAGCGCTGCGAGCAATGAGCCGCGCATGTTCGCTGCGGGGTGGTGCGTGTCACGGCGGTTAATCCTAGGGGCTCAACGGCGTCCACGTCCGGGCCAGCTGCTCACACCACGGACCGCGTACCCAGAATTCCCTTCGCCGGAAATCTGTGTGCTACCAGCTCACGCCTGCTGTGCACCTCGACCTCGTCGAAGATCACTGTCAGGTGATCCTGCACCGTGTGCGTCGAGATGAACAGCCGTGGAGATGATGATCATCGTCGAGAGCGCGCTCCCGAAGACCGTGGCGAGCACTGGCAGCAACTGCGCCCGGGGAGTGCGCGTACGCACTGTGCATACTCTGTAGCGGGTCGCCAAGCAGCTCGATACCGTCACCGCGATCGCGGAAGATCCGGCCTATCGCGACCGCCCGCGACGCCGCCACGCCGAGCTCGGACCGGTCCGGTCTTGATCCACTGCCCGGGGAACGGTCAGTCACGAATTTTGGCTTGGCTCGTGTCCCAGAACGGACGGCCTCGATCGGCCGTTGATAATGGCAGCCGTCCAAGCCAAACTGAGATTCTGTCGTTCCGGCAACGATCGGTTCAGGTGCGGTTAGTGTCCGACCGCGGAGCGATCTCGGAGCACCGATCCGGCGGCGATCGCCGTGCAGTTCAACGACACCATCACCCGGCAGGACATCGATGGCCTGACCGCCCTGATGACATCCGACCACACCTTCACCGATACCGAGGGCAACTCCGTCGCTGGCCGGCCAGCCTGCCGAGATGCCTGGCAGAGCTTCTTCGCCGCCTTTCCCGACTACCGCAACCTCTTCCACACCATCAGCACTCATGGCGACCTGGTCATCATCACAGGTCACTCGGTGTGCTCAGAACCAGCCCTGGCAGGCCCAGCGATCT
>JBKOUS010000113.1:0-7416 GCA_046723505.1 Actinomycetota bacterium
TATGTGTCCCGGACGCGTCGGACATCGTCGCCCGGAATCGCGATCGAGCTGTTGAACCAGTAATCTGCCAGCGAGAGGTTGGCGCTGCCGTACGCGTACTGTGCCCGGATGCCGGTTTCCTGCAACGCGCTGACGGCCGCGTCCGAGTGATCAGGCGTGTTGTTGATGTGCGACCAGTCGACCAGCGTGGTGATTCCGGCATTGAGGCACTCCAGAGAGCCGGCGACGTTACTCGCGTAGACGTCCTCATCCCGGTACGCAGGCGCGAACGTGTCCAGAACCTCGACGAAGTAGTCGTCCAGCGTGGCGTTTGGTGCGCAACCCCGGACAGCGGTCTCCCAGGTATGCCGGTGGGTGTCGACGAATCCTGGGATGACGATGCTTCCGCTCGCGTCGATCACCTCGGCATCGGCGCTGATGTTCGGTTCGACGGCGACGATCTTGTCGTCTTCGACCAGTACGTCACCGGCCAGCTCCCCGATCTGGGGATCCATGCTCAAGACCGTCCCCCCGCGGATCAGCGTCTTGGTTGTCATCTGCCCCTGCTCCTTTGCATTTGGCGTGGTTTCGTTGGTCCGCCTCAGAAGGCGGCAAGTCGTCGTACGGCATCGACGACCTTGTCGACGGTGGGGATCACCGCATCTTCGAGTACGTCTGCGAAGGGAAGGGGTACGCACTCAGCGGCCACTCGCCGGATCGGCGCGTCGAGGGACTCGAATCCCTCGTCGGCGACGATCGACGCGACTGTGGCGCCCCAGCCGCCCTGATACGGATTCTCTTCGACCACGACGAGGCGTGAGGTACGCGCCACCGACGACAGCACCGCCTTCGCGTCCAGTGGGACCAGGCAACGCAGATCGATCACTTCAACAGAGATGTTCTCGCCGGCTAGTTGCTCTGCGGCCGACAACGCAGTCGGCACCGTTGACGCGAGCGCAACGATCGTCACGTCATTGCCGGAACGAACGACAGCCGCCTCACCGAGGGGCACAACGTGCCCATCGGGTGCGGGTTCTCCCTTGCTCGCAAACAGACCCTTGTGCTCGAAGAAGATCACAGGGTCGTCGCTGCGAATCGCGGACGCCATCAGGCCGACGACATCGGCTGGTGTGGACGGTGCGGCGATCTTGAGGCCCGGGACAGTGAAGACCCAGTTCTCGACAGCCTGCGAGTGCTGGGCACCGAACCCGAGGCCGCCGCCGTTGGCCGTCCGTATCACCAACGGGACGGTGACCTGACCGCCGGTCATATAGCGCATCTTGGGGATCTCGTTGGCGAGGTAGTCGTAGCAGCACGCGAAGAAGTCGGAGAACATGAGCTCTGCGACGGGGCGGATGCCCGTCATCGCGGCACCCATCGCGGCCCCCACGATCGCTTGCTCAGAGATCGGCGTATCCCATACTCGCTCCGGGCCGAACTCGGCAAACAGTCCGGTCGTGGTCTTGAAGACACCCTCAGCCGAACCGATGTCCTCGCCGAGACACACCACGCGCTTGTCGCGACGCATCTCGCGGGCGAGCCCCTCGGACACGGCCTGGCGGTAAGTGATCAACTCCGCCATGCCGCACCACCGTCTGCCCATACATCGGTGAGTGCCTGGGCCGGGTCCGGGTAGGGCGCGTCCCTAGCCTCTTGCACCGCCGCTTCGACAACCTGCGCGACTCGGCCGTCGGCTGCGTCGATTTCGGCTTCGTCAACTCCCAGGCTGGTGAGTCGCTCACGTGCAATGCGCAATGGGTCGCGCTGCATCCAGCGCTCCACCTCATCAGCCGGACGGTATTTCGCAGGATCGGCGCGGCTATGACCGTAGTGCCGGTAGGTCTGCGCCTCGATGACCGTGGGCCCCTCGCCTGCCCGGGCCCGGTCGACGGCAATCCTCATGGTGTCGTGGACCGCGACCACGTCGTTTCCGTCGACGATCTCGGCTGGCAGCCCGTACGCAATAGCTCGATCCGCTGCGGGGTTCGAAACCGAAGTCACCGACGCGATTGGGGTGTACTCCATATAGAGGTTGTTCTCGCAGACAAACAGCACCGGGAGCTTCCAGACGGCAGCCAGGTTCAGCGCCTCGTGGAAGGCGCCGATATTGGTCGCGCCGTCGCCGAAGAAGGCAACCGCGACCTGATCGGTCCCCCGCAGCCTTGCCGACCATGCGGCGCCGGCAGCAATGGGCAAATGCGACCCGACAATCGCGTAGGAACCGAGCATTCCCTTGTCGGCCTTAGTCAGGTGCATCGAGCCGCCTTTGGCGGCGCACAGACCGGTGGCCTTGCTCATCAGCTCCGCCAGGCACTCGGCTGGCGTGGCACCGCGGGCAATCGCATGGTGGTGTCCGCGGTAGGTCGCGAACACGTAGTCGTCCGCACGTAAGGCCGCACTTGCACCGACCGCAACGGCTTCCTGGCCCGCGGCCAGGTGGGTGGTGCCCTTGACCTCCCCGGACATGAACAGGTCGTACGCCGCCTTCTCGGTTCTCCGGATTAGCGCCATCTGCTCGTACCATTCGAGCAGCCGGCCCGCATCGACCCCGACGGACGTGTCCTCGGAGACCGTCACTGCTCGCCCCTACCTGCCGGCGTGTTCAGATGGGACTGCGCCTCACGTAGGGTCGGCAATTCGCCGCCTACGGTCCAGTAGCGCTGGCCGGCGATCAACAGCTCCTCAGCGGGGAACTTGGTGATCACTTCGCAACCGTCACTGGTGACGACGACCTCCTCCTCGATCCGAGCCGCCGACCAGCCGTCCGACGCCGGCCAGTACGTCTCGAGCGCGAACACCATGCCCTCCTCCAGCACCTCCGGATGGTCCAGCGACACCAGGCGGCTGAAGATCGGCTTCTCCCAGATAGCCAGTCCGACGCCGTGGCCATACTGCAGGGCAAACGCGGCTTCCTCGTTGGCGAATCCGAACTCTTCCGCCGTCGGCCACAGCGAGACGATGTCGGCTGTCGTCGCGCCGGGCCGGACCGCTGCGATCGCCAGATCCATGTACTCCCGGCAGCGGACGTAGGCGTCCCGCATCGCTGGCGACGCGCTGCCGACGGCGAAGCAGCGGTAGTAGCAGGTCCGATAGCCAAGATGGCTGTGCAATATGTCGAAGAACGCGGGGTCACCCGGCCGAACAATCCGGTCGCTGTAGACGTGCGGATGCGGGGAACAGCGCTCGCCCGAGATCGCGTTCACGCCCTCGACGTATTCGCTGCCGAGGTCATAGAGCACCTTGCTGACCAGGCCGACGCACTCGTTCTCGCGTACGCCCGGCCGCAGGAAGGCATACAGCTCCTGGTACGCGGCATCGACCATCGAGCAAGCCTGGGCAAGCAGTGCGATCTCATCGACTGTCTTGATCCGGCGTGCCTCCAGAAACACCTGCTGGCCGTCGACCACCGTAAGTCCCTCCGCCTGGAGCGCGGACAAGATCGGCATCTCGATCACGTCGACACCGAGCGGCTCCTTGTCGAGCTCATGGTCGCGGAGAACGGCCGCCACTTTGCGGGCCACTTCCTGCGCGATGCCCGCGTCCGGATGGAAAGCGCCGCGCAGCGTCGAGATCCCGGCACGGGCTCCGGAACGGCCGGCCCTCGCTGCCTCGGAGAGCTCGCGGTCGCCCGGCTTCCGGTCGTAGTCCAGCCAAGGGTTGTAAAGCTGATGATGCCGGGCCGCCGACCCGAAATCCCAGACCACTGGCTGAGCTCCACGTGGCAGCAACGCGAAACGGATCAGCTTGTCCATGGCCCAGGTACCGATATGCGTGGCCGTCATGTAGCGGATATTCGAGAAGTCGAATGTCAGCAGCGACCCGAGCTCGGAGGCATCCAGATGCTGCCTGAGACGGTCAAGTCGGTCACTGCGCAGTCGATCGACGTCGACCCGTGCCTCCCAGTCGACCGCGTTCGGCCCGTACGTGCGGATCGCCATTGCCCACCCCACGTCCTGATGGTGTTCAATATAAATTACGCCTGTTCAGTGACACTGGCTAGGCGGTCCCTGAGGGCTCGAGGAGCGCAAATGGGTGACCACAAGGTGCCGCCGATAGGACCGCGGATCCGCGCGGAACGGGAACGCCGCAATGTGACGATCCGAGCGCTGGCGCGCGTCATCGGGGTGTCGCCCAGCCTCATCTCTCAGATCGAAACCGGGAAGAGCCAGCCTTCGGTGAGCTCTTTGTACTCGATCACCTCGGCGCTGGCGCTGTCGCTCGAGGACCTGTTCGACGCGAGCGATGCCGACGAAGCGGCAACCTCGCCAGCGCCGGCCAGCGCGACGAACCTTCGGCACCTCGGCACCAATAGGGCTAAGGCGGTCGGGCCGCACGTGTCTGCTGATGACCGGGAGCTGCTGACGCTGGACTCAGGGGTGACCTGGGAACGGCTGGGTCAGGTACCGCATCACCACGTCGACTTCCTGCTCGTCACCTACCCGCCCGGGAGCGCTTCGTCGTTGGACGGCAGGCTGATGCGGCATAGCGGGACGGAGTACGGCTATTTGATCAGCGGCAGGCTTGAGCTGAACCTGGGGTTCGACAAGTACGTGCTGGGCGCAGGAGATTCGGTCTGCTTCGAGTCCACCAAACCCCACGGCTACCGCAATGACGGGAAGGTCCCGGCGGTGGGCGTTTGGTTCGTTCTCGAGCCGAGCTGATTCAGGGTCAGAGGATCCCGACGGGATGATCAACTAAGTCCCGCTTGGTCCGACCTCTTGTCCTGGCGACGTTCGAGCGCAGCGAGCCGCAGCTCTAGCTGGTCGACCCGATGCCGCACTAGGGCCAGCTGCGCCTCCAGGCTGACCTCGCGCTCGGCGCGGCGCTGGATCCGGGCTGACTGGGCGGCCCGATCGAGCACCGCCTGGAGCGGTACCAGGCGTTGCGGGCCGTGTGGCCCGTCGACCAGCCGGGATGCGATTTCGCCGTTGCGGTACCAGGCGCGTAACGCCGAGCGGGATACTCCAGCCTCGGCCTCAGCGATGGCCAGCGGTACCCACGGCGTGTCATCGAGCTGGGCCAACAGCTCCAGTTCGTCACGCCATGCATCGAGGCGGTCATCCCAATCTGATGGCACCGTGCCACCTCCCATAGAACCTTATTAGTATCAGTGTATTGACATGCTTTTGATAATGAAAACATGTTTGAGCGATTCTCCGGGCAGGCGCGGCATGTCGTAGTCAGCGCCCAGGAAGAGGCCCGTGAGCTGGACCACAACTACATCGGAACCGAGCACCTGCTGCTTGCGCTGCTGGTGACTTCGGACCCGCTGGCGAGCGCCAGCCTCAATGCCCTCGGCTATACGTATGACAATGTGCGGGCCAAGGTAGAAGAGATTGTCGGTCGGGGCAAGGCGTCGCCCGGCGGTCACATCCCGTTCACACCGCGGGCGAAAAAAGTGCTCGAGCTGTCATTGCGCGAGGCGCTACAGCTCAAGCACAACTACATAGGAACAGAGCACATCCTGCTCGGCCTGCTCCGTGAGGGCGAGGGCATCGCCGCGCAGGTCCTGGCGGACAGGCACCCGCTGGACCGGATACGACGCGAGGTGCTGACGCGGATCGAGTCGCCTGTGCCTCGCGAGGCGCACGGCGCGGGCCGTACCCCAGCAGCGCACGACGTGCTGGCGCTGGCTGCGGAGCTCGCCGGCGAGACGCCAGTCGGCAGCCACCACATTTTGGAGGCGATCCTGCAGCAGCCGGACAGTGCCGCCGCGAAGGTGCTCAGCGACGCTGGCATCGACCTCGACCAACTCGCCACCAGGCTGGACGAGGTCAGCACGGAGGACACCACCGACGACACGCCGGGACAAGCCGCCGCCCGCCAGCTCGAGCTGACGGTGACCAACGAGAGCGTGATGGTCGTGCTGCATGAGCCCGGCTCCGTCGAGCTCGGCAAAAAGATCCTCCAGCTCAACGGCGGCCCGCTAGCGGCCCATGGCCCGCAGCTCGAACTGCTCGGTCGCCTGTGGACGGCTGTGAACGACTGGCTCGCTGCCACCGCGCGTGCGTTGGCGCCGCCGCCGGATGTAGCGCCGGAGGCAGCGGAGAAGTTGTTCACTCGGGGCCTGCCCTCCCGATTCCGCCACCGAAGAGCCAGCTGATCACGCCCGCTCGACCGATCATGGTGGTTGGGCGCCGGCTTCGCCCGACCCAGGTCTTCGACACCTACTGGCGTTTCGCGGCGGCACGCCATGAGGTTTATCAGGCCCGATTGCGTGGGGACGCGGCGCCATGGACGGCAGACCCGATCCTCGCGACGTACCGCTTCACCAACTGTTATCGCGCGGCGGATCGGGTCAGCCAGTACCTCATCAAGGAAGTGATCTATCGCGGAAGTCAGGACGCTGACGAGGTGTTGTTCCGCACTTTGTTGTTCAGGTTCTTCAACCGCATCACTACCTGGGAGTTGCTTCGCTCCGCATTCGGTGAACTCACCTGGGCGAGTTTCCGCCTCGACCGCTATGACCAGGTGCTGACCGAAGCATTCGGTCGTGGCGAGCGAATCTACACCGGGGCATATGTCATTCCTTCCCCAAATTTGGGTCGCTCGCGCAAGCACACAAACCACCTGCTGCTGTTGCAGCACCTGCTGCACAGCGGACTGCGATCCAGATTGGAGGCCAGCGCGTCGATGGCGCAGGTTTTTGATGTGCTGCGCGGCTATCCAGGACTGGGCACCTTTCTAGCCTTCCAACTTCTGATCGACATCAATTACTCGGCCGTGATCGATTTCGATGAGATGGATTTCGTCGTTCCCGGACCAGGCGCCAAGGACGGGCTCCACAAGTGCTTCGGCCCGGGAGTCGAGGGCATGGAAGCGGACCTCATCCGCTATGTAAGCGATACGCAGGAGGAGCACTTCGCCCGTTTGGGACTTCGCTTTTCCGGTCTCAACGGTCGTCGCCTGCAATTGATCGACTGTCAGAACTTGTTCTGTGAGGTGGACAAGTACGCCAGAGTGGCGCACCCCGAGATCACTGGCTTCTCAGGCCGGACCCGCATCAAGCAGCGTTTCCGGCCTGTTGATCACTTCGTGACGACATGGTTCCCACCTAAGTGGGGCATCAACGTTACGGATTGGGCAGGCTCGTTAGGGTCGTGACTGAGGCGGTTCGGCTACGTCGCACCGAGGTTCCGCATCGAAAGGCATGATGGCCCAAGCGCACAAGTCACAGAAGCAACCTCAAGATCCTTACGCCCAGCAAGGCAAGGAGCTGGGCTCTTTGGTGCAGCGGCTTCGCGGCTGGGTTGGATCAGATCCCTCACGGGCTCCGGAGCTGGCGGATGCACTGATCCAGCTGACGGCGCACCGCCTGCTCGGACACGGCTACGCCGCCGCGGCGGAGGACGCTCAGGATGCCGTACGTCGCGCCGCTGAGCTGCTGGCAGCAAAGGGCCCGATCGGGCCGTACACCTCCGTCAGCGATGCGGCCCG
>JBKOUS010000077.1:0-5326 GCA_046723505.1 Actinomycetota bacterium
TTGAGGGAAGCCGATGGACCGCTTGGCGACATATGACTCGACGTTGTCTGGCTCATCCAAGAGCGCGCGCCGTGGCCGGTCCACCGCCACATCCTCTCAGTGATCGCCGCGTGCTGCCCGAATCCAGGCGAATGTGTCGTACATCAAACCTCATCGACATGTGATTGCCTCAGGGAAGGCACGTCTTGGGCCCTGAGGACGACCCGGATCGAGCCAGCAAACAGGCTGCTTGGCATGACATGGTGGCGCAGACTGGAGGTATCCCACTTGACGTCCAGAAAGGACACCTCGAGATGTCACTCTCCCGCCCTCGCGACGACCGCATGATCGCGGGCGTGTGCTCGGGAATCGCCCGCCACTTCAATCTCGATCCGACCATCGTGCGCATTGCATTCGTGGCCAGCCTGTTCCTCCCCGGCCCGCAGATCTTGATCTACCTCATCGCCTGGCTGATCATGCCGGACGAGTCCGCAAGCGTCGCCTGATCCCCCACCCCGAAGGCCCCTCAGTCACGATCGACTGAGGGGCCTTCGATTGCTTTCAGAGCACCGGGTCGGGACGATAGCCGGCCGCCTCGGGGTGAGCCTTGGCAATCGACTCGATGTCCGCGGCCAGCACCAAAACTTGCTGGCCCGCGGTTCCGGCCAGCTCAATCGGGTTAGCGATCGCAGCAGCAAGCTCGTCGCGAGTCACACCAAGCCGCGGGTCAGTTGCCAAGCGATCAAGCAAGTCGTTCTCGCCTCGACCCGTCTCGCGCATCTGCAGAGCAACCGCGATCGCGTGCTCCTTGATCGCTTCATGCGCGGTCTCCCGTCCCACTCCGCGTCGTAGCGCTGTGATCAGCACCTTGCTCGTAGCCAGGAATGGCAAGTATCGCTGCAGCTCCGCATTGATGACCGCCGGGAATGCGCCGAAGTCCTGAAGCACGGTAAGAAAGGTCTCGAACAGGCCGTCGAGGGCGAAGAAAGCATCAGGAAGCGCGACTCGACGGACCACGGAACAGGAGACGTCGCCCTCGTTCCATTGATCACCTGCGAGTTCGGCAATCATCGAAAGGTATCCCCTGATGATCACCGCCAGCCCGTTGACTCGCTCGCAGGATCGGGTGTTCATCTTGTGCGGCATAGCACTCGATCCCACCTGGCCGGGCTGGAAGCCCTCGGTGACCAGCTCATGCCCGGCCATCAGCCGGATGGTGGTCGCCAGATTCGAGGGTGCCGCCGCGACCTGGGCCAGCGCGCTGATTACGTCAAGGTCCAACGAGCGCGGGTACACCTGGCCAGTGCTCACCAAAAGGTCTGTGAAGCCCAGGTGATCAGCAACACGCCGCTCAAGCGCCTGCAGCCGGCCTTGGTCGCCACCCAGCAGGTCGAGCATGTCCTGGCTGGTACCAACCGGGCCTTTGATGCCGCGTAACGGATAGCGGCTGAGTAGCCCCTCGATCCGCTGGTACGCCAGCAGCAGCTCGTTCGCCGTGGTAGCGAAGCGCTTCCCTAGGGTGGTGATCTGCGCCGCGACGTTGTGGGTACGCCCAACCATCGGCAGAGCCGCGTATTGGGCTGCCAGCTGGGCGAGCTGGACCAAGGTTGACACCATCCGGTCTCGGATGATCTTGAGAGATGACACGATCTGCAGCTGCTCGACATTCTCGGTCAGATCGCGCGAGGTCATTCCCTTATGCACATGCTGGAAGCCCGCCAGCGCATTGAACTCCTCGATCCGCGCCTTCACGTCATGGCGGGTGATCCTCTCGCGGTCGGCGATGCTCGCTAGATCGACCTGCTCAATCACCCCCTGGTAGGCCTTGAGCACCACCACCGGATCGTCGCCGCCGAAGTCCACGCCAAGATCATGTTGTGCGGCGAGCACCGCGAGCCAGAGCCGGCGCTCGGAGATGATCTTGCCTTCGGCAGACCACACCTCGCGCATCTCCGCCGAGGCGTAACGGTTGGCCAGCACGTTGCCGATCTGCACGTCTCAGCTCACCGCCAGCCGGGCTGCGGACGCCGCGATGTCATGGCGGTAGAAGGAGCCCTCCAGCTGAACTTTGCCGATCGACTCATAGGCCTTGCTACGAGCTGCCTCGATATCCGCACCCAGCCCGACGACTGCAAGCACACGGCCGCCGGCGCCTACCAGGTTGCCCTGTTGATCAAGCGCCGTGCCGGCGTGGATCACCGTGCTGCCGTTCCGCGCTGCCGCTTCGATACCAGTGATCACCCCACCCATCGTTGGCGTACCCGGGTATCCCGCAGCGGCAAGGACGACAGCCACTGCGGCACCACTGTCCCACTCCAGCTCGGAATGCGTAGCAAGATCACCGGTAGCCGCGGCGTGCAGCACACCGCCGAGGGGCGTGACCAGGCGGGCCAGCAGCGGCTGGGTCTCGGGGTCGCCGAACCGTGCGTTGAACTCAATCACCCGGACACCGCTCGCAGTGAGCGCCAAGCCGGCGTACAACAACCCGCTGAACGGGGTGCCGCGACGCACCATCTCATCCACGGTTGGCCGCAGCACTCTCTCGGTGACCTCTTCGACAAGATCAACTGGCGCCCACGGCAGCGGCGTGTACGCTCCCATCCCGCCGGTGTTGGGTCCGGTGTCCCCATCCCCGACGCGCTTGAAGTCCTGCGCCGGCTGGAAAGGGCGTACGGTGCGGCCGTCGGTTATCGCGAACAGACTGACCTCCGGGCCATCGAGAAACTCCTCGATCACCACCCGACGACAGCGCATAGCATGATCAACAGCGACCTGCCGGTCGTTGGTGACGACCACACCCTTACCCGCTGCCAACCCATCGTCCTTCACCACATAGGGCGGCCCGAACGCATCGAGCGCTTGATCAACTTGGTGGCGCGTCACGCAATCCCGGGAACCCGCCGTTGGCACACCCGCTGCAGCCATGACCTGCTTGGCAAAGGCCTTACTGCCCTCCAGCTGAGCCGCGGCCGCCGACGGGCCGAAGCAGTCGATTCCGCTCGCACGTACCACATCGGCCACACCCGCCACCAGCGGCGCCTCAGGCCCAACGACAACGAGAGTGACTCCGAGCTGGGATGCCAAGTCCGCCACGGCCTGACCGTCAAGCGGATCGAGGTTATGATTCGTGCCGAGTGCAGCAGTCCCTGGGTTGCCCGGCGCAGCGTGCAACTCGACCACGCCCGGGTCGCGACTAAGCGCCAAAGTGAGCGCATGCTCGCGTCCCCCAGAGCCGATCACCAAGACGCGCAGTGGACTCACCACGTGCCAAGAGCCTACCCAAGGGTCCAGGCTGGTCGAGCGAGTCTGCCAGAGGCCCTGAACGAGGTAGCGTTTCGCTCCGTGGCTGATCCCAGCTTTCCAGCTCTGCACATCCGGCCGTCGCAGGGCTGGCTCAACGATCCGAACGGCCTGTGCAAGATTGACGGCCGCTACCACGTCTTTTTTCAGTACAACCCGGTGGCACCAGTGCACGAGGCGGTCCATTGGGGCCACGTCAGCTCGACCGATCTGATCCATTGGCAAGAGCACCCGGTCGCGCTCGCCCCCCGGCCGGGACTCATCGACGCAGCCGGTTGCTGGAGCGGCTGCATCGTCGACGACAGCGGTGTGCCGACGGCCGTCTACACAGCCAACCCTGACGGCGCCAGGAATGCAGTCGTCGCCCTGGCACGGTCGAATCGGTCCCTGCTGCATTGGAAGCAAGCTGAGTCGCCGGTCAAGGGCATCTCGAGAAGTTCGGGGATGGACGAGGTCCGAGATCCCTTCGTCTTTCCACGAAGGCCGTCGGTACGCCGTGCAAGGTGCCGGACAGCCGGCTGGATGCCCACGGCTGCTGCTTTATGGCTGTGACGACCTCACGGAGTGGACTGAGCTTGGTGCTCTGCTCGCAACCGACGACCCGATTGCCGCTGAGGTCGCTGCAGCCAACATCTGGGAGTGTCCCAATCTGGCGAGGATCGACGGCCAATGGGTGCTCCTGGTTTCGCGGTGGAGCCTGGGCGACGCTGTGCACGAACTGGCCGGAGTGCGATACCTGCTTGGCGACCTGGTCCCCCAGGGCCGCGGTTGGACGTTCAAGGCAACCTCGGGAGGTGCAGTCGATGACGGACCCGCTTTCTACGCCCCGCAAGTGCTGGCCGAGCGGGACCGTACGCTGCTCTGGGGTTGGGCTTGGGAACTCGGGCGCAGCGCCCAGCAGATCGCTGAGGCTGGCTGGGCCGGCGTACTGACCTTTCCGCGTGAGCTTTACCTGCGCGACGGCCTTCTCGGTGTGCGCCCGGCACCTGAGCTCACCACACTGCGCCTCGAACGCTTGTTATTTCAGCCCGGCAGCCCCTTGCAGGCTCACGCCTTCGAACTGATCGCCAACGGGCGGGTAGGCCTACGGCTCGCTGCTGGAGGCTCCGATGTGCTCGTGGCGTCGGCGGAGGGCACTGCAACCGAGCCAGCCCGGATTCTGGTCGACGGCAGCATCGTGGAGGTCTTTCAACGTGGCACAAGCCACACAACGCGTGCCTACCCGACTGCCGACAGCAGCTGGGTTGTTGACGGCGATGCGGTCACTGCCTATCGGCTGGGCGGCAGGGTCGCCGGTCCGGCCGCCGCGGGCGCGCTACCGAGTCCCGATTGGCAGCCGGACAGCTGAAGGAGAACTGCGGAATCGATGCACTGCCGTCCTCATCGAGGCGCTGCAGCGTCACAGTCACAGCCTCATTGGCCATGGCCCGATCCGGGCGTTCGATCGTGGTCACTGGCGGAACAAGCCGCGAAGCCAGCAGCTCACCCGTTTCGAGGCTGACTATCGACAGATCGGCTGGAATAGCGAATCCAAGATCGGCGGCCGCAAGCCGGGCACCGACTGCTAGCCGCTCGTGAGTGCAGATGAGTGCCGTCGGCGCTCCCGGTGCGCTGAGCAGAGTACGAGCCGCGTCGAAGCCCGAGCCGATGCCGCGATTGGGCGCGTGCGCGTCAACCACCATTCGTACGGGTGGCATAAAAAGGGTCTCGTCGAAAACAGACCAGCTGTAAGTGATCCTGCTGCGGCTCCGTGCGGGAGACCCGTTGGCAGGCCCGCTGATCATCCTCCCGAAGTCACAATCAGCACCCAACCAGCCTTACTGCGAAGGTACGCCTCTAACGTGCGCGAGCAGACGGCAATCACAGCAGATCGTTGATGACGATCGATTGTTCGCGAGAAGGGCCGACGCCAACCCCGGAGATCCGGGCGCCGCAGAGTTCCTCGAGCCGGTTCACGTACACCTGGGTGTTCTTGGGCAGATCATCGAATTCCCGGCAGCCACTAATGTCCTCAGTCCAACCGTCTAGTTCTTCGTAAATCGGGACG
>JBKOUS010000093.1:0-7786 GCA_046723505.1 Actinomycetota bacterium
ACCGGTGTCGTCGGCCGAACGGTGATGACATCGAAGCCCTTGCCGCGGAGCAGTTCATAGATTCGCATCGCCAACCTCCTGACGCAGAAAGGTTAGCTTGGCGGCCGATGCTTTGGGTAGGTTCAAATTCCAGCCTCGGGGCGGGCGCGGCCACACCGCGCCGTCAGTGACCCTCGTTGGGGGAGTGAAGACTGTGACCATCGTCCCGCACGCCGTAGCGCTGCTACTGCTCGTGCTGGCAGGCACCGCCTGAGGGCCTGTCGGGATCCGCTGGCGCCATCGGGTGTCGGGACGGCGCCTTCGGCGCCGGCGTCCAGCCATCCACCGAGCCTCACGCCAACGCGCGCGGCCAGCCCGAGGGTTGGGTCGGCCAGCTCGGTGCTTCAAGCTGTTCTTCACCGAGGACCGTGCCGACGGCGGGCGGCTGATGACATCGCGGGAAGTGCTTGCTTTGAAGCCGTGCTCTGAATAGGTGATGTATGAATTGCGCACTGCGCGCAATGGGTCCGCACCCCGCTCAGGCAGAATGGCCGGCATGACCAACATCCCGCTTCGGCTCACCGGGGATCCCGAAGCCGACCGACTGCTGACCGACGACGACAACGCTCTGCTCATTGGCATGGTGCTCGACCAGCAGGTTCCGATGGAGAAGGCCTTTAGTGGGCCTTTGGTGATCGCACAGCGGATGGGCGGCCGATTGGACGTTGCCGCGATTGCGGCTATGAGCGAAGAGGACTTCGTTTCGCTATGCTCCCAGCGACCTGGGATCCATCGATTTCCTGCGGCCATGGCCAAGCGCGTACGTCAGCTCTGCCAGGTGCTGACCGAGGACTACGACGGCCAGGCAGCGAATATTTGGAACGATGCTCGCTCCGGCAGTGAGGTCAGGGCCAACCTGGAGCGGCTACCGGGATTTGGCGCGGACAAGGCGGCCATCTTCACCGCCGTGCTCGGCAAGCTGCGTGGCATCACACCGGACGGCTGGCGCGAGGCAGCCGGCTATTACGGCGAGCCGGGCACGTTCCGTTCTGTTGCCGACATCGTGGACTCCGACTCGCTGTTGAAGGTGCGGGAAACCAAGAAATCCGTCAAGGCAGCCAAGAAGGCGTCTGCCTCACAGCTGTCCGGATAGGCCAATGATCAACCGGAACGGAGCAACGGCGGTCGCCGAGGTGAGGCGCAGCCGCGCCTATCACGCGCTGATCGCCGTGGGGCTCGCGAGCTACGGCCTGCTGCATCTGGTGATTGCCTGGATTGCCATCCAGATTGTGATTTGGCGGCGAGGCGATGCATCGAGCGAAGGCGCACTGAGCGAGCTGCGGCAGCAGCCACTCGGCGAGGTGCTGCTCTGGATCATGGCCATCGGACTCTTCACACTTACCGTCTGGCAGGCGCTGGAAGCCACGATCGGACGCGATCAGCCAAGTCGAGACGGCCGGTTACGGCGTCGACTCACATCAGCCGGGCGAGCCATCGTCTACTTCGCTCTGGGCTTGCTGGCTGTCGGAGTCGCCATGGGATCCACATCGGGCTCAGGTGAAGGCGAGGAGACATTCAGCGCGAAGCTGATGGCAGTCCCCTTCGGACGGGTACTGGTAGCTGCCGTCGGCGCTGCGGTGATCGGCGTAGGGATCGCCCAGATCGTTAAGGGCGTGAAGCAGAAGTTCGTGGAGGACCTTGACCGTGGCGCGCCGCCCGCGGTGCGGCGGCTCGGCACAGTGGGCTACTGCGCCAGGGGAGTGGCGCTCGGCATCATCGGCGTTCTGTTCGGCTGGGCGGCGATTACCTATGACCCCGAGAAGGCGGGCGGGATGGACGATGCGCTCTCGACCATCCGGGACCAGCCGTTTGGTTCGGTGCTGCTCACGATCATGGCCGTTGGCCTCGCCTGCTTCGGTGTCTATTGCTTCTTTTGGGCCCGAATGGCGCGCTATTGACTCTCGAGCTGACGCCGTAGCCTCGGGGGTGCCTTGATCAGCCACGAGTCGGTGATCAGCTCGCGCAGCTCATCATGATCAACTATATCGAGGTTCACCAGCACGATGGGCCATCCGTCGTAATGCGGGGTCGTGAAGAATGTGTCGGGTTTCGAGGTCAGCAGCGCATTCTTTTCGCCCAGGTCAGACACGAACACGACCAAGCCATCCTCGGCTTCTGTCCGGAATCGAAGGAATCCTTTGCCGGCGACCTTGTACCCGGGCGTCTGATACCACTGCTCCTCAGTGGTACCGGGGAGCGACAACGCGATCGCTCGAACGTCGGCCTCGGTGGCCATCAGTCCGCCGCCCGCAGGAGCGATCTACGGGCAAGTTCGCGAGCCGGCGACGACAGTGGGTCGCTTGGCGGCATGGTCCGACCATACGGTAGCCCGGTATGCTCCGGCCTCGACAGGCCGCCTGCCGTTGGATATGGCTATGTCCACCAAGATCAACTAATGGGGGAGCGGGGTGTGTGGTGATCAACACTGAATCCGAAAGGCCGATCGGCTACTGGTTGAAGAAGCTCGACCGTCTCATCGACCAGCAATTCGAATCGCAGCTCCGCACCGCACGGCTGTCGCGTCGGCAGTGGCAGCTACTGAATCTGCTCGACAATAATCCGAGGTCCGTACCAGAACTGCAGACTGAGCTGCAGCCCTTCCTACAGGACATCGCAGAAGATCTGAGCGATGCGTTGGCCGGCCTGGTCACTCGCGGGTGGGCGGAGTCGAAGGACAACATCGTGAATCTGACAAAGACCGGCCAGGCGCAATTCGAGATCGTCAAGGCAACTGTGGCCGAACTGCGTCAGGCCCTGCTGGGCGGGATTTCTCCTGAGGAGTACCGAGCGACTATCGACGTGCTCGCCAGGATGGCTGCGAATCTTGAGTCGAATGGGGAATGACACGGCCACTTCGGCACCGAGCAGGACCGGGAACTAGGAGGTGGAACCGCCGATCAGGCCGGCGTCGGAGGGGCGGAGCGGACATGGAGTGAGGTGGGAGGCCCAGCGGCGCTGGTCAACCCCGGTGCGACGTACCATCTCACATGTGACCAGCAGACCCGCCGCGGAACAGCGCCTGCGCGACTTCGCGCTGCTGCGCCGCGTCCGCGACCGGATCGACCGGGAGTACGCGCAGCCGCTGGACGTCGAGGCGCTCGCCCGCGGCGCACACATGTCGGCGGGGCACCTTAGCCGCGAATTCCGGCTCGCATACGGCGAATCGCCGTACGGTTACCTGATGACGCGGCGCATCGAACGCGCGATGGCGCTGCTGCGTCGTGGCGACCTCAGTGTCACCGAGGTCTGTTTTGCGGTCGGCTGCTCGTCACTGGGCACCTTCAGCACTCGCTTCACCGAGTTGGTCGGTGTGCCGCCCAGCGTCTACCGGCGCCAGGAGGCGCTCGCCACCGCGGGGATCCCGTCCTGCGTGGCGAAACAGGTGACCAGACCGATCAGGAATCGAGAAGCGCGGACCCCCGAGCCAGAACTAGCGTGACTGGCATGGACATCACCATCTACTCGAGCTTCCTTCCGCACACCGACCCGGACGCCTCCCTGGTCTTCTACCGCGACACGCTCGGCTTCGAGGTCCGCAACGACGTCGGATACAAGGGGATGCGCTGGATCACGGTCGGCCCTGCTGACCAGCCCGACACGTCCATCGTTCTGCACCCGCCGGCCGCCACCCCCGGCATCACCGACGACGAGCGCCGCACCATTCTCGAGCTGATGGCCAAAGGCAGCTACTTCGGCGTCAACCTGGCCACCGCTGACCTCGACGGCACTTTCGCCAAGCTGGAGGGCAGCGGCGCCGAAGTAGTCCAGGAGCCGACCGAGCAGCCGTACGGCGTCAGGGACTGCGCGTTCCGCGATCCCGCAGGCAACATGATCCGCATCCAGGAGCTGCGCTGAGCCATCTGGCCACGGCAGCCTTTCCGTTCGTCTTTGAGCTCGACAATCCCAACCACCCCGGGTCGATCTGACCCACGACTTTAGGAGTGAACATGAACAGCTCTTCCACCACCCAGGGAATCCAGACCGTGCTGCATCCCGTGTCCGACCTGGCGACGGCCAAGGCGGTATACGCCGCCCTGCTCGGCGTACCGCCGCAGACCGACGGGCCTTACTATGTCGGCTTTGAGGCCGCCGGCCAGCAGATCGGGCTGGTGCCGGGCGGCGGACCTCAGGGCATGACCTCACCGGTGGCCTACTGGCACGTCTCGGACATCGAGGCAAAGCTGGCCGAGGTGACCGCGGCGGGTGCGACCGTGAACGAGCCCGCGCACGACGTCGGTGGCGGCCGCCTGGTGGCTACCGTCAGCGACCCCGACGGCAACGTCCTGGGGCTTCTTCAGGACCGATGAGCGCCCGGGTAAACCGGTTTGCTGCGTGGGCCGGATTCCATCTGACGCCTCGGCCGGGCTCGCGGCGAGGTCGGGGCGCAGAGGCTCCGAGCGCGTCAGACGGACTGCTCGAAGCTGGTTAGATCGAGACAGGCGACGGCGAGGGAGACCGCGACGGCGGCTCCGCCCAACAGATGGAGGCACGATGAGCACGGCTACGAGGACGGACACCCAGTCGCCTGCGGTGCACGTCGCTGACAGCCACGACCTGATCCGCGTGCGGGGCGCGCGCGTGAACAACCTCAAGGACTTACATGTCGAGATCCCGAAGCGCCGGCTGACGGTGTTCACCGGCGTCTCCGGCTCTGGCAAGAGTTCGCTGGTGTTCGACACAATCGCCGCGGAGTCGCAGCGGCTGATCAACGAGACCTACAGCGCATTCGTGCAGGGTTTCATGCCGACGCTGGATCGGCCTGAGGTCGACGTGCTCGACGGGCTGACGACCGCGATTCTCGTCGACCAAGAGCGAATGGGCGCCAACGTCCGCTCCACGGTCGGCACCGCGACCGACGCCAACGCGATGCTGCGCATCCTCTTCAGCCGGCTCGGGAAACCGCACATCGGCTCGTCCAACGCGTTCTCCTTCAACGTCCCCTCCGTCCGAGGTACCGGTGCGATCACGATGGAGCGCGGTGAGGGCAAAACCGAGCGGCGAAGCTTCAGCGTCACCGGCGGCATGTGTCCGCGATGCGAGGGCTGGGGCTCGGTCACCGACTTCGACCTGTCTGCGCTGTACGACGACAGCAAGTCGCTCAACCAGGGTGCGCTCACCATCCCCGGGTACAGCATGGACGGCTGGTACGGCCGAATCTTCAGCGGCAGCGGCTTCTTCGACATGGACAAGCCGATCAGGAAGTTCACCAAGAAGGAGCTGCATGACTTGCTCCACAAGGAGCCGACCAAGATCAAGGTCGAGGGGATCAACCTGACGTACGAGGGGCTGATCCCGCGGATCCAGAAGTCGTTCCTGTCCAAGGACGTCGATGCGCTGCAGCCGCACGTCCGCGCGTTCGTGGAGCGGGCGGTGACGTTCACCGCTTGCCCCGAGTGCGGTGGCACCCGGCTCAACGAGGCGGCTCGGTCCTCGAAGATCAAGGGGACCAACATCGCCGACGCGTGCGCAATGCAGATCAGCGACCTCGCCGGGTGGGTGCGCGGCCTGGACGAACCGTCGGTGGCGCCGTTGCTCGCGTCGCTGGGGGAGACCCTCGACTCGTTCGTGGAGATCGGGCTGGGCTACCTCTCACTCGAGCGGTCGTCGGGCACGCTGTCGGGCGGCGAGGCGCAGCGCACCAAGATGATCCGCCATCTCGGGTCATCGCTGACCGACGTCACGTATGTGTTCGACGAGCCGACAATCGGGCTACACCCCCACGACATCCAGCGGATGAACGACTTGGTGCTGCGACTGCGGGACAAGGGCAACACCGTGCTGGTTGTGGAGCACAAGCCGGAGGCGATCGAGATCGCCGACCACGTCGTCGACCTCGGCCCCGGCGCGGGTACGGCGGGCGGCAGCGTCTGCTTCGAGGGCACCGTGGAAGGGCTGCGGGTCAGTGGCACGCTCACCGGGCGGCACCTGGACGACCGTGCTTCCCTGAAGCCATCGGTGCGTACGCCGTCGGGGGTGCTAGACGTGCGGGGCGCCAATGCCCACAACCTGCAGGACATCGACGTCGACATCCCGCTCGGCGTGCTGGTCGTCGTCACCGGCGTGGCGGGCTCGGGCAAGAGCTCGCTGATCCACGGCTCAGTGTCCGGACGGGACGGGGTGGTGTCGGTTGACCAGACCCCGATCCGGGGCTCGCGGAGGAGCAACCCGGCGACGTACACGGGGCTGCTTGAACCGATACGCAAGGCGTTCGCGAAGGCCAACGGCGTGAAGCCGGCGCTGTTCAGCGCCAACTCCGAGGGCGCCTGCCCCAACTGCAACGGTGCAGGTGTCATCTACACCGACCTGGGGATGATGGCCGGCGTTGTCACCACTTGCGAAGAATGCGAAGGGAAGCGGTTCCAGGCGTCGGTGCTGGAGTTCCACCTCGGCGGCCGCGACATCAGCCAGGTACTCGCGATGTCGGTGACCGAGGCCGAGGAGTTCTTCGGCGCCGGCGAGGCGCGCATACCGGCCGCGCACGCTATCCTCGACCGGCTTGTCGACGTCGGGCTCGGCTACCTCAGCCTCGGCCAACCGCTCACTACGCTGTCCGGCGGCGAGAGGCAGCGGCTCAAGCTGGCCATCCACATGGCCGAGAAGGGCGGCGTCTACGTCCTCGACGAGCCGACCACAGGCCTGCACCTCGCCGACGTCGAGCAGCTGCTCGGCCTGTTCGACCGGCTTGTTGAGTCCGGCAAGTCGGTCATCGTGATCGCGCACCACCAGGCGGTCATGGCGCACGCCGACTGGATCATCGACCTCGGCCCCGGCGCCGGCCACGACGGCGGGCAGATCGTCTTCGAGGGCACACCCGCGGCGTTGGTGGCTGCCCGCTCCACGCTCACCGGCGAGCACCTCGCGGCCTACGTCGGCACCTGACCGAGGCCCTCGCGGACCGGAGTCGTTATGGGTGCGACTCGCCCACTCCGTTGTCCGATAAGCAACATTATGTCAAAATTGCCGCAGCCGATTGCACCGGACAGCCCGGCGGCGTGTCGGCTCCCAGATTCTCCCGTGGGCCATCCTGTGCGCCCCTAAGATGAAGCTGCCTTCCCGCACAGCAACGTCGCAGCGGCCGACGGAGGACTTCATAGTGGCGCAGATCAGCCGGCGCGCGGCCCTGTTGGGAATCGTCGGTATCGGGCTGGCCGGCTGTTCGAAACCGTCCGTTCAGCTGATCGCCCCCCCGACACCACCACCCACTCCCAGCCCGACTCCCAGCCCGTCCCCCTCGGTCGACACGCGGCCGCGCTGGCCGCTCACGGGCAAGCTGCTGGAAGACGAGGCCGACGCGCGTCACGCTGCGGTTGCGGTCAAGGTGCCGGACAATCGCTATGAGCATCCACAGCGCGGCATCGACAAGGCCGACATTGTCTTCGTTGAACTCGAGGGCTATCGGGACGCGTCGGGCTATAGCGGGACCCGGCTCGTTCCGGTCTTCCACTCCCGCATCGCCCACAGCGTCGCGCCAGTGCGCTCCATTCGGCCGGTGGATATCCCGCTGCTAAGCCCGATGCACGCCGTGATCGGCAATACCGGCGCCGCGCCTTGGGTGACCAACTATGTCAAGCGCTATCGCGCTCACCTCGAAGGCCTGCTGTCGTACATGAACACCCTCCGCACCGGCTCGTACGGCATTGATAGATCGCGGGTATACACCCTGAACGGTCAGACCTACTACGACCGCGCTGTCATCTGTCATCCAGCGACGCTCGCCCGGCAGACCAAACGGTTCCGTTCGGGGCCG